>JBBRVS010000088.1:0-21068 GCA_038246645.1 Pyrinomonadales bacterium
GCAGAATCTGGAAACCAAGTTGAATGCTAAACAGCGTTTTTAACGGTATTCCTTCGTTAATTATTGAACTGAATGTTTTCATTTGATTTTTTTTCTGCGTTCTCTGCGTCTCTGCGTACAATAAATGTTATATCACGCAGAGAACGCTGAGAGTGAAAAAGAGTTTCAATCAAAGAATCGAATATTTGAAATCTAAGTTTTTCGATTTCAAGCGTTTCAAAAATCTATTAGAGAATACCTTTTTAACATTTATTTAATAAAACACTTGAAGTTTTCTTAAAAAATAAACATAATCAGACAGAAGTTGTTACAAATTAAACATTTGGAGAAAAGAATGGGCGGATTATCTGGCATGGAAAAATTTTCGCATCTCGAGGACAAAATTTATCTCACAATCGAATTCGCAAAAAAGATGCGCGAAGAAAAGGAAAGGGTTGAGAGAGAAATGAGTTCGCTGCGGCACGAAGTCAGCAGTCTTTTAACTGAAAAAAAACGGCGTGAGGAAAAGATGGAAGATTTAATGTCGGAACGCGACGCGATGCAGCTCAAGGTCGAGGCAATGCTCGATGCAATTACGGTCGTCATTCCCGATGCGATCGAGACCGTCGAATTCGCCGAAATCGTTCAAAGGTGATGTATATGATTGGAAGTAAAGAAAAAACCGATACAGTCGCACAATCAATCAGAGTCGAAATTTACAACCAAACCTACAATATTCGTTCCGACGGTGATAATGAATACATAATGCGTCTGGCGGCATATGTTGACAGCAAAATGCGCGAAATCTCGTCCGGCACGCTCACGGTTGATTCTCTTAAAGTGGCAATTCTTGCCGCTTTACATATTGCTGATGAATATCACCAACTTAAAAATCAGCAGGAACAATCCGATGCCCAACTCGCTTCGAGAAGTGCTGAATGCGCCGAAATGCTCGACCGCGTTCTCAAACATAAAGATTCTGCCGCCCCGCAGGAACTCGAAACCGAACAATAATAATGAAACGGATAATGAATAACGGATAACGGATAATTATAGAATTCTATAATTATCCGTTATCCGTTATTCATTATTCATTATCCGTTATCCGTTATCTATTGATAATTATCTATTTTGAAATCAGACTCAATCCGGTGCCGCGCGGAAAATTTCCGATGGTAATCGGCAATTTTCCGCGAAAATCGATTTTTCCGGTTATCGCATCCGCCGAAGCTTTCTGCAAACTTTGCATATCGCCGTAAGCGACGGCATAATTTTTCATTTCCGGGAAACCCAGTAACAAATACGGATTTCCGAAGGCAACGGAAATCACCTTTGCTTCGCTTTTAAGGACTTCGCGCAGAACCTTTTCACCCGTTTCGGGCAGACCGACCGAATTTTTCGATCCTGAGCGAACGCGTCCGAAAAGCCCTGCAACCACAAAATCGGCGGCTTTCGCTTTATTTATCGCGTCTTCGATCTCCTTTTCAGTGGCGCGAAGATCAATCGGAATACGTTCGACTTCGAGACCGTTGCGGCGCAAACTTGCCGCAAAAGTATTGCCGACAAAGTTGCGGTCTTCGCCGTTTGAAATGCACAGAACAACCGCTTTTTGTCCCGCTTTGAGCGGCAGAAATTTATCTTCGTTTTTGACTAAAGTAATCGCATTATCGGCAATTTCATCGGCAAGTTTTCCGGTTTCCTGACCGGCAACCACTTTATCAATCGAATCAAGCGGCGTGTTCTGTTTTTTGTCCAAACCGAGTTTATGTTTCCAGGCGAGAATTTTTCTGACCGATTCGTTGATTCGTTCTTCCGTAATTCTGCCCGATTTTACGGCTTCGCGAAGTCCGCGCGTCGGGGCATCGCCGTTCGAAGGTTTCAGCAGAATATCATTTCCCGCAAGAACGGCGCGCACCGCCGCCTCGTCCTGATTAAAATAAAGCGTCAAACCGCTCATATCCATCGCATCGGTGACGACGAGACCTTCGAATTTCATATCATTTTTCAGAATATTAGTTACGATATTCTTTGAAAGCGTCGCCGGAATCGTCGCGGCTTCCGTAATAACTTCCGAATCGGCATACGCCGGTTTTTCCGATCTTGGAAGAGGTTTTACCTGTTCGGAATCGAGCTGCGGCATTGAAATATGCGAGATCATCACCGAACCGACGCCCTTGTTTATCAATTCGCGAAACGGCACGAACTCGGTTTTTTCCAGACGCTCGCGCGAAAAATCGATGACGGGCAAACCGCGATGCGAATCAACCGCCGTATCGCCGTGTCCGGGAAAATGTTTCGCCGTCGCCAGAACATTTCCGCTTTGCAACCCCGTCATAAATTCGGTGGCAAATCTGCCGACATCCTGCGGATTTTCGCCGTAGCTGCGGACGTTTATCACCGGATTTTCGGCGTTGTTATTGACATCAACGACGGGCGCAAAATCCCAGTGAATTCCCAATGCACGCGCTTCTCTGGCAACGATCAAACCTTCGCGCCGCGCAAATTCGGGATTTCCGGTTGCGGCGACCGCCATATTCCACGGGAAATTTATCGTGTCGGGAAAACGCATCGCCACGCCGGTTTCAAAATCGGCGGAAACAAGCAGAGGAATTTTTGCTGCTTCCTGCATCCGGTTCATCAGATGCACGGTATCATAAACTCCGCCGACAAAGACGATGATTCCGCCGACGTGATTTTCGACGACTTGCCGTTTTAGAGCTTGAAACGCCGCATTGTCCTGATTCATAAATTCGGCATTGACGCCGACGTGAATCATCTGCCCGATCTTTTCATCGAGCGACATATTTTTGAGTTTTTTATCCGCCCATTTATACGCTTTTTCATCCGGCTTAAATGACACGGAAGCCGAAACTGGTGCAATAAAGGACGTACAAACGGAAAATAGAATCAATAAACTTAAGAAATATTTAATCATTATTTTTTATAATCAAACTCGCCAACAATGCGACAAAAAATGTGGTTAAACTGCCGATCAAGGCGTACCAGGTCCAGGCGATCTTTGTTCCGAATAGGATGTAAAGCATCAGACAAATGCTTGCCCCCATTCCGATCAGCGCGTGAATTTCCCGCGCTTTTTTCAAAAATGTGCCGACCAGAAAAACTCCCAGAATCGGACCATTTATTAAAGATGCGACCGAAAGTGCCTGACTAAGTGCCGAACTTTTCGCGCTGATCAAACTGATCGCCACCGTAATTTGGACAACGCCGATTATCAAAGTCAGCCAGCCGGAAACCTTCAAAAAATGTTTGTCGGTTTTTTCCTTTGTAAAAGGTTTGTATAGATCATTGACGGCGGTGGCGGCAATCGAATTGAGCGACGAAGAAAGTGCCGCCGCGAAAATCGCCGCAACAACCAAACCGGAAAGTCCCGAAGGCATTGATTTTGTAATAAAATCGGGGAAAACCTGATCGCCGCCGGCAAACGGAAAAGTCGCCGGAACGCCCGAACCCGCAACTCCGGCGTTCACATATTCTGCAGCGTTGGTATACGGCGCGTAAAAGGCAAAAAGCAAAACGCCGATGAAAAGAAATCCGATAAATTGTCCAAGCACGACTGCGCCGCTCGAAAGTAAAGCCAGTGAAGCGCGGCTCGCTTTGTCGGTGCAGAGATAACGCTGAACGAGATATTGATCGGTTCCGTGCGTGGACATTGTTAAAAAACAACCGCCGAGAAGCCCCGCCCAAAAGGTGTATGTCTTTGTAAAATCAAGCGCAAAGTCGAAAATCTGGAATTTATTAAACTGCTCGCCGATAGCTATTGCCTGCGAAAATCCGCCATCAATCTGATTTATTAAAACGACCGCCGCCGCAATCGCTCCGCCGATGTAAATGGCGAGCTGAACAACTTCAACCCAAATTACGGCTTCCATTCCGCCGAAAAATGTGAAAACGATCATCACCGCGCCGAGCAAAACAATCGAAGCGATAATCACGGTCGTCGGATCGCTGCCCGGAACAAATGCCGTATAAACCGCCGCGAGAACGATTGCGGTTAAAAGCAGCCGAATTCCGTCAGCGATATTCCGCATAATCACGAACAAAGATGAAGCGAGCATTTTCACTTTTAAGCCGAACCGCTCGCCCAAGAGCTGATAAACGGTTTGCAATTCACCTTTAAAATAAAGCGGAATAAAAACAAGCGAAATGACGACGCGTCCGACCAAATAGCCGAAAACGACCTGCAAAAACTCGAAATTCCCGTTTCGCGCAAAGGCAATTCCCGGCACGGAAATAAACGTAATGGTCGAAGTTTCCGTCGCCACAATCGAAGCCGCAATCGCCCACCACGGCACGTTTCGATCGCCGACAAAATAATCTTCCGTCGTTTTCTGTTTGCCGGAAAAATAAATTCCAAACAGAGTGATTCCGATCAGATAACCGAAAATGATGATTAAATCTAATGTTTGCATTTTAGTTCAAAAGTTTAACAGCATTTTCAACCACAAAATCTGTTTCAGTCAATACTTTCTGAGCCGTTTCAAAATCTACATTTGCTTTTTGCATCACCAGCGCGATGCGCAAATCGTCGTTCGCTTTTCTCATTAAATCTTGCGCCGAATTTCCGTCCAAATTCGTGTCTGACATCAAAATTCTTAAACTTCTTTCTTTGAGTTTGATGTTTGAAGATTTTACGTTGGTCATCCGGTTTCCCGTAACGTAGCCGAGCCGGATCATTGTCGCGGTTGAAATCAGATTCAAGATCATTTTTTGCGCCGTTCCGGCTTTCATCCGCGTCGAACCCGTGATAACTTCCGCGCCGACGACCGCAACTATCGGAATTTCAACCGCGTTTGTAAGTTCCGAATCGGGAACGCAGGTGATGCAAGCCGTAAAACAGCCGAGATTTTTGGCAAATCGAACTGCGCCGATTGTATAGGGTGTTCTGCCGGAAGCGGCGATGCCGATAACCGCGTCTTTTTCCGTGAAACCCCGTGTTTGCAAATCTTTCGCGCCTTGTTCGAAATTGTCTTCGCTCGCTTCGGTCGCTTTGTAAAGCGCATCGTAACCGCCGGCAATTACGCCTTGGATCAAATCGTAAGAAACGCCGAATGTCGGCGGAATCTCGCTGGCATCCAAAACACCGAGCCTGCCGCTCGTTCCCGATCCGATATAAAAAAGCCGCCCGCCGTTTTTTATTTTTTCGACGATTTTTTCGACAGTTTTAGCAATTTCCGGCAAAACTTTTTCAACCGCAAGGGCGACTTTTGCGTCTTCGGCGTTAATTAATCGAAGCGCATCGAGCGTCGGCAGTTTATCAATATTTGCCGACGCGGGGTTTTCCTGTTCGGTTATCGGAAGCATTTTATAAAAAGAATGCCATTAAATTTACTTATAGGTCAAGTGAGTTTGTCAAGTTTTCCTGATATAAAAAACTTATAAAATACAATTTTTATTTGGGGAAAATTCCGAATAAAAAAGCGTAAGTTGTTATAACCTACGCTTTTTCACCAGTTAAATTTTGACTTCCTCAACTCATAAAATTACCGAAAACCAAAGCGGAAACCACACCGAGCAATAATCCGATAACCCAAATAATTATCGCCGATGTCCAAGCCGTGGTTGACGAAACTCTTTCTCCGGCATTTTTCAAACCTGTCGAGATCAGCCAGAGCCAATAGATCGTCAAAAGGCTGAACGATGATAATACGGTATATAAAACAGGACTTGCGGACGGGGCGATCAGAAAATTCAAACTATCCTGAACCAGTGTGTTTTGTCCGAGAATCGGATGAATTTCCGAGGGGTCTTTTAAGTATAAAATCAAAAGACTCAGCCCTTTTTGAAGAAACGTAAGCGGGAAAAAAGCATATGCGGTTGCTGCCATTCCTTGCCAGAAATTCATTTGTCCGCCGAATGCCAGTGTAATCAGCCAGAAAATCAAGCTGAGAAAGGCTATTAAAAATACCGTTCCGCTAAAACCGTTTATTAATTGTCCGGCGCGGGCATATGGACTCGCATTTGTTTCCAGTGTCTGTTTTCTGACCGTTTCAATTTGTTCAGACTGAACCCAGCCGCTTTCTGCCAGTTTTTCAATCGTGTGATTTGTAATTTTTTCGGGAGTTACACGCTCAAAAAATGCAAACGTATATATTCCCAAAATAACGGCAATCACTAAGGCAACTCCGAGAAAACGCGGATGGCGGCGCAGATTTTGAAAAACTTCGGTCGGCGCATAAAACATTTTCACCAATGTTTCCGGAAAAGACATCGGTTCGGATTCGATTGCCTCCGGCTTCGGTACAAAGCTCAAACCGAACAATAATCCGCCGAGCAAGACCAGAAAAACACCCGTCGAACCAAGATTCGGTAAAATATTCGTATATCCGAGAATAGCAACCAAAACTCCTAAAACAGCGACTATAATTCCTGTTAAACGATTCATATTTTCCCCCAATTTAAATTAAATTCTAATAAAAACTATTGATTTTCAGCGATTTAATTTACTTTACGGATTTATTTCCGTGATTGTTTCAACAAGTTACAAAGATTTAACTGCAGTTTCATAACCTTCGGTGCGAATACACGCCGAAAAATGTCCCGTGGTAATTTCTCTTAATTCCGGTTCAATCCTGGCGCATTCTTCGATGGCAAACGGACAGCGTGTGCGGAAACGGCAGCCCGAAGGCGGATTGATCGGCGTTGGAACATCGCCCGTTAAAATCATTCGCTCGCGTTTTTGTTTCGGGTCGGGAATCGGAATCGCCGAAAGCAGGGCTTTTGTATAAGGATGAAGCGGCGTGTCGTAAAGCTCGCGGCTTTCGGCAATTTCGACGATTTTGCCGAGATACATCACCGCCACACGGTTTGAAATATGTTCGACGACCGCCAAACCGTGCGAGATAAACAAATAAGTCAGACCGAATTCCTGCTGTAAATCCTGAAGCAGATTAACGACCTGCGCCTGCACGGAAACGTCGAGCGCCGAAACGGGTTCATCGGCGATAATCAGTTTCGGATTAAGTGCCAGTGCGCGTGCAATGCCGATGCGTTGGCGTTGTCCGCCGGAAAATTCGTGCGGATAGCGAAACATATAATTCGGATCGAGCCCGACTTTTTTCAGTAGATCGGCAACGCGCTCGCGTCTTTCCGCTTTATCCCCGATTTTGTGGATTTTCAAAGGTTCGCCGACGATTGATAAAATATTCAGACGCGGATTAAGGGAAGCATACGGGTCTTGAAAAATTATCTGCATCTCACGCCGCAACGCTTGAAGTTCTTTATTCGAGAGCTTTAAAATGTCTTCGCCCTCAAACAAAACTTCTCCGCTCGTCGGTTCGTAAAGTCGCAGCAAACACCGCCCGACGGTTGATTTGCCGCAACCCGATTCGCCGACCAACCCCAAAGTTTCGCCCGATAAAATATCAAACGAAACATCATCAACCGCCCGCACGACATCGTCGCTGTTTTCGACCGGAAAATATTTGACCAGATTTCTTACCTCGACAAGACCTTGTTTTGCAGTTTTTGCGGCTGTTTCTGTCATTTCTTTAAAATTCATATTTCCATTGAAGCCACGCTTCACCGAAATCTTTTTTTTCTATTTTTTCCAAAATTTTTAATATTTTTTCAGATTTCATTAGAAGTGGTTTCAATTTTTCTATTTTATCAAAATCCCCTAATTGTTCATTACGCCAAATTTGGTTTTTCAAATAATTTCGGCGAAGCCTAAGTGTCATAATATCCGGAACCTCGGCAAACCCGAGTTTTTCGTGCCAATTGCGGCTTTGTTCATTGCAGATATGATATTCACTCCAAAATAATTTCTCGCTAATTTTCATCAACTCATTTAAAACGATTGAAACCAAAGCAGTTCCGATTCCGCTGCGTTGATGATTCGGATGAACAAATAAAATTTCATTTTTGAAACCGAATCTATATTTAGAAATCAAACACGCGCCGATAAGTTTGTTTTTATTTGAAGAAAGAGCAATCCGGCACAAATCAAGTTGCGGAATACCGCGTTTACCATCGAAGAATTTTTTTATATTTTTAGCAGCGGCTCTTTTTACGTCTTCTTGTGAATAATCACAAAATTCGACCGAATCATAAAAAGCCGCAAAAAACAGTTCGATTAAATTTTCAACTGTTGTTTCGGTTAAAAGGGAAATTTCGACGGTATTGTTAATTTTCTTGTTTTTTACAGGCATTTTCATCAAAATACCGTAAGAACGAGGCGTGAGATGAGCTTTTCCGTCACAATATTCATCTTTCCAACCGAAAGGAAATTCAGCAAGCTCAAATTCTTCAATGGTCATCGGGATTTCAGAACTTTTCATACTTATTATCACCAATTTTCATTTATTATCGCCCAGCGTTCGTGATCGCACCAGACATCGTCAATATATAGATATTTCGGCGAAAATCCTTCTTTTGTAAAACCGTTTTTTTTCGCGACGGCAATCGAAGCAAGATTATGCGGCTGAATATTTGCTTCAATGCGGTGAAGCTTTAAATCTTCAAACGCGAATTTGACGATCAAAGCAATCGCTTCCGTAGCAAATCTTTTGCCGGTAAATTTTTCGCCGAGATAATAACCAAGATATGCGTTTTGAAAACCGCCGCGAAATATCTGCGAAAGCCCGATTGAACCGGCAATCTCGTCCGTCTCTACCGAGCAAATAACAAAACTTTCGTTTGCGGATTGCTCGCTTCTTTCGATAAATTCATCAAACGAATCTTTATCCTTCGGCGGATTTGCCAAGCCTTGATGAAAATCAAGGCTTGATTTATTTAATCCGGTAAATTCGGCAAAATCAGACGTGTTCGGATACCGCAGATAAACTTTTTTCCCTTTCAGAATTTTTTCCTTCATATAAAACGCAGCGCACATTAACTTCTTGATGGATTTGATAAAGCGGGATTTCGCCGTGTGTGCATTTTTCCATTTTGAATTCGCAGCGCGGCGCAAAATGACAGCCCGTTGGCAAATTTGTCGGACTCGGAACCGTTCCCTCAATGGTCGAAAGGCGTGTTTCCTTCGCCTGACCGATTCCGCGCATTTTCGGTACCGAACGCAGAAGTCCTTGCGTATATGGATGTTTCGGCTGTTCGAAAATCTCGTCAACGCCCGATTCTTCGACAACCTTTCCCGTGTACATGACGCAAACGCGGTCGGCGACTTCGGCGACCACGCCTAAATCGTGAGTGATCAATAGAACGGCGAGTTTGCGCGTTTTTCGTAAATTATCGAGCAGTTCCAAAATCTGCGCCTGAATCGTGACATCCAGTGCGGTCGTCGGTTCATCGGCGATCAGCAGTTCGGGATTGCAGGCGAGAGCCATCGCGATCATTATGCGCTGGCGCATTCCGCCGGAAAGCTGATGCGGATAATCTTTGACGCGGCGTTCCGGTGCGGGAATCGAAACTTCGTGCATCGCTGCGATGGCGGCTTGTTCGGCTTGTTTTTTATTAAGATTCTGATGCAGACGAATTGCTTCGGCAATCTGTTCGCCGACCGTGAAAACCGGGTTGAGCGATGTCATCGGGTCTTGAAAGATCATCGCCATATCATTGCCGCGCAGCTCGCGCATCCGGTTTTCGCTCGCCTTTGATAATTCTTCGCCCCGGAATTTTATTTCTCCGCCGACAATTTTCCCCGGCGGCGCGATCAGGCGCATTACGGACAGAGCCGTGATGGATTTGCCGCAACCCGATTCGCCGACAAGTCCTAAAAGCTCTCCTTCGTCAATATAAAAACTGACATCATCAACGGCTTTGACCAAACCGGCGCGCGTCGGGAAATGAGTTTGCAGATTATTTATTTCCAGTAAATGCGGCATTTTTTAATAAATTATAAAGTTATATTCGACATTCCTTTCGATAGTTTTCGGCTTGCCGTTTTCTCTTTCCGGTTCAAATTTAATTTTTTTCGCGGCTTCTACGGCTTGTTCGCTCAAACCGTCCGGCAAACCTTCGACGACCTTTATTTCGCCGTTTTCGCCATTGTTCGGAAAGGTAACTTGCAAAACGACTTTGCCCTGAACCTGATTTTTTCGGGCTAAATCCGTGTAACGCGCCCGAGGTTTGCTTATAAAACGGAAAGCGGAATTTTCCTCTTTCGGTTCAACTTGTTTTGAATTTTTATCGTTTGATTGATCTTCATCTGAAGATCCCGAACCTGTTCCGCTTCCGCTTCCGCCGCCCTGACCCTGATTTTGGGTATCATCCTTTTTATCGGTTTGCGAAAAAGCTCAAAAACTAAACAAAAACAAAAATACGACTAACATCAAATTTTTCATAAAATTTTCTTTACCTCACATTTTTTCTGCCTAACTTTACATAAAATTGTATTTGTAGAAATTTTACTCGATTAATAAATCGTAAAAACGTATTGCACACTCATTGTCATTGATATATTGCTGCCGTTTCTCTTTGCCGGAATAAAAACAATTTTTTTTGCGGCGATTATAGCTTGTTCCGTTAAACCATTCCCAAGACTACTGACCGGAGAAATACTTCCAATTGCACCGTTTGCCAGAAAGGTAACTCTTAATAAGACTGTTCCCGAAACTTCATTTTTACGTGCCAAATCCGTGTATATCGGTTGAGGTTTTATTATAAATAAGATTTTGGTCAATTTACTTTCAGGTTCATTTACAGACTTTTCAGGAAGTTTGGTTTCTTCTGCTTTTATTGTTAAATCTCCTAACGTTGAATCAGAACCTTTATTTATCTCGATTCCCTCCGGTTGTCCGGCAAATTTAAGAGAATTTATAAATTCCTTAACTTCCTTTGTATTTTCATCCGAATTAGCCGTCCAGAGTTCAACCCACTGATTATTCTTAAAGTCATTAACTAACCAGTAATTAAATAATTTCCCTTTTATAAATTCCAGTTCCAGTTCATTTATGAGAATTTTTTTTGAATCCGAGGCATAAAGTTCATTTTTAATTTCATTAACTCTGTAACGGAAACTATCTTCGTCAAATTGTCTTTTAATTGAACAATAATCGGGAATCTTTTTATTACTCTTTGAATAAATATTTAATCCGTGAATTACATCGTTGGCATAAACCGCATACTTATCAATTTCAAGCTGTAAGCAATTATTACTGCTCGAAATCAAAACAGGCATTTTGGGAAGTAAAAGTGAAACATTTTTCGCACTCACGCGGTATAATTCCCATTTGACAGGTGCGCTGTTTTGTTCAAGTTGGGCAAAGGTTGAAAGCGAACCCAATAATATTAAAAAAATGATAATAAAGCGTTTATTCATAACTATTAAAGAATAATTTTAAGCAGGTAAAAATTTAACGAGTTTTAACGGTGCAACCAATTTTATCGCTTTTTACTCTAAGGAATGTTATCATTTTTTCAGCCAATTGTATTAATTGCATCAAAATTACAGGAGATTTTTTGTAGTGAAAAAAAGTTCAAACCTTTTCTTTAGTTTTTTTCTGGCTATTTTCTTATTTTCGGGAATTTCCGCCCAAACCCAAACCGCTTCTAAAATAAATACGCAATCCGCGACCGAATCGAAAACGGTTAAAACAGCAAAAGCCGTTACCGGTCAGGACATTGAGAGCGATATGGCAGAAGCCTTGACGATTATCGAATCGAATCACATCAAAGGAAAAGATCTCGATTACAACGCGCTTTTCAAATCTTCGATTGATTCGATGCTCCATACGCTCGATCCGCATTCGAATTATTTCGATGCCAGGGAATTTGAAGAATTTCGCACCAATCAGAGTTCGCAATATTTTGGGATCGGCGCAACCATCGGCGACTTAAGCGACAAAAACGGAAAAGTTATCGCCACCTTTATCAAAGCGACATTTGATAATGCTCCGGCACATCGGGCGGGTTTGCGCTACGGCGATAAGATTCTTGCCGTCAACGGAACTTCGATGATCGGCAAACCTTTTAACGAAGTCCGCGAATTCCTGCGCGGTCCGCGCGGAACTTCTGCCAAACTGACGGTTGAAAGGTTCGGCACCGGAAAACAGGAAACGGTTGAAATCATTCGTGATGCGGTTTCGCAGCCGTCAATTGCCGAATCCTATATGATTCGTCCGGGCGTCGGCTATATCGGAATGACGGGCGGTTTTAATCAAACGACGTTTAATGAATTTCGCCAGGCAATGGCACAGTTGAAAGCTCAGGGAATGACAAATCTCGTGCTTGATCTGCGAAACAACGGCGGCGGTCTGGTCAGTCAGGCTTATCAGGTTGCCAACACCTTTCTGTCCCGCGGACAGGCGATTTTTACGCAGAAAGGCAGAGTCGAAGGCGCGGAAAACACCTATCAAGCCGATAATTTTACGCCGGATGAAACTCCGATTGTGATTTTGGTTAATCGCAATACGGCTTCGGCTTCCGAAATTCTTGCCGGAGCATTGCAGGATCACGACCGCGCTTTGATCGTCGGTGAAAGTACTTTCGGCAAAGGCTTGGTGCAAAATCCGTTTGTTCTCGAATACGGTTCGATGCTTCTTTTGACCATCGCCAAATACGAAACTCCTTCAGGAAGATTGATCCAGAGAGATTATTCGGACGGAAATCTTTATAATTATTATACCAACGGCGGAACGCTCCGCGATGAAAACGAACAGGGAAAACCCAACGGTGCCGAAAGCAAAACCGATTCCGGCAGAACGGTTTACAGCGGCGGCGGAATCAATCCCGACGAATACACCAAACCGCAAACAATAACCACGGCAAAAGCGCGTTTTCAACAAAAATTAAACGATCCGATTTTTTCCTTCGTGCTTGATTTGGCTTACGGAAAAGTTCCCGGTTTTGAGACTTACAAGGTTGATCGCCCGATCGTTTTTAATTACACCTTGAAATCAAATGATTTCGCGATCAATAAAACGATTTTTGATGCGTTCAAAAAACACGCGACAACCAAATTCGGCTTTACCAACGCTCAGATCGAAAGCGAACGCGAATTTGTTGAAAGAGCTTTGCGGACGGAATTTGTCACCGCTTCCTACGGCTCGACGGCTTCATTTCAGGTTTTTAATGAATATGATACGCAACTGAAACGGGCGATGGAACTTCTGCCGGAAGCCAAACAACTGGCAAGCGAAGGCGCAAAAGCCAATGCCGCAAAACGAGATACGGGATTGAATCGTTAATAAGAATTGTTCACAAAAAGAAAAAAGCGTTGACTTAAAAGTTTTAGTCAACGCTTTTTTCTTTTTGATTTTAATTAATTAAAATATCCAATCAATCAAATAATATATGCCGATTCCCGCGCCGATCAAAAGCAAAACCAAAACGGCAATCGCGCCGCCAATCGCTAATTTAAACTTTTTATAGCGGTTTTCATTAGACGGATTAAGCGAACTCTGCGGAAAATATGGCGGCGGTCTTTTTTCCATTGTTTTTATTACTCCAATATAATCTATGCTGAAATTAGTTTAACGATTTAAGTACCGACAAGCAAACTATCTCGGTAGAGGCTGTTCGAGATTTGCCAACCCGTAAGCCAAAACCGCCATCAGCGCACCGTTTTCGGCTAATTCCTGCGGATTTACCTTATCAAAAGTGTCGGCGGCGTTGTGATGATAATTAAAATAACTCCGCGTGTCATACCAATGTCCGAAAGACGGAACACCTTTTGCCGTCAAGGTGCTGATATCGGAACTGACCGACGGGCGGCGTTCGACCAGCCCTGCACCCTGAACCGTTAAAATTTTGGAAAGCGGCGCGAAAAACGGCAAGGCTTCTTCTTTTCCGGCAAAATAAAATCCGACCGGATGACTTGCGCCGAGATCGCTCTCGATAGCGGCAAAATGATTTTTTATGTCGGCTTCGGCGGCGTAGGTGTTTGCGCCGACAAAACCGTTTTCTTCGTTCATAAACGCAACCACACGAATTGTGCGTTTCGGTCTTAATTTCAATTGTTTCAGCAAAAACGGAACCTGCATCGCGATTGCCACGCCGGTCGCGTCATCGAGCGCGCCGTGTCCAAGATCCCACGAATCGAGATGTCCCGAAACAACGACGATTTCTTCGGGTTTTTCACTTCCCTTCAAATCCGCCAGAACATTGTAGCTCACTGCATCAGGCAGAGTTTGCGGCGTTAAAAGCAGTTTCATCCTGACTTTTCCGGTCGAAGCCAGATGCGCGATCATCTCGGCATCTTCAAAAGTTACCGCCGCCGCCGGAATTTTTGTGACATTGTCGTCATATTGCATATTTCCGGTGTGCGCCAGACGATTTTGCGAACCGCCTGCCGAACGAACCAGAGCAGCAATCGCGCCAAGTTTGGCGGCTTCGATGGCACCGTTGCCGCGATAAGCACCGGCAAGCCCGTAAGCATTTCCGCCAAAACCGACTTCTGCCATTTTTTGATCGAATTTGTGATTGAAAAGTACAATTTTTCCTGCGACCCTTTCACGTCCGAGTGCTTTTAATTCGTCGAAATTATTAACGACAACGAGTTCGGCGACCAATCCGTCCTTCGGCGTGGCGATGCTTCTTCCGAGCGCGGTCAGAACGATTCTCTGCGTCGTTCCTTTCCCCATTCCGTCCCATTCGACGAGTTCGCCTTTTTCCTCACCGCGCACCCAATGCGGAACGGTTACTTTTTGCAGTTTCACTTCGAGTCCGAGTTTTCGCATTTCAGCGGCAACATATTCGACCGCTCTTTGAGCCTGAAGCGAACCCGAAAGACGCGGTCCGATGTTGTATGACATATATCTTGTTTGATTAAAAGCAAAATCGCTCTCCATCGCCGATTTTTGCAATATTTGCAGATCGCTCAAAGTTTTTTCCGAATAAAGCGGCGGTGTTATTTGTTGAGCAACCGTAAAAATGTTCAGACACAAGAATAATGCGAGTAAAAATTTTAAATTTGATTTCATAATTTGTTGTTTTCCGGTTTTAGACATAATAGCCGATTGAGTTTCAACAAACAAAAATCTATGCGATAATGTTAGGAAAATTTGTTTTATTTGAATGACATATGAAATTTTTCTTCAGTTTTCTGCTATTTCTTAATTTTTTTGTTTTTCTTCTGTCAGTTTCGGCGCAAACTCCGCGACCCGATCTTAATCGAACCAGAACTTTTGATGTTCAGCATTACATCATCAAAACGAGTTTTGACCGCAAACAAAAAATCGTTTATGGCGATACGACCATTAGATTCAAGCCTTTACGAGAAAAATTTAAAACAATCGAACTCGATTCCGTCGGTTTGAAATTTACCGCCGTCAAACTCGAACCGGAAAACAAAGATTTGGTTTCCCGCGTTACGGACGCAAAGGTTTTTATAACTTTGGACAGGGAATATTCGCCGAATGATTTGATTACGATTCGTTTAACTCATACCGCCAAACCGAAAAAAGGCGTTTATTTTGTTGACGAAACAAAAAAAGACGGCAGAGTTACACGCGCCGCGCAGGTTTGGACGCAGGGCGAATCCGCCGAAACTCGCCACTGGTTTCCGTCCTATGATTTCCCCGATGATAAAGCGACAACCGAGCAATTTCTCACCGTAGAAAAAGGCGAAACGGCGATTGCCAACGGAGAACTAAAGGAAATAAAAAATAATGAAAACGAAACGCGGACATTTCATTACTTTATGCCGCTTCCCCATTCGACCTATTTAACTTCTTTTATTATCGGAACTTACACGAAAATCGAAGACAAATACGAAGAAATTCCGTTTAATTATTATATTTATCCCGACCGAACCGATATTGTCCCGAAAGCCTACGGGAAAACCAAGGAAGTGATGCGCGTTTTTCAGGAACTGACCAACATCAAATATCCGTTTAATAAATACGATCAAACGATTGTCGCCAATTTTCATTTCGGCGGAATGGAAAATATAACGGCGACGACGATGGCTGACAGCGAGATTTTTCTGGCAAATTTCGATTTTGCCCGTCCGGCGGTTGATGATTTGGTCGCACACGAGCTCGCGCATTCCTGGTTCGGTAATCTGGTAACTTGCCGGAATTGGGCGGAGCTCTGGTTAAACGAAGGATTTGCAACATTTATGGAAGCCGCATTCCGTGAAAAAATGTTCGGACGCGCCAATTATATTCAAAAGATAAAAAGCGACGTTTCGGAATATATGACCGAAGATTCATACAAAAGCAAAATGCGCGGACTATTCAACCCGCTTGCCGACGAAAACATTGATGATTCGATTTTTGATACGATCACGTATCAAAAAGGCGGCGCGGTAATTCATACTCTGCGCGAAGAAATCGGCGACGAGGCATTCTGGAAGGCGGTAAATATTTATCTCGAACGCCATAAATTCCAAAATGTCGAATCAACCGATTTGCAAAAAGCGATGGAAGAAGCCTCGAAAGCAGATTTAGAATGGTTTTTCTCACAATGGGTTTACGGCGGCGGTTATCCTAAATTAAATGTCAAAAGAGTTTACAATTCAAATTCCAAAAAGCTTGAACTCACTTTCAGCCAAACGCAAAAACGCGATGCTTTAACGCCGGACATATTTATTCTGCCTTTTGAAATCAAGATCAAAACCTCAGGCGGAACAAAAACCGAAATCATAAAATTAAAGAAACGCGAGGAAGTTTTTACTTTTAATTTAGATTCACAACCTCTCGAAATCAATATTGACAAGAATGAGAAAATTCCGCTCAAGGACTTGAAAATGCAGACTTTAGTTATTCGTTCAAAATAAAACGGAATGGTGTTTTAAAAATAAAAGTTCCGCCCTGTAAGCGGAACTTTTTCTTTGAGAAGACGGATGTCTTTGTTTGATCTGTTGAAAAATCAAAAAGGATGCGAAGCGCACACAAAATCGCACCAAAACGGCATTAATTTTTCAGTGACTCCTTCTCCACACCTACGAGGTTAGCTGACGGGCTAGGAAAGAAGAAGTATCCCCGCGTCTCTTTCAGCAAAACGCTTCGCCCCGTGTTTTGAAAATTCATTCAAAACGATTGGTTCCCCCGCGTTGTTTTACAGTTAAACAACCTCGGCGATTAAATTTTCAACATCTTAGAATATACCATCTAAGTTGTTAATTGGCAAGACCAACAAAAAAAAATCTATTTTGCCGGAAACAGTTGATACAGCATAAGATAGACAATTACTCCGGTGATCGAAACATAGAGCCAAATCGGAAAAACCCAACGCGCCAATTTTTTATGCAGTTCGAATTTTCCTTTTAAAGCCCGCCAGAGCGTCACAATGATAAAAGGCGCGATGACTGCCGCTAAAATCGTGTGCGATGTCAGAATCGTAAAATAGACGGGGCGAACAATTCCTTCGCCGGTAAATCTGGTCGGACCCAAACCGAAAAAATACGTTCTGAGTGCGTGATGCGTCAGATAGCAAACAAGAAAAATCGCCGACAAACTGCTTGCCGTCAGCATACAAAATCTGTGCGACGAAATTTTTTTAGTTCGAATAAAATAAAAACCGAAAATCAAAAAAACGCCTGCCGAAGCATTTAGTGTCGCATTAAGATGCGGAAAAACTTTCAATAATTCCATAAAAAAAAACCGCTTTATTTCCAGAAGCCGAGTAAAAGTAACAAAACAATCCAAATTCCGCCCATAAAATGCCAGTACCAGCCGATGGCATTTGAATAAATTTGGCGTTTTTTCAGTTCATTTTGATCGGAAGTCGGCAGCCAGGTTCGCAGAACGATGTAGCCGAAAGCGGCAATTCCGCCGATCACGTGAACGGCGTGGACAGCCGTTAAAATATAGAAAAACCCGGCGTACGGATTGCTTGCCATATAAACGCCGCGGCTCACGAGTGCCGTCCAAAGAATCAACTGCGAAGCGATAAATACACCGCCGAGAAAGGTTGTTGCCAGCAGATAGTTTTTGGCTTTTTCCTGTTTTTCGCTATTTAAGGCTTTATTGGCAATATGATATGTAAAACTGCTTGCCAGAAGCAGAGCGGTGCTGAGCCAAATTTGTTTCGGCAGATCAAACGGCTGCCATTCGAGAACGCCGTTTGTGGCAATAACAACATACGCCGCCATCAAACCCCCGAAGGTCATCAAAACGGCGAGCAGCAAAAACCACATTCCGATCCGGAATTTATTTGAAGGATATTCGGTTTCTTCGTAAAAATCGTTTTCCGCTTTATTGTCGCCGCCGCCGCTTCCGCCGCCGCCGCCGCGATTTTTGTTATTACCGCCGCCCGATGAACCACTTCGTCTGTTAGTCAGATCAGACCGCAGTTTTCGGTTTTTCGGTTTTTCTTCGAATGTTTCGACAGTTCCGACTTTCATAATTTACAAATGATTAAAAACCATCAAAGCAAAAATCAAAGGCAGATAAAGCACGGAAACAAGCAGAAGTTTTCGCGCTTTTTTGACCGATTTTGCCCGCGCCATCTCGATACTCGTATAAAGAAACCAAATTCCCAAAAGACTTGCGCCGACCAGATAAATCCAGCCCGATAAACCGATAAAAAACGGTACAATGCTGACGGGAAGCATTAAAATCGTAAAAATCACGATCTGCTGCGCCGTGATGCGCCCTTCCGGTTCGACGACCGGCAGCATTTTTATTCCGGCTTTGGCATATTGATCCTTATACATCCAGGCAATCGCCAGAAAATGCGGAAATTGCCATAAAAACAAAAGCGCAAACAGAGTCCACGCGCCCAGAGTGATTTCATCTGCCGAAGCCGTCCAGCCCATCAAGGGCGGCATCGCGCCCGGTAACGCGCCGATTGCGGTCGAAGCGGAAGTTCTGGTTTTCAGAGGCGTATAAAGCAAAACGTAACCGACAATGACAATCAAACCCAAAACGGCGGTTAAACCGTTGACAAAAAAGAACAGGTAAATTTCGGCGATCAAACACAGAATTATCCCGAAAATCAAGGCTTCATTCGGCGAAACCTTTTGTGTCGGCAGCGGTCGTTTTGCCGTTCGCTCCATCAAAATATCGGTTTTTCTTTCCCAGTATTGATTAAGTGTTGCCACGCCGAATGCCAGAAACGCGATGCCGAGCATCGAATTGATAAAAAGTAATGTCTCAAACCCACGCGCCGCGCCGAGATAAAATCCCGCCGCCGATGTCAAAACCAACATAAACGCAATTCGCGGTTTGGTCAGTTCGAAAAATGCCGCGAGTTTTACACGTGCACTTATTACCTTGGCTTCTTGTATTTCTGCTGTCGCTATTTCCATTAGATTTTTATAAAAAAAGACTTTTCAAAGAATAACTTGCCTTTTGCAATTTTCCAAATCGCAAATCACTAAGTAAAACTTCTTTTGATTAACAGATAAACTTATTTTTTCAAAGATGACAAATAAAATCTGCTAAGATATTATTTTATTAAGTCGAAATATAATTTGTAAACTTTCTTTAAACAAAAAACATCTGTAAGAAATAAAATGTCTGCCGCTGAAGAAAAAATTACCGAGAAATCCGAAAAGATTTCCAAACCGCAAACCGCACCGATTGTGAATCGCATTATCGACTTTTTAAGTTCCGTGCGATTCGGGGTTGTTTTGCTGTGTATTCTGGTTATTCTCTCGATTGCCGGAATGCTCATTATCCAGCAAAATGTTGACGGTTTCGATGCGTGGTATGCTTCCTTGACTCCGGCGGAAAAGATCGTCGGCGGTTATCTCGGCGTTTTCGATATTTATCACAGTTGGTATTACAGTGTGCTTTTGCTGATTCTCTCATTAAATATCGTTTTGGCTTCGATAGATCATATTCCGAATTCGTGGACATTTATTGGCAAACCGAAACTCGATGCTTCGCGCAAATGGCTATTGGGGCAAAAACAAAACTCGATTGTCGAAATCAAAGGCGCAAACGAATCAGAGGTTGCCGAAAAGATTAGCGCAACTTTTAAGAAACAGGGTTTTAAACCGACGATTTCGCAAAAGAAGGGTAAATTATATGTATTCGGCGAAAGCGGCAGATGGAATCGAATGGGCGCGTATATCGTTCACGTTTTTCTCTTAACGCTTTTCTTGGGTCATTTCGCCGCGCTGACCACCAGTTTCGATGCCGACGTACGCTTTGCACCCGGCGAAGTTACCAATCAAATCGAGATGATTCGATTCAAGCTCGATCAAAAGGAAAAATTTGCCGTCGGCTTGCCGTTTTCAATTACCTGCACCGATATTCAGCAAAAATTGATTGATCCGAACGGTTCGATTGAAATTAATAATACGATTGATTGGAGTACGACGATCAAGATTGACGATCCCGAATATGGCACGACCGAACGAGTCGTCAGTTTGAATAATCCGTATTCTTATCGCGGTTATCGCTTTTTTCAGGCAAGCGCAATTACTCTCGGAAGTGCCAGAAGTATGACGCTGGAAATTACGCCGGAAACGGGCGGCGCACCTTTAAAGATAAATCTGGAAAGAAACGGTTCGGCAACTTTGCCGGACGGTACAAAAATTGATTACGATGCGTTTTTTCCTGATTTCGTGATGAATCAAGGCAAAGCCGATACGCGTTCGGGCGATTATAATAATCCGGCGGTCAAATTAAATATTACAAAACCGGGCGGCGAAAAAGCCATTGCTTACGCATTTGCGACTAAACTTCCCGATTCCGCGCCCGTCGGTGCGCCGGTTGCGGGTTACAAATTCTTTCTCGCCGATTTTGAAAAATCGCCTTTCGCCCACGTTTTATCAATCAAATACGATCCGTATAACGCGGCGTTCATCGCCTGGTATGTCGGCGGAATCGGTTTGATGGGCGCACTCGTTTTTGTATTTTTTGTTTCGCATCGAAGAATTTGGGCGTTAATTGAAAATCAAAATGAGGAAAATTTTGAGGTTGTCATCGGTGGCAACACAAACCGCAATCATCAAGGATTCGAGGATAAATTCGGTAAATTGATTGATACGTTTAAGTCTTAAGTGGTGAGTCTTGTGTTTGTCGCTAATATTTGAATTTATCCAAGACTAAAGACTCAAGACCGGGAAACAAAGTTATGGAAGAATTAAGAAGAATTGAAAACAATAGTTCGTGGAAAATGTATCTTCCGGCGATTCTGGCAATCGGCGGTTCGTTTGTTATGCTTTTTTTGCGTTTGCAAATTGGAGAAACATTCATTTCCGATACGGCTTTGATGATGCTCGCGCTTGCCGCTTACATTTTAGCCGCGCTGTTCCAGTTGACCAATCTGTACGC
>JBBRVS010000089.1:0-20987 GCA_038246645.1 Pyrinomonadales bacterium
CAGAGTTCAGGCTTTTGCGTGAAGTCCGCCTCGCTTCACTGGCGGTTGGCAAACTAAAGGCGCGAACTCTGAACTTTTCAAATTAACCTTGTTAAGCAGGTGGGCAAAAGTTTTAAGGTATTATGAAAATTCTAAAACCTCATTTAACTGACAGATTTAAGAGAATTTAGGAGTTTTCTGACATTTTCCATTATCCATTTTGCATTGGTGCTTAGTGCTTAGTCAAGTTTGAGTTGACGGCTCAAGTCAGAGTCAGAACCGTCTGCGGAAGCAGATGGTTCTGAGTTTTATAGAACAAGACTTATTGCTGAAGTTCAACCATTCGCTACCGCAAACGGTTCTGACCCGTCAACTCAAACTTGACTGAACATTAGATAAATTAATTGCATATATTTACGGTTCAACAATAATTTCTAGAATCAAACTTGGTAAGAAATTAACCGGAATCCGCCTAAAACAATTTGAAATTAATTGTTAAATATTTGCGCGGATTCTGCCGGAAATCGTAGATTAATTTCGTGCTTTCGGTCGAAAGTTGATTAAGATTCGAGGTTGTTTGATTCAGATTATTGAAAAGCGTTTCGTCGGTAAAAAACTTTCCGACCGTGCCTTTTCCGCTTTGGATGTCGCCGAGCATCATATCTAATTTTTCACTGGTCGAATTCAGCCGCGTCAAGGCAATCCGTGCATCATTATATATTTGCTCGTCTTTCAAGAATTTTCCGGCAGTACCTTTTCCTTCATTCAAATCGCTGGTAATGATTTTTACATCATTGGCTATTTCATTGAGCGTCTTGGCGGAAACTCTTAAATCGGCAATCGCGGCGCGGCTATCGTTGTAAAGAGCTTCGTCAGTTAAAAATTTTCCGGCAGTTCCTCGACCTGCGCGTAAATCACTCGAAATTTTTTCTAATTGAATAACCGATTTATTCAGATTGTTATAAAGTTCTGGATCATTTAAGAGTTTTCCGGCACTGCCGTCGCCGGATTTTACCTGATCGAGAATATTTTGAACTTTTAAGAGCGTAACTTTCGTTTCGCCCATCGTCGCATCAAGATTTTTATAGAGCGATTCGTCATTGATAATTCTGCCGAGCGTGCCTTCGCCCTGATTCGCTTTGTTGAGAATTTCGTTGGTCGGAATCGAAAGTTTATTGATTTGCTGGAGAAGTTCGTTTCCGGTTTGGGTTAATTGATTGATCGAAATCGCTTCGCTCGAATCAAGCACGTCGTTTGCCGTAACTGCTGAAGCATCTTGAGTTCCGGGCGTGATATTGATAACTTTGTCATTTGCCAAAACCGAAGTCGCAATAAGTTGTGCGGTCGAATCGGTTCTGATTCGCTCGGAAATCGGTCGTCCGCCAAGCAATTGATCAACGGTCATAATCGCTTCGATCTTTGCTTCTTCGGGGCTGTCCGGCGGCAGAAGCCTGATTTCTTTGACTTTGCCGATATTTACTCCGGCAAGCTGAACTTCTGCGCCTTCGCGCAAACCGTCGGCAGTCTTAAAACGAGCCTTTAAATCCAGAGTTTTTTTGAACGGATTAAAATCCCCGGTCGAATTTAGAATCAGAAATCCCAAAACAGCTAGACCGACGAGAACAAAAATCCCGACGCGCAATTGTTTAAAACCTAAATTTCTTTCAGTTGGTGGCATAATCTATCTTTCCCTCAAATCAACGGTGTAAAAGTAAGCACCAATGGATAATTAAAAATGGATAACGGATAATGTCAGAAAACTCTTAAATTCTCTTACATCTGATGTTTAAAGGGATTTTTAGAATTTTCATAATATCACAACTTTTGCACACCTGCTTAATACTTTTTATTTTAACCATCCCGCCTCGCGTAAACACTGATATAAAAAGATGCTTTTTTCGATATTGGTAAGCAGGTAATTATAAATAAACCGTTATTATAATAATTCTTAAATCTCTATAAATATAGGATTTAAGATGGTTTAGAAGTTTTCTGGCATTATCCGTTATCCATTTTTAATTATCCATTGATGCTAATTTATCTAAAACTCTCTTTTTTATTGATGATTATTGATTTCCATCTAATGAAACATCTGTTTTTATCCGTGTGAATCTGTAGTAAATTCTCTTTAACATTACTTTTAATTCAAAATCTCTTCCACATTTATTTTCCGCGCAAAAACTTTTTGATATACGGGTCTTCGACCGCTTTTAATTCTTCATCTTTGCCGCTGAAAATTATTTTTCCCTGTTTGAGCATAATAATTTCGGTATTGATCAAACAAAGTTTTTCGCCTTCCATCTCGAATTTTACCTCGCCGTTCTCATCAATTATCGCATATTCCGATGAAAGATATTGGAGATTGTTCATTTCGTGCGTGACGAAAATTGATGAAACATCTTCCAGATCGCGCAGTTTGATGGCTAGTTCGCAAATTGTCCGCGCGGTCGGCGGATCGAGTCCGGCGGTCGGTTCGTCGAACATCACGATCTGCGGATCACCAACGAGCGCGCGGGCGATGCCGACTCGGCGGCGCATTCCGCCGGAAAGTTCGTTCGGCATTTTCTCGATTGCGTCTTCCAGATCAACGAATTGCAGCATACGGCGAACTTGCGTTTCAACCTCATCTTCTTCTACGCCCTGTTCGTGAAGCCGATATGCGACATTATCATAAACCGAAAGCGAATCGAATAATGCGCCTTCCTGAAAAACCATCCCGATTTTTTTGCGAACTTCCATCATTTGCGGTTCGCTGTAATCGGTGATGTCTTCGCCGTCAATTAAAATCTGTCCGCTGTCGGGTTTTAAAAGTCCGAGAAGCAGACGAATAATCGTAGATTTTCCGCCGCCGCTGCGTCCTAAAATTACTTTTGTTTCGCCGCGTCTGACCTTAAAACTTACGCCGTCGAGAATTGTTAAATCATCAAAAGAAAGTCTTACGTCCCGAAATTCGATTGCCGGAACAACCCGCGTAATGTTGTCAACCGCTTCTTCCAAATCCTGAAGTTCGACATCTTCTTCACGCAATTCCGGCTCATTTATTTGTTCTTCATTTTGCGGAGACACCATAAAATTTTGTTTAAAATTAGGATTTTGGTTTTTAGTGAAAAAGTTTCGACTCTCTCAACCATTTATTTCTTACCTAAAATAACCCGATTGTCTCGGATTCCTCTTGATACATCAGATAAATAAACTTTTTCACTTTTTCACACTTTAACTTTTAAACTTTTTCTAAAACCCGACCTGATTGAAATGCAATATTTTATAATTATAAATTTTAAAGCGGATTTGTGCCAAGAATGTGCTGCAATGCTCTCGAAATGAAAAAATCTATAATGATAACGGTAATCGAAGACTGAACGACCGCGCTGGTCGTTGCACGACCGACTCCGACCGTTCCTCCGGTCGTGCTTAAACCTCTGTAACAAGCAATGCTTCCAATAATTAAACCGAAAAATAAAGGTTTGATGATTCCGCCGATAATATCCTCGATGGTAATTCCGACTCTTGCCGATGAGATGAAAATATTGTAATCGTGATTATATATATACGAAGCAACCACGCCGCCGCCGATGATGCCGGAAATGTCAGCCGCGACCGTCAAAAGCGGAAGCATTGTAATAAGCGCGATTATTCGCGGCAAAACCAGCTTGCGAATCGGATCGGTGCCGAACGCCCGCATCGCGTCAATTTGCTGCGAAACGACCATCGAACCGAGTTCGGCGGAAATTGCCGAACCGATTCTGCCCGCGACCATCAACGCCGACAAAACCGGACCGAGTTCTCTAATTAATGTAAATGCAACGAGTTGTCCGGTTTGGCTCTGACCGCCGTAATAGGCAAGCGTCGGATAACTCTGCAGAGTTAAAACTCCGCCCGTAAAAAATCCGGTCAGCAAAATAATCGGCAGCGAACCGACTCCGATGACATCCATTCGCTTAATTGTTTCGCTGTAATATCGCGGTTTTGAAAAAATGCTAACAAACGCACGCGTAATCAGCAAACTGATTTCTTGCAGTTCCAGAAGTATATGTTTGAGCGGATTCATTTAATGGCAAATATTAAAAGCAAAATTATTTTCACACTATAATCAATTATTTCTTTAATTTTAGAAAAAAATAATTTTTAACCGAAAAAGGCAAAAAAGTCTTTTTTTCGTAAAATCAGTTAAATATTTGTCAGGTTACAAATATTTACCGATTGTTCGATTTTAAAATTTTAAGAAGAAAATCAATGTAAATCAATAATTAGTATGATTTACAAAGGTTACAACGAAGCGCGGAAAACAACAAATAAAAAAAGAGCCGATTTCAAAAAAAAATCAGCTCAAAAATTTTGGAGAGAGAAATAAACAATGCACCGGCTCAAGGTTTTTGACGATTATTTTGCCGTCGAAGCGGCGGATTTTGATTTTTATTATTCAACGGAGGAATGTTTTGATTTTGTCGGCGGTTTTGCCGTCTTTGCTGATTTTCATTTCTTCGATTCGCAAATCTTTCGCGTAAATCACGAAATTTTACCAATTGTTCGGGCGTTAAAATTTTTCTGACTTCATATTCGCTCATTGCCCGAATTTTAAAGACTTCGGCTTGTGCGGTTTGAACTTCTTTTAATTTCAGTTGGAGATCAATTTCGTCAACCGCATCGGCATAAATTGCCTGATCGATATCCCGATTTGCCAGGCGCAGACGTTTCTGTGCTTCCTGCATCAAAGGTTTTCTCTGAGCATTTATGATGCGTATTTGCCGAACTTGATCTTGGGTTAAACCTAATTCGCGCAGCAGATTCTGGCGAATATCCGGTTCATTTTGCGGCGGCGGCGGATCATCATCAAATTCATTCTGTGCATTACCGGCAGAAAAAGAAAAAAGCAGAAAGATCGCACTAAATAATAAAATTGTCAGATTCGTTTTTTTCATTCTTTTTTTATCCTCAAAAATTAGCTTTCCCCGACTTCATCAAATAAGTCGGCAAGCCGAAGCGAATCGTCTTCATCGTCGGCAAAATTTGTGAGTTTCGGAGCATCTCTTGTAACCCGATCTTCAGGTATATTTGTATCCTTGTTTTGATTAGCCGTCATCGTTTCATTCGGTTTACGGGTTTCTCTAATAATATTTTTATTCTTTGGAGATTTAGCGGCAACGGATTCCGCAATTTTCTTCGGTACAAGAACTTTCTTTTCATTCGGTTCGGATACAATGTCCGGTTTATTTTCCTTGACCAGATCAGGCTTCGGCTGATCTTTTTCAATTATCGGCTTTTCGTCCGTTACCGGATTTTGTTCGGTTATTTGGGCATTTGTGTCATTTATTGCCAATGATTCATTCGGCTCGTTTTCATTAATTACTTCAACTAAGTCAGTTGATTTTGAAAAATTAAATACAACAATTGTCAGTCCGATAAATACGAGTAAGGCGGCAAATACCGTTGCCCGGGTTGGTGAAAGAGTAAATAAATCTCGTAATCTCCCAAGAAATGAACCCGGTTGACTTGAAATTCCAATGATTTCAACCGTTTTTTGTTTTTCAGGATATTGAATCTCGATTTTCGGAGTTTCGAGCATCGAGAAATTTTCTTCGCGCCAATCGCTGATCGAAGAACGCACATAGCCGAAGGCGGCAAGTTCCTTATCGCACGTTGAGCATTTATCTAAATGCTTTTCAAACTTGGATTTATCGGCGGGATTTATTTCGTCGTAAAGATACGAAACTAGATCTTCGGCAAAACCGCATTGTAAATTATGATGATTATTGTTCGACATAATTTTCTTTTTCTCTTATATAACTTCAATCGGGCTTTTTTCCAGTTTCAAACGCAGTTGTTTGAGTGCGGTATAAAGCCGGCTTTTTATGGTGCTTAAAGGCAATTCCAAAGACTCGGAAATTTCCTGAAACGTCATTTCTTCAAATTCCTTCATAATGACGACTTGCCGCAAATCTACCGGCAGAGCCTTAACTGCCTGTCTTATCAATAATAAACGCTCGTTTTGTTCGGTCTTTCGGGCTGGCGAAAGATGTGCCGGAGCAATAAAAACTCTTTGCTGTTCATTGCTTTCATCATCCAAATAATTCTCCGAACGACTTTTGTTTTTACGTTTGGTTGTCAAACATTGATTTACCGCAATCCGGTGCAGCCAACTCGAAACTTTGGCATCGCCGCGAAATTTGGCTAAATTTTTATACGCTGCGATAAAAGTTTCCTGTGCCGCGTCTCTGGCTTCATCTTCCCGATTGAGCATACCGTAGCAGAGCGCGAAGATCTTTCTCTCCCACCTTGTTACGATTACCCCGAACGCTTCCGGGTTTTCCCCGACCGCAAGTTCGACCAATTGCTCATCCGATAAGTTTCTTATCATTAACTCGTGTTTTTCAACAATTTTTGCACGAGAAGAATACCAAACGCGCTTCTTGAATACAAAACTTTTCGTATTCGCTGGTTTAGACGTATTATTACCCGAAAAAGTCTAAAGTTGAACGAATTTAAAAATAAAAAAGCAAACTCACGTCGAATTTGCTTTCTTTAAAAGACTGGAGCGCAAGCGGCTCGCTTGCATGAGCGCGTCAGCGCGAAAAAGCCTCTGATTGCAATAGGGTATATTCTAAGCAAACGCTTTTTCGTCCTATCGGACTCATGCAAGCGGGGACGCTCGCGCTCCAGTCTTTTTTTTTCTTAATTTGCTTATGTTAAATTGGTGGGGCGTGCAGGTATCGAACCTGCGACCCACGGATTACCTACCACACTAATTTTCACTAGCCGCTCTGATTTTCAAAGCGTTGTAGTCTGGACTGGCTCATCACCCACAGCAAAAATCTGTTTGGGTGTGCGGCGTACAGTCTCTGAGGGCTTTCTTGAGAGTAAAAATCAAGAGTTGCCTGCTGATTGCCCAATCTTTAAGATTTTTACGTGAAATTCACGTACTTAAAGCTCTCAGGGGTTTCCAGCATACAGCCGCATTTTCAGTTCAATGTTTCCATTGAACGCTCCTATTTGAAAGAACAAGAGTCCGTTGCTCTACCAACTGAGCTAACGCCCCGCATTAACGAATCGGATTATAACAAGTATAATGGTAATTGTTCAAGTCCGTAAACTTTGCAAAATCATAAAGTTTTTGCGTTCAACACTTGGAAATTGGCGCAATAATTAGGAAAATATAAAAATAATGAAAGAATGTCCTAAATGTGAACTTTGTTATTCGGATGACGTGAATTATTGTCCGAATGACCAGACTCAAACTCGTCTGAGTTTGCCCGGACCGCAACTTCTTGCCGGACGTTATTTTTTGGAAAGGCGTTTGGGACGCGGCGCGATGGGGCAGGTTTATCTCGCCAATGATAAAAATTTGGGAACGCGCCGGGTTGCCGTCAAAACTGTCCGGCAGGATATCTTAAACAGCGATGATTTGCAGGAAGGCGAAGCGATAGCGCGGTTTGAACGCGAAGCAATGTCGGCGGCTTCGATTCGGCATCCGAATATCGTTGACGTGACGGATTTCGGTGAATCGGAAGACGGCGTTTTTTATCTGGTGATGGAATATGTCGAAGGCGAAACACTTCATCGCCTTCTGCGCCGCGAGGGAACTTTGAATGTTAAACGCGCCGTCCAGTTACTTCGGCAGATTGCCGACGGCGTTGATGCCGCCCACGAAGCCGGTGTTTTGCACCGCGATCTGAAACCGGCGAATATTTTTATTTTGAAAAAGGGAAAAGGCGACGGTTTTATCAAAGTCGGCGATTTCGGTCTGGCAAAACTGGTCAATCAAACCGTTACGGATGTCAGTTCGAATGCCACGCCGTCTTCGCGCGGAATTATCGGAACGCCGGAATTTATGGCTCCCGAACAGATGCAGCCGGAAATCGGCGTTGACGTTCGCGCCGATGTTTATGCCATCGGCACAATCGCCTATTTAATGCTCGGCGGACGAACACCTTTTACGGGCGATTTGATGGAACTCGTGATGCAAAAAATTATGCACACACCTTCGCCTCTGTCTGAAATTCGTTCGGATATTCCGAAAAGCGTCGAAAAAATAATAATGAATGCGCTGGAGATTGATCCGGCAAAGCGTTCAGCGACAGTTTCGGACTGGATCAACGAACTCGAAGCGGCGGCGGAAGGAATTGATGAAAAAGCACAAACCGGAACTTCGAGATTGGTTATTCTTGCTCCGATCGGTGCGGAAGTTTATGTAAATGACGAAAGAAAGGGAAGTATCGGCAGTTCGGGCAGACTTGTTTTATCAACCGTTCCCGCCGGACAACATATTTTAAGAGTTTCCAAAGCGGGCGAAAAGGATGATGAAAGAGTTATCGAACTGCGCGAAGGAACGAATGAACAGGTGATCCAGGCTGAATTAAGGCAATTGCGCGGTTCTTCGAGTCAGCCGTCATCATCGCAAGGCAGCGGCGCAAGCGTTGCTCAATCAAGCATAATGCCGGGCATTGTCGCGTGTTCAAATTGCAAGTCGCGTTTTGCCGAAGGTGTGAAATTTTGCGGACGTTGCGGAAATCGTTCATTTTTAATGGTTAGCGAAGGCGAGCAAGGCGCGACATTTCCTTGTCCGAGATGTCATTCGCCGCTGCCCCAAAATTCAAAATTCTGCGGTCGCTGCGGTTTGAGTTTAGGTCAACCTGCAAGTTTGCCGGGCAACCAGCCGCGTGGTTTTACATCAAATGTTCCGACAAGTTTCCCGACTTCCGATAAACGGACGTGTCCGCGATGTCACGGTGAATTTCCACTCAATATCAAATTTTGCGGAAAATGCGGATATAGTTTAAATTGATTTGATGTCTATTATTTTTATTTAAATTGGTTTATTATTAATGAACTACTTTACAAATTCCCACGTTAAATAAAGTATTGTGAATAAAAAAAAATATTTTTAAGCATTCGATTATTGCGTAGGTAAATACAATGAAAATCTGTCCAAAATGTCAAAAAACTTATAATGATGAAAATTTGAATTTTTGTCTCGATGACGGTGCGGTTTTAAGTCAAGCCGCCGCTCCGCCGCAGGAAGACAAATTACCGGAAACCGTGATGATGAGCGCACCGCGTCCGACTTCGCCGAATCAGCCCGTCAGCAATCCGACACCACCACCGACCTGGGGACATCAGCAACAGCAACAGCAGTCACCACCGGCTTGGGGAGCAACTCCAAACTATCAGACACCCCAACAGGCACAACCGAAATCAAAAACCTGGATTTGGGTTTTAGGAATTCTGGCGGCTGTCGTGGTTGTTTGCGGCGGCGGCGGAATCGGTTTAATTGCTTTAATGGCAAGTATGGATACAACAGATCCGAATGGTGGTAATAAAACGGTAGTCAACGGCGATGACAAAAAAACACCTGTCCCGGACAAAAATAAATTCGATAAAATTGATTTATCGAGTTGGACCAAAACAAATCCTGCTTACGCAAATTCCGAATATAAGAACGGCGAATTTATTATGGGGACAAAAGAAAAGGGTTATTATTACGTTTTAGTCGCCACGAAAGATTATAAAACCGATGATTCGATAACCAGACTTACGGTCAGAAATGTCGAAGAAAAACCCACAAGATTGGGATATGGATTAATTTTCCATAGCAATCCGACACCGTTGACGCAGGATTACGGATTTTTAATTGATGCCGATAAACAGCGATACCGCGTTGTTAAACATACGCCCGGAAAAGAAACCGACGTTATAAAATGGACAAAATCTACGGTCATAAAAAATGGAACGCAGAAAAATGTTTTAGAAGTCCGTGATATTAGCGGTGAAATAACTTTCTATATCAACGGACAAAAGATTGATTCGATAAAGAATACTGACGGTTATGAAGGCGGGGTTCCGGGAGTTTATTCCGGTGATGCTGTTCCTGTCGGATTTTCCGATCTAGAGGTCGGTAAATGATTTCAAGGTTTGTTTTATTCGATTGAAAAAGTAAAAATGTTTGTTTTATCAAAAAGAAAAACTTTTTTGCTCTTTCACTTTTTCACTTTTTCATTTATCTTAATAAATTACGATATTTTATCCCGAAATAAGTCATTTCGACTTTGGAATTTGAACGGCAAATATTAAACTAATAATTGATGCGAGTAACCTTGCGCGTTTTGGCAGGACCGCAAAGCGGTCGTGTCTTTACGTTTGACCAACACGAAACTTTTATGATTGGGCGGAGCGAAGCCGCTCATTTCTGTCTTCCGCACGACCGTTTTTTCTCCCGTCACCATTGCTTGCTCGAAATGGCGCCGCCGCAATGTTTTTTGCGCGATCTCGGCTCGACCAACGGAACTTTTGTTAATGGAATCAGGGTTGAAACCGCCCATTTGAAAAACGGCGACCGCATTCAGGGCGGCGAAACGGTTTTGGAAGTCGAAGTAAAAACCGATGTTAGAGCCGCGCCGGGAGAAATCCTTTCTGCTTCGAGAGTCAATGCCGATACGGTTCCTTCCGTCATTACGGTTCAATGCTTAAATTGCGGTGTTCCTTCAAAAGCCGAAGCCTCGCAACCGGATGTAAAACTTTCTTTTCTGTGCGACGATTGCCGCGAAAAATTAAAGAAAAATCCACAGCCGATTCCGGGTTATCAAATGATCCGCGTTCTCGGACAGGGCGGAATGGGAAGTGTGATGCTGGCGCGTTCAATTAAAAGCGGTCAGGCGGTGGCGATCAAAACGCTTTTGCCGGAAGTTGCCGTCAGCGAACAATCCCTAAAAAGATTTATGCGGGAAATCGAAGTCGCCGCCAGTCTCGTGCATCCGCATGTCGTCAGTTATATCGAACACGGAACGCATAACGGGATTGTTTATCTGGTTTCGGAATATGTCGGCGGAATGGATGCGTCGAAACTTGCCAAGCATCACGGCGGAAAGCTCACCTATCAGGAAGTTGTCAAAATCATCGAGCAAACATTGGCGGCACTCGATTTTGCTCATTCGCTCGGATTCGTTCACCGCGACATAAAAGAACAAAACATTTTGGTTGACGGGGATTTTCCGAATTACATTTCAAAATTAACCGATTTCGGTCTGGCAAAAAGTTTTAAACAAACCGGAATGAGCGGCGTAACAATGGTCGGCGATGTTGCCGGAACGATCGCTTATATGCCGCCCGAACAAGTCAGAGATTTCAAAGAAGTTCGTCCGCCATCAGATATTTACGCGATCGGAATGACGGCTTACAGTCTGTTGACCGGAAAACACGCACTCGATTTATCGCCGCGAGCGGGAATTTCGGAAACGGTAAAAGCAATTTTTGAAAAACCGATTGTCCCGCTTGCTCAAAGATTGCCCGATATTCCGCCGCAAATTGCCTTTGTCATTGAACAAGCGATTGCCAAAGAGGTCGAAAACCGCTGGCGAAGTGCCGGAGAAATGCGCGAGGCTTTACTTAGTTTTAACCGATAAATGCTCAAGTTTAACAAGAAAAAAACGGCTGGCACCGATTTAATCGGTGCCAGCCGTTTTTTTCTGTTTGAAAAAGAGTTAATTTTGATAAGCTGACGGGAGCGGTTTATCTTGTGAAAGCCCGAAACTTTCGATTTGATAACTTCCGTTTGAACTTCGCAAAATATACCAAACTCCCGAAAGAGGACGATAAACGGCAAAATCCGAAGTTCCGTCGCCGTCAAAATCGCCCGTCGCCGGAATATCGCCGGTTGCTCCAAACTGCGCGACAGCAATTGCATTATCCGTTCGCAAATAATACCAGGTTCCGTTTGAGGGGCGGAAAACCGCGATATTATCTTTGCCATCACCGTCAAAATCAGCCGGAACAGGAATATCGCCCGTTAAACCGAAATCAAAAGTTTCCGAAGTCGCATAATTCGTGCTTGATTTATAGACAATCCATTGATTATCATTTCTGAGCAACGTCAAATCGGCTTTACCGTCGCCGTCAAAATCTCCGTTGATCGGTCTGTCATTTGCTTGTCCCAAAGTTTGCGTCAAAACAGAGCCGTCGGAACTTCGCAAAATATACCAGGTATTGCTTGACGGGCGGAAAATGGCAATATCGCTTTTGCCGTCGCCGTCATAATCGGAAACCGCCGGTATATCGCCTTCGATTCCCCAGGATAAACCGGAAAATGTAAAGTCGTTGGTTTGCAAAATATAAAAGTCAGGCAAATTCGAATCGCTGTTTGCCCGGAAAATCGCAATATCGGTTTGTCCGTCGCCGTTGTAATCAGCCGGAACGAGCTGGTCGGAAGATATTCCCCAATTTAGTGCAAGAAAACCGTCGGTGCTTTGATTCAAATACCAAACTCCGGTATCAGGGCGAAAGACGGATACATCTGTTTTCCCGTCGCCGTCAAAATCCGCCCGCGCTTTGCTCGGAACAGAATTTTGAACTATCGAGCCTTTCGCCAGTTCGCCGACGAATGAAAGCGCGAGTTTTGAAAATTTCAGGGCGTGGTCGGCATTGTTATTACTGCGTAGAAGCGTGTCGTTTGCCGTATGAATCGCGTTGTTCGAATTGCTTAATGTTGCCTCGAACGGAAATGATGACGGATAATTTCTGGTTGTCCAGGATGCGTGATCCGAACAGGCATAACCGCACGTTGAAGTGCCGACGCTCAGCGCGGGTTGATAGGTTGTAACTAAGTTGGTGACAAATTGATTTTGCGCGGCATTTGTTCGATCGGTAATTAAAACAATATCGAGTGCCGGCGTGCCTTTGAAGTTCGTCATATCGAGTTGCATTACGCCGATGACGTTGACATTGCGATTCCGATAATCCAATGCAATCGCGGCTGAACCGCGCAGACCGACTTCTTCCGCCGCATACGCCATAAATTTAACGGTGCGTTTCGGGCGGAAATTTTTCGCGACAATCACGCGAATCGCTTCCGTTAAACTGGCAATTCCCGAAGCGTCATCATCCGCGCCGGGCGCGTTTGCCGTTTGACTACCGCTGACGATTGAATCCTGATGCGCTCCCAGAACGATTTCTTCACCCGGAATTTCCGTGCCTTGAATCGTTAAAATAATCGAAGGCTGCGGCGAAGTAGCGGTCGGGTGTGTGAAAAAATTAACGCTGATGTCGCTGCGTCCCTGCACGAGTGTCGTCCAGGTGTTTTTTATGAAATTTGCCGATTCCAGACCGCTCGGCTGATTGTAGCGGCGGTTCGGAAATGCGGAAAGATCTGTAATAGTTTGTCTGATCAGAGGTTCCTGCACATCGGCTAAAAGCGGCGTAACGTTTGCGCCGTTATCAATCGTGTAATCAACCAATCTCTGATTCAAGTCAACGGCATCAAGCTGATTGATTGATTCGATTGCTTCTTCCTTTGATTCGTGCGCGACGAAACCGCTGCATTTATGAAAATGTTCGTGCATATACGAACTGAGCTTTTGCATCTGCCAATCATCTGCGCGCAAAACTGCGATTCCTTTTTCGATTGTGACAACATCGAGTTGTAAATCTTCGGCTTCGCTTAAAACTTTGTTTAATTCATTTGAATCAATCGAAATCCAAAGCGGAGGCATTTCGGCTTTGGTGTTAAGAAATTTATTGGAAAGAAAAAAAATGGAAACCGCAAATATAACGGTAAAAGCAACAAAAATAACCTTTTTGAAATTAAGACGCATCAGTTCTCCGTAAATGTTTTTTAGTAAATGATTTTTTGAATTGAATTCTAGGAAAGAAAATCCAAAGATTGAAATTATACTATTATTCAGTTTCTGACAAGTTAAAATTAAGACAGGCAAAAATTTTTTTATAATTATTTTGCCTGCAATTTTTGAACGCCAATTTATTAGTAAATAAAAGGACGTTAAACAAAGACCGCTTAATTATACTTTGTCAAATTATGTTTGAAACTTAAAATCATAGAAAATTAGCCGCAGATTTTCGCGGATGGACGCGGATAAATCGAATGAAATTGCTTAAATCCGAGAAAAATCAGCGTTCATCCGCGTCTAATTTTAATCTGACAAAGTAGAATTAATAAAACGGTTTACAGCTTTAATCTTCGATTACCTGTTCGGAATCTATTTTGATTTCATTCTTTAAATTATTTGTTTTTTGCCGCAATTCCATCAAAATCGAGTTAATCAGTCCGCCCATCAAAATAACGAGAGAAGTCAGATACAGCCAGAGCATCAAAATAATAACTGCTCCGAGCGAACCGTACATTTTACTGTAAGTATTGTAATAATTAAGATAAAGCCGAAATCCGAATGAAAGAATAAGCCACAGAACTATTCCGGTGATGGCGCCGGGTGTAACCCAAACCCATTTAAAGGGAGAATGACTAGGTATGAAACTGTAAAGCAGATCGAAAACCAGCAGCAAAACGATCAGGACGGCTATCCATTGAATTAATACCAAAACAAAACCACCTGGTATTGGTAAAGATGCAAGAGACAAGACAAATGTAATAAATTTCCAACCGTAAAAAACAATTGCCAAAGCAATCGAAATTAAAATCGTTATAATAACAGTAAAACTGAGCGAAAGAAGTTTAGTTATCCACCAGGAGCGTTTTTCTTTAAGTTTAAAAACCGAATTTAACGCAATTCGAATGCTGTCAACTCCGGCAGAAGCCGACCATAATGCAATAAAAAAACCGATTGTCAGTTTTCCGCCGGAACTTGATTGGGTAATTTCAATAATAGTTGTTTCAACCAGTTCAAACGCCGAATATGGCATCACCTGACGAAGATAATAAAATAATTCGCCGCGTAAATCGTCGGCAGAACTTAAAACCATCCCGATCAGAGAGATTAAAAAGAGAAGAAGCGGAAAAATTGCAAATGAAAAATAAAACGCCACCTGCGCCGCCGAACTGAAAATATCCTCATCAAAAGCCTTATTATAAAGACTTGAGAAAAATTCTTTATAGGGAAAGTCTAATAAAAACATTTGTCTATTTTAACCGACTGCACTTTTTATTTCACGGTAAGAATTTTTAGTATCATTTTTTTCGACAATTTTTTTCAATTCATAAATTTTCAATAAGGCTTCGACCGGCGAGAGAGCATCCGAATCAATCTCGCTAAGTGCTTGTTCGAGTTCAGTTTGAGGTTTGGAAAATTTTTGTTTTCGAGTGATTGTAAAATCTTTTTTTTCGTATTTTTGCAAAAGTTGTTCGGCGCGTCGGATTACGGGTTTTGGCAAACCGGCAAGTTGTGCGGCATAAACTCCGTAACTTTTCAGCGAAGTTCCGCGTGAAAGTTTATATTTAAATTCGAGCATATCGGCGTTTTCTTCAATCAAAAAATAAAAATTTTCTATTTTCGGTAAAAGTTCTTCGAGTTCCGCGAGTTCGTGATAATGAGTCGCAAAAAGCGTGCGGGATTTCAGTTTCGGATGATTATGCAGATATTCCAAAACCGAACGCGCCACCGATAAACCGTCATAAGTCGAGGTTCCGCGTCCGAGTTCGTCCAATAAAATCAAACTGTTTGGCGTAGCGTGATGAAGAATTTCGGCGGTTTCGATCATTTCGGTCATAAATGTTGATTCGCCGCTGCCGATTTTGTCGTAAAGTCCGATCCTTGTAAAAATCCGGTCGCAAATTCCGACAACCGCTTCTTCAGCCGGCACATAACTGCCGATCTGTGCCAGCAAAACGATTAATGCGATTTGCCGCAAATAAGTTGATTTGCCCGAAGCATTCGGACCCGTAATCAGAGCGATCTGCGGTGCACCGTTACCGCCTAGTCCACCGTCGTTGGCTATAAACTTAAAATTCTGATTGTTAAGAATGTTTTCGACCGTCGCATGTCTGCCGTTTTTTATCCGAAGCAGGGAAGTTTCATTGACCGACGGGCGACAATATTTTAGCTCATCGGCAATTTCCGCCAGCGAACAAAGCGCATCGAGATATGCAATCGTCGAAGCCGCCAGCAAAATTTCGGTGCGATTTCTGCCGACTTCCCCGCAAATCTGCCGGAATAGATTGTTTTCCAGTTCATTGATTCTTTCTTCGGCGTGAATGACAAATGATTCGTGTTCTTTTAATTCGAGCGTGACATATCTTTCGCAGGGAATCAGCGTTTGTTTGCGCGCAAAATCAGCCGGAACGAGATGGATATTCGGCTTGGTAACTTCGATATAATAACCGAAAACCTTATTGAAACCGACGCGCAGACTTTTGATACCGGTGCGCTTGCGTTCGCGTTTTTCCAGATCGGCAAGAAATTCTTTGCCTTCGATTAATTTTTCCCGCAAATCATCGAGTTCTTCGGAAAATCCCTTTTTTATAATTCCGACCTGATCAGTGTGTCTGGTAGGAAGTTCTTCGGATATGCTTGATTCGATTAGATTTGAAACTTTTTCGCAGTTTGGCAGTTCAGCCAGAAGTTTTCCGAACCGAACAGTATCTTTCCGCAAAATTTCCTTTATTTTCGGAATCAATTCGAGGCTTTTCCCAAAAGCGCGAAGTTCATAAGCCGAAATATAATTTGTCCTGGCGCGTCCCGAAAGCCGCTCAACATCTTTTACGTCTGATAACGTATTAGAAAGCAAATTTCGCTCTTTTTTATTTTCTATGAGCCAGGAAATAAATTCCTGTCGGCGAAAAATTTCCGCCACATCGAGCAAAGGTTGACGAAGCCAACGCCGCAGAAGTCTGCCGCCCATCGGCGTTTTGGTTTGATCAATTAGAGAAAGCAAACTCAAACCCGAACTGCTCTCGAAAATTTCCAGACTTCGCAGAGTTTTATTATCGAGCAACATAAAATCGCGGCTGTCATAGCTCTTTAAACGGGTTAACTGCTGTGCCCCATCATATTGAGTTTGTTGAAGATAAGAGAGTATCGCGCCGACCGCAGAAATCGCTAAAGGTTGATTTTTCAAACCGAAGGGTTCAAGGGATTTTGTCTTAAAATGTTTGAAAATCGTTTTTGTCGCTCTGGCAAGATCAAAAAATTCGGCTTTTAATTTTGTCACGAATTTCGGCAAATCCTGATTGCTGAATTCATTTTCGGTCTCCGCAATCAGGATTTCCGCCGGAGCGAGCCTTTGCAATTCGGTCAGAGCATCTTTGTTGTTTATCTCGGTCGCGGCAAAATCGCCCGTTGTAATATCTGCGTAGGCAATTCCGGCATTGCTGCCGTCGCTGAAAAATGCGACGAGATAATTATTCGCTTTACTATCGAGAAGCTGCGGTTCGATAATTGTTCCGGCGGTAACAACGCGCACGACTTCGCGTTTGATCAATTTTTGTCCGTCATTTCCTTTGATGGGAATCAAACTCGTCTGTTCACAAATCGCCACGCGATGACCGCGTGAAATCAATGTGGCGAGATGTTTTTCCAGAACAAAATGCGGAATTCCGGCAAGCGGAACGCGCATATTTTTTCCCATCGGTTTTGAAGTCAGAACAATATCAAGTTCACGCGCCAACAATTTTGCATCTTCGTCAAACGCTTCATAAAAATCGCCAAGCCGAAAAAGCAAAATCGAATCTTGATGCTTTGCTTTGATCTCAAGGTATTGCCGCCGAATTGGAGGTGTGTTTTTCATAAAAAATGCCGAAAAACTATTTCGGTAAAAATTTAACCGCGAGCGCGTTCGAGCAGAACCATCGTTAAAACACTCAGTAAAACCAGCGTTTCATCCGTTTCGCTCATTTCCGTCTGCGCGGCTAACTGAAATTTGCTCTCAAAAAACGCCGACTGTTTTTGAAAACGCAAAACAGGTGCATTATCTATCCGCGTAACGTTATAAGCCGGATTGAAAAAATAACCTGTGAACATTCCGATTACGGGAAGCTCTCCGGCAATCGAATCAGCGACTTTTACCCACGCATTTTCTTCGTGAATTTGCATTACCTGATTTCCGCTTGCGTCAGAGATTTCATAATTCGCCTTCCAGATCGAACGCATCCCTTGACGTTTGATCGAACCGAGCAATTGCCCGTTGCTTGCCGTAAAATTATATCGCGCCGAAAAATCAAGAACGCGGTCGGCTTTGATATTAAATAAAATGTTTGTTTGACTTTCGTCGGCGAAAACATTGATGTCTTCTTTTAATTTTAGAAGTTTTTGTTTGACATAGCCCATCAGATTCCCGTTGGTGTCTCTGATATAAATTTGGCTGGCTAAAGCCAGAAGTTTGAAAGTTAAATCAATTGGATAATTCATTTAGTATCTCCTTTTTTGTTTGAATTAGTTATGACAAAAAATCCTATTTTTCCAAAAACTTAGCCAGAATTTGACTAATGTTTGTAATGTTTTGATAAACCTCTATAACTTGCTGAAAGGTCAGAATTGTTAAAGCCTCTTCGATGTCCTGAAATTCCCGGTTCAACGATTTTCTCGCCCGATTCAAGTTTCTTTCGGACGAAAGCACAAGAAATGGTTTGCTTCGTTGTGCTTCATAACCGCGCTTGAGTTTAGCAAAAGCGGAATCAATATTTCCTTTGCTCTGCACTTCAAAAATATGCGAAAGTCTTTGACTGTTTGGCGAAGTTCGCCAGACAACATCGTAATATTCAAATTCGATTTGAGCATTATAACCCAAATCTTTCCCGACACATACAAGCATTTCCTGAACTTCTGTATGAGAAATCTCTTGAGAATTGACTTTAATTAAAGTAAAACCTGAAGACTCGTCGGCAACCGCTTCTTCACCGATTTTTGTAATTGTCCAGATTCCGCGCTCACGTTTGATTAAATTTTGTTCATCCAGATTTTTCCCGGCTTTCTGAACTGCGACCCGCCAATTTTTATTTATTCCGGCTTTGATTTGAGAGATTTCCGTTTGGCTGATTTGAGGAAAATAATCGGTCAATCTTTCATACAAATAGCGAACATCATCCGAGCCGCCGACGGCGGAGAGTTCTTGCAAAATCGGAACTTCTATCGAAGAAAGATTTGGAAATGACACAGTTAAAGCAGATTCTCGAAATCGTTTAATTTATTGCTCACAAAACGCTCTTTTAATTTATCTAAATCTCTTGTTAGTTCTAATTCTAATTCATTTGTAAGTTTTTTGTATTCATAATTTCCGTTGTTTTCAAATTTTTTTACCGAGCCGATATTAACAAAGATTTCCGGTTTAAAATAATTTAAAAATTCATATCTAACGGCAATCGAAACATAATAACATTTTTCCGATTTTTCAATAATTTTTGAAACGCCGTTAAAAAATTTTATCGGGCGTAAATCATTCGGAAGAATTTCACCCTGAGGGAAAATCACGACCGCCGTTTTTGGATTTTCTTTTAATTTTTTAACCGCATAATTAATGCTTTTCAAACTTTCACGCGGATTTTCTCTAATGACCGAAAACGCTCCGAGTTTGCGAAAAAGCGGTAAATTCTTTAACTGCTTTTCTTCCATCATAAAATAATTTTCAAAAGCAAACATTTGCAATATTTCAAAAATAACCAAACCGTCCCACCAACTCGAATGATTTGCATAGATTAAAAGAGGGAAGTTTGGGTCTTTAGTAGAAAAGTTTTCAGATCCGCGAATGTTTAAGGAGTGAAACCGCCGTTTTAATAAATTATGATTATAAACATAGAAAATTTTCTCAAACAATTTACTTTTTTTGGCTTCCAACATATTTTCTCACAACCCGCCGGTTTATTCCGCAAGTAATTTCGTAGGAAATTGTTTTAAGCTGTTTCGCAATGTCCTCAGCTAAAATACTACATCCATTGCAGTTACCAATAATAACAACTTCAGTATTTACTTTAACATTTGGTACATCGGTAACATCAATAATTATCCAATCCATTGAAACTGTGCCGACAACCGGAGCGAAGACACCATTTATTAAAACCTTTCCGTGATTTGAGAGATTCCGTGCAAAACCGTCTTGATAACCGATCGGAACAGTTGCTATCAAAGACTTTCGCTTGGCTCTAAACGTCCTTCCATAACCTAAAGTATCACCTATATAAATCGTTTTAAGTAAGGAAATAGTTGAATATACACTCATTACAGGTTTTAATTTAGGTATTGCAATTTCCCGAGGTAACACATCACCCCCCAAACCGTAAAGTATCCCGCCTAAACGAATTAGATTACCTCTAGAATTTTTATGTGCGATTGCCCCCGGAGAATTTGCCAAATCTTTATATTTCGGATAAAAACCGTTTTGCTCAACAATATTAACCGCATCTTCAAATCTTTGTATTTGCAGATTTGTAAAATTATTTTCACTTAAATTATCCGCAGATGCAAAGTGTGTCATCACACCTTCAATTTTCAAATTATCGAAACGCTTAAACCCTGTAATGAAATCATCAATTTGATCAAAACGAATGCCGATTCTTCCCATTCCGGTATCGATTTTAATATGAACATTGGAAGCTAAACCTTTCTTTTCGCAGGCTTTATTAAATTGTTCGGCAAGATCGAGTTGGTAAATTACCGGAGTCAGATCATTTTCCAGTAAAAGCGTTTCCTGCCCGCTCCAAAAACCTCCCAGGCACAGAATCGGTTTTGTTATTCCGTTGTTTCTGAGCTCAAATCCTTCTTCGGGAAGTGCCACCCCAAACCAATCAACACCTTCATTTTCGAGTCTTTTGGCACATTCGATTGCCGAATGTCCGTAAGCGTCGGCTTTTACGACCGCCATATATTCGATATTAGCCCCGATGAATTCTTTTACCGAATGAAAATTATATGCCAGATTATCTAAATTAATTTCTGCCCAGGTCGGACGCTGAGCTTTGTTTTTATACATAAATAAACAGGTTTACTAAATAAATATAAATGATGAATAATATAGGTTTATTACTTAAAGCAAGAAATAGCTTTAACAGTCGGCAACCAGACAGTTAAAGCTATTTCTAACTTCTAAAGCGGAATATTTCCGTGTTTTTTCGGCGGATTCGTATCGCGTTTGTTCTCTAAAAGTGATAATGCCCTGATCAATTTCGGTCTGGTTTGTGAAGGTTCGATAACTTCGTCAATAAATCCGCGTTCGGCGGCGATAAAGGGATTGGCAAATTTTTCTTCAAATTCAGCGATTTTTTCCCGGCGTAAGATTTCAGCATCGGTCGCGTCATTAAAATCATTTCTATAAAGAATCCCGACTGCGCCGCCGGCTCCCATAAC
>JBBRVS010000090.1:0-20758 GCA_038246645.1 Pyrinomonadales bacterium
AAATGTAAATTTGTCGGAAACGGTGAAAAACCAGATGTCTTCCGAAGAATTTTTCCAATTAGCATTTGCTCCGCGCCCTTTTTCGCGTTCCCAGGTGATGCGGTTTCGCAGAGTGAAGTATTTCATCCCGATTCTTTGAATCGGCGAAGCCGAACGCCAATCGCCGCAAATATAAACCGATGCGGTTTCTTTTAATAAACGGGCGCAATCTTTCAGCCACGAATCAAGCCAAATTTCATAATCTTCGAGCGAAGTTTGCTTAAAGGAATTTGTGCCGAAATCCTTCGTCAAATTATACGGCGGATCGGCAAAAAGAAGGTCGAAACTCTTTTCAGGCAATAGTTTAAGAGTTTCAAAAGTATCGCCGCAGATCGTTTTATTTTTTATTGAATCGAGATTATAAATATCATTTGCCGAAATCAGACGATTGCGAAGATTTTCAATTTCTTCCGCTTTTAATTCGATTGTGCGGTTACGCGGCGCACGTTTTTTTTCTTTTTTCGTGGAAAGATTCATTAAAGTTTAATGTTCGATTTTAATTTTTACGGTTTGGACATTTTCTTTTACGTCTATTTCGAGGATATGTGCATCGCAGCCGTTCGTAATCACCGTAATGCTGCCGTCGCGTTCGAGATACGCGGAATTTACCTTTTCAAGCGAATCAACATTCCCCTGATTCCTGACAGCCTGCATCAGATCGTTTTCTCCGAGCTTGCTTTTACGCATTTCTTCTTCGATCATTTCTCCGTCTTTAACGAGTTGACGGGCGGAATTTTTGACGGTTTTGCTGATAAAACTGCCTGCATAATATCCGATTGTTGAAATAATCCAGTGCATTATAACCAGGGCTAAAACGACAATGAACATATCCACAAAACGGATTGATCCGGTAATCGCCCGACTTAAAATGGAACCGACGACGAATCCGAGCAGAATATCGAACGTCGTATAACCGCCCATAAACCGCCGTTTTGCAACTCTGATAATTAAAAGAGCGACACCATAGACGGTAATTGTTCGCAAAACAAGCTGCCAGACAGGCATTGCTGTATTTATTTCACTGCCGCCGATTATCCAAATAAAACTTTCCCACCAACTTTGAATCATAAAATTTCCCCGTATTTAACATTTTGACAGAAAAATTTTGCTTTGTATGTTAATTGGAATACAGTTTAATAATTATTAATCTGCTAATAAAAGCAAAGCGAGAAGTGTTGCGCGCTGCGGAATATCTTCAATAAAAATAAACTCTTCGAGCGTATGTGCGCCGTTTCCGGCAAGCCCTAAACCGTCCAGAACCGGAACGCCCAATGCACCGACAAAATTTCCGTCAGACGCGCCGCCGACCTGTGTTTCTTCTAAATTATAATCAAAACTCGCGGCAAGATTTCGCGCTTTTTCAAAAAGTTTAATTACTTCTTCGGTTCGTTCCATCGGCGGACGATTTATATTACCGACTATCGAAAGCGAAACTTTTTCGTCAAATGGTTTTAGATTTTTCAGAGCTTTTTCAACTCGTTCGGCTTCCGATTGTTTTGTAAAACGCACATCTATTTCGCAACTCGCGTGTTCGGGAATGACATTTGAAGTCGTGCCGCCTTCGATTGTGCAGACGTTTGCCGTCGTGCCGTTTTCGAGATCGTTCAATTCTTGAATCAAAGGAATTTGTCTTGAAATTTCCAAAATTGCCGACGCGCCTTTTTCCGGTTCAAGTCCGGCGTGCGCCGGAATTCCGTGCGTTTTCAAGCGAAACATTCCCGTTCCTTTTCTGCCGGTTTTAACTTTTCCGTTTGCCGAAGGCTCGCAAACCAGACAAAATTCGGAAGCTCGCGCTTCGCGCTCGACCAGAAATCTGCCCGTCGGACTGCCGATTTCTTCATCGCAGCTTAAAAGAATAGTCAGAGGTCTTTTCGGTTTTAGATCAAATTCTTTAAATGCACGCAAGACTTCCAAAATCAAAACGATATTCGCCTTCATATCGAACGTGCCGCAACCGTAGAGTTTGCCGTTTTCAACGCGTGTCGGGTTTTTTACTTTGCTGCCGCGCGGATGAACCGTGTCGGTATGTCCGAGAAACAAAACTGCACCGCCGTCGTCTCGACGGCTGTCGTGAGTGCGTCCCGCACTCGCGTTTTTATTTTCGACATTAGATAAATCAAACTCGTCAGCGAGACGCTGCCGAGACAGCCGTCGAGACGACGGCGTTACATTTTCAAAGCCGCGAATAATCAGATGTTCGCCGTAATTTTCGGCAAAAACGCGCTCGAAATTAAAATCAACCGAGATTATTTTTGTTTCGGATTCGATCCAATCTACAACATTTCGACTTCCGTCAATATCATTCGAAGGTGATTCGATCTCGACGATTTCCCGGATTAAATCGCTGATTTTATTTGTTCTTTTTTGAAAATGTGCTAAAAGGTATTTCGGATTCATTTAGTTATAATTCGCGTCCGTGATGTTATTTTCTTTGGCAAATTTCCGGGCTTCCGCTTCGCTGTCAAAAACTTTGACGACATCGTATTCAAACATTTCTATTTTACCATTGATAAACATTGACATCATCGGACGCGCAACCATTCCTTTATTTTCGGGACACAGATCAAGCAGTGCGATTCGCATTTTCTGATCCGGCGTGCGTGTTTTTGAAACCGGATACATTACCCGGCGAATAATTTTACATTCGACCTTTGAAGTTTCCGGTTTGGCTGCAAAAATTTGATTGAGAGTTTCGCCTAAACGATAACCTGCCAGAACGATCTGCTGCTGCCCGACGGCAAATGAAGATTTTTCATATTGCGGCGAAGGCATCTCGCCGCGCTTTAGATCGGCGGCATAAACATCTTTCGGTAAAAATGAAAAACCGTCTTTATTCCATTGTTCATAATTTCCTAAAACCAAGCGATCCTTCATTTTTGAAAGCGGATAGTTTTCCAAAACTTTTCCGGCAATTTCGGCGATATATTCCGAATCGCAAGCGTCATTTTTACGCGGTATATTTCTGGAAATTACCGAATCCCAAAAAGAATGCAGATTCATCCGGCGCGGCGCATCCTTCGGTGTTAGATAAAACATATTTCCGCCCTGATCGCCTTTCGGCTCGATGTCAGTTACGCGTGAAGCATTATGCAGAGGATTATGAATATCGCCGCCGATGTGCAAAAACCAGGCTAAAGCAATCGCTTTTTCAGATTCGGACGCGGAAGAATCGCGCAAGATTTTCTCGATCTCATAAAGTTTCGGAATCGCTTTTCCGCTTTCTTCGGGAAAATCCTTTAAAATTTCTGCTTTGTTATTTTCCTGTTTCCAGAAAATATCGGCGTAATGCCAATCGCCTTTATGGTAATTTGCATAACGAGTTTTAAAATCACGATTTCGAACAATGTCGCCCCAGGTTGCGGCGATCATAAAAAGATCGAGTTTTTTCACCGCATCCGAACGCGATTCGTAAGCATTATAATAAACGCTCAAATGCGAATCTTCCGGAGCATTCAGCAAAATACCGCTGACTTTTTCCCGGACTTCCGGGGACATCTGCTGCCACGCAATAAAGGCGGAAACTTTGTGTCCCGTATCGTCCCAAGCCGAAATAGAGCCGGAAAATAACATAAAAACACTAAAAAACAGCGAAATTTTAACAAGATTTTTTTTCATTTTTTACTCCGAAATTTTTCCAGGAAGATTTTAACCAAGATACCGAATTAACAAAAGTAAAGGAATGAAAAGATTTGTAAATATTGCGTAAAATTACCCGATTCAAACCTCTCAAGACAAACTTTTTCATCAAAGCAACATCAAATAAAAACGCAAATCTTTCCCTGTGATGCGTCTAAAAAGATGTGAGCATCGCATTGCAACTTAATGTGAGGAGGAAACGAAAAAATGCAAGCAGTAGTTCTTGATCAAAATTTTATCGCCGAACAGGTTATCAATCGCACGAACGGTGCTTTTGGCAAGAAAATCGGCTTATTTACAAAATTTTTCGGTTGTTGGCATAAACAATTGACACGACCGTTTACCAACAGAAACGCTTCCTATCGTGCCTGCTTAAATTGCGGCGCACGCAAGCAATTCGATGCGGAAAATCTTAGAACATTCGGACCATTCTATTATCCCCCAGCAATTTCGTTTGATGAAAATTAAACGAGATGACTAACCTGCCCAGCAATCCCTTCCAAAGGTGAACCTGCCAAGCGCGATTTGATACTTTTCAGGTCGCGCTTTTTTCTTTTTAAAAGTTGTGATAAACGTTTCTCACTTAAAATTCCACAAATTTTTGAATAAAAAAAACTTGGCAACGAGACTCTGCCCAGACAGCCGCCGGGACGGACGGCTTTACACTGTCCTCAACACCACCGCCGAATTTTTCGAGCCGCAACCGAGGCAGTTGCACAGCGCATTTTTTACTTCTCTTTCCCGTGCAAAATTCGGCGTGTAATCCAGATCGCAATTTTCGTCCGGAATATCCAAGTTTATCGTCGGCGGAATAATATTTTCCTGCAAAGCGAGCAGTGTTGCGCCGATGCCAGCCGCACCGCTCGCGCCCTGCGGATGCCCGATCTGCGATTTTGTCGCCGAAGTTGATAACTGATAAGCGTGCGAATTAAAAGCGTTCTTAATCGCCTGCGTTTCGATTCGGTCATTAAGCTGCGTCGAAGTTCCGTGCAGATTCACATAATCAATCTCTTCCGGCAAAATTCCGCCGTCTTCTAAAGCAAGCGTCATCGCCCGCGCCGGTTCTGTGCCGTTCTCTTCAAGACGAACGCGGTGATAAGCGTCGCACGTCGAGCCGTAACCGCATATTTCCGCGTAAATTTTTGCATCTCTTTTTTGAGCATTTTCCAGAGTTTCCAGCACAAATATCCACGCGCCTTCCCCGATCACGATTCCCGAACGGTCTTTTGAAAACGGACGCGACGCACGATGAGGTTCGTCATTCCATTGTTTCGTTAAAACCGTCATCACGTTAAAACCTTCCAAAATTCCGCGTGCCAGGGGCGAATCGACTCCGCCCGTCAACATCATTTCCTGTTTGCCGAGCGCGATGTGCTGCGCGGCGTAAGCGATTGCATCGGTTGAACTTGTGCAGCCCGTCGAAACAATATGCGAAAGTCCGTGAAGCGAGAAAGCCATCGAAAGTTCCGAAGACAAACCGCCGTGCGTCGAAGACGGAATCGTATAAATGCTGGCTTTATTTACGTCGCCTGAAAACCAGTAAGCGTATTGCTTTTCGGTAAAAGACAAACCGCCGCCGCCTGTTCCCAAGACAACGCCGAAATTTTGCCGCTCGCTTAAATCAAGACTTTCGGCATCAATTCCGGCATCTTTCATCGCTTCACGCGCCGCTTTTAATGCCAGCGGAACGGTTCGCGCGACGTGTTTTCTGTCCTTCGGACTCAGTTCGGCTTCCCAATCGAAACCCAAAACTTCCGCCGCGATTTGCACCGCCGAACCCGTTACATCAAAACTCTCGATCTTGCGAACTCCGCTTTTGCCATTTTTCAGCGATTCCCAAAAGTTTTCGCGCCCGATTCCGATCGGCGTAACACAACCGAAACCCGTAATTACAACTCTCCGCGGTTTGATAAAACTTTTGAACATATTGATTTATCTGAGAATAGCATTTCGCGGGATTTGAAAGCTAATGAGAAAAAGATTTTGTCTTTCGGTAAAAAAAGCCACTCAACAAAAATCGAATGGCTTTCAAAATTTTATTTCTAATTTCTCATCAAATTCGCAGAGGCATCACGATATATTTGTAATCGTAATTCGTGTCGCCCGCGATGTTTAATTGCGTTTGAGCATTACCGTCTTTGAATTCAAAGGCGATGCGGAGCTTGCCGCCCGATTCTTTGACTCTGACGGTTTCGCCGTCAACTTCTTTTTCGACGCCGTCGTTTTCCGCCGTGCTTGAACTGATGACGTTTAAGAATTCCTGCAAATACTGCGAATTAAAGCCAACTTCCGTTTCTTCGCCGTCGTATTCAGCCGCGACTTTTTCGTGAGCTTCGCCTTCTTCCGAGCTTTGTGCGCCGATTTCGATTTCGCCCGGACGAATTATCATTTTGACCGAGCGCGTTCTTTCGTCAGCCATCAGAGCGACGCGGCGAATCGCGTTTTTCATTTCTTCCGCGTCAAAGGTTACGACCTTGTCGTTGTCTTTCGGAATGACCATTTCGTAATTAGGAAACGTGCCGGAAAGTTTGCGCGTAATCAAAAGCCGACCGTCAACTTCAAAATAAATGTGATTTTCATCTTCGCCGAAGCTGATTTCGCCCGAAGAGTCGCGCGAGATTTTTGTCAGTTCCATCAGAGCTTTTTTCGGAATCAGCGAATCAATTTTTTCACTCGAACCATCACTTAATTTCTTTTCGATAAAAGCAAGGCGATGCCCGTCTGTCGTAACCATTCGCGCCGTGCCGTTTTCGATCATAAATTTCGCGCCCGAAAGCGTAAAACGCGATTGTTCGTTGGTGATCGCAAAGCTCGTGTTGTGAATAAAATGATTAAAAACTTCGGCTGAAATTTTCATCGGTGCGCTCTTAAAGCTCGGAACTTCCGGAAATTGCTCGCGCGAAACGCCGGCGAGACGAAATTTCGATTTTCCGCAGTTTAATTTGACCCACTCGTTTTCTTCCTTTTTGAAATGAACATCCGCGTCGTCCAACAGGCGCACGATGTCAAAAAGTTTGCGAGCCTGAATGCACATCGCGCCTTCCTGTTTGATTTCGGCGGCGGCTTCGCAACGAATCGTGACGTCTAAATCCGTTCCGACGATTCTGATCGTGTTTTCACCGACCGATTCGATTAAAATATTCGACAGAACAGGGATCGTGCTTTTCTTTTCGACAATCCCCTGAACAAATCCGAGTTCTTCCTTTAATGCGCTCTGCTTGATTACAAATTCCATTTATCCTACGCTCCTAATTTTCTATTTTCGTATATCTTACCGAAACTATCCGTTTTTATCTATTTTCCATTTACCATTTTCCAACTTTTCCGCCGTAAAAAGCGCAAGCATCGAAATTTTCTCGGGTTCGCCTTTTTCATTTAAGTTTTCGACTACAAATTTGTATTTGATAATGGCTTCGCCCAATTCTTTTTCATCGGCAATATTTTCGAGTTCCGACCAAATTTCCAGAATATCTTTTTCAACCGTTTCTTCTTTGACGATTTTTTCAACGGTCGAACATTCGACCAGAAAAACCGTTCCCGTTTCCGGCGAAGTATATTTTTCAAACAAAACTTCAACCGTTTTTCCCGATGAAACTTTTATTACTTTTTGATTACTGTTTTTCTCTGCCGCACAATTTATTAAAAATACGGACAGAGTTATTAAAAGGATTATTCTTAACATTTTTTCAAATTAATTATCTTCTATCTTTACAAATTTTCCTAATTTTTTTCTTAATGTATATGTTTAATTTTTTTCAAAACTCGCAGCCTTTTTACTATTTATACTAAATTTAAAACTTATATATTTATATAGTAGTAGTAGTAGGGGCTGTGGAAATGTGGAAAACCGTGTTAATTATCAGAGAATAAAGATTTTATATTTCCACAGGGGTTGTGGATAAAATGTGGAAAACTCGCTTGCCTGTGGATAAAAAAGACGAAAAGACAACAATCCTCTTTTTCCACAGGTGCAAAAAACACCTAACCTGTGGAAATGTGGAAAACTTTGTTTAAGTATCTGAAACTACAAGTGATACTTAAACGTGCAGATTTAGTTGTTGTGGAAAACTTCCACGATAAATTACTTTAAAAGACCGCTAACTAACTGCAAAGATTGTCTATAAGTTCGCTGACGATCCTGTGGAAATTTCTGTCCTCCTTGGTTAATGCTTCAATTTTCTCAACCGAGTGCATGACGGTCGTATGATGTTTGCCGCCAAATGCCTTGCCGATTTCGGGAAAACTGTGTTTAGTTAATCTCTTACATAAATACATCGCTACCTGACGCGGAACGGCGATCTGGCGCGAATTGTTTTTCGACTTTATTTCTTCGAGCGAAAGTTTGTATTTTGCCGCAACCGTTCGCGAAATTCTTTCAATCGTCAAACCTTCGGGCTGTTCGCTGTCAATAATATTCTTCAACGCATCCTGCGCGAGCATTTTTGAAATCGGTAAACCGCGCAGGGATGAAATAGCGACCAGCCGGACGAGCGAACCTTCCAGTTCTCGGATATTGCTTTTAACTTTGCTGGCGATGAAAAACGCGATTTCGTCCGGCAGATGTACGCCGTCCAGATCAGCTTTTCTTTTAAGAATCGCCACCTTTGTTTCGAGATCGGGCGGTTCGATGTCGGCGATCAAACCCCATTCAAAACGCGAATGAAGTCTCTCTTCAAGCGTCGGAATTTCGCGAGGCGGACAATCGGATGTAATAACGATCTGTTTTTGATCGTTATGAAGCGCGTTAAATGTATGAAAAAATTCTTCCTGCGTCCGTTCTTTTCCCGCCATAAACTGCACGTCGTCCATTAAAAGAACATCTATCGAACGGTATTTTTCGCGGAAAGTCTGCGTTTTATCATATCGAATCGCGTTAATGAGTTCGTTCATAAATTTCTCGGCGGAAATATAGGCGACTCTTAAATGTCTGTTTCTTTCTTTGATCGCGTGTCCGGCGGCGTGCATCAAGTGCGTTTTCCCCAATCCGACTCCGCCGTAGATATACATCGGGTTATAGGTTTTGCCCGGCGATTCGGCGACCGCGAGCGCGGCGGCGTGAGCAAATTGATTGCATGAGCCGACGACGAATTTATTAAAGGTATATTTGGCGTTGAGCGAATTTTCAATCGGTTCGATGTCAACGAAATTTGTCGAACTCGTTTTGGTTAATGTTTCGGGTTTTGATTTTTCGGCAAAATTCAAGTTTGGCGTGTGAGCGGACTTAACAATCGAGTTTTGTTTTTCAAAAAAGAATTCGCCGTCATCATCATCGGCAAAATCTTCGTCATCCAAATCCGATTCTTCGATTTCCCAATCAAGACGATAATTGAGCAGATTCAGTTCCTTCATCGTCTGCGTAATCATTTCTGAATAATAGGTGCTGATCCAGTTTTTGGTGACGTGGCTGGCGCGAAGACGGAGAACTTTTTCATCCTCATCAAATCCGTCAAACTGGATCGGGCGAAACCACGCATCAAATATTTCTTTATTCAGACGTTTTTCCACCGATTGAAGAATATTACTCCAAACATTTTTGTCTTCTCTGTTTTCTGCCGAAAATTCCATTTTTATCTCCGCCGGGTTATTTTTTGTTAAATTTTTAGTAAAACTTTTAAGCGATTTGAAGAAAAATTTCTTCTTCAAAAAGTGTTCGTGGAATACTTTTGCAAATCTCTGACAAACTGTTCTGTTTTGGTAAGTTTAGAGGATTTTTACCAGCCTGAAATAAAAGTTTTCCACAGGTTTTTCCACAGCCTTGTGGAAAGTTGGTTAAAAGTTAAAGTAAAACTTTAAGTCTAATGTTTTCAATAATTTACAAGAATTAAGTTTATTGGAAACGGCTCACAGCGTATCAAAAAAAAGTCAATAATGCAAGAGAAATCCACAGGTTTTTTGAAAATAAAAATATTATCGGATAAAGCCTTTCCCTGATAGGGATTTGGAAGCATTTTGGATTGTGTTAGACTTAGTTCGGTTTGAAGTTTCGGGCAAAAATGTTATGGCAAAAAAGAAAAAAAATAAAAAAGCGGAAAAGATAATACAAGAAGAATTCCTAGTTGAAAAAACGCCGGAAGATTTATTGTTTGAAGAAATCGGCAAAGCGGCGGAAGGTTTGTTTTACATGAGCGAAACCGATGCCGAAATTTTGCCTTTTTCCGGCAAAAAAGCCGCAGAGGTTTCAAAAGAAGAAATCTTGAATCAGACTCAAAATTCTCCTGATACAAATGTCGAAGAAAAAAAATTCGCGGAATTTTTTGAGCGTTTAACAAAAATTCAGGATTGGTTCGGCGAAGAAGAAACAGCCAATGCCCGAAAATTTGCCGCTTTAAAGGATTTGCTCGAACGAAATTTGAGAGATTTGAAGGTTTTCAAAATCGGTTTAATCGAATTAGATGTTTATGCCGTCGGAATTGACAGCGAAAATATCTTGAAAGGGATTAAAACCAAAGCTGTCGAAACATAAAAAAGGCAAGGAACGAAATGCCTTGCCTTTAAAATTTCAGATTAAAAATACTTTTATTTTTCGTTAATCTTGCTTGCGCCGGAAGTCTTTTTAATTAATTCCTTCGGACTTCCCGAATAAGCGACTTTGCTTGCGCCTGACAAATCAGCTTCAAGTTTGTTTGAAGCAAAAACATCGGCTTTGCTTGCGCCGCTCGCATCAACCGAAACATTTTCCGCCTGCAGATTTTCCGCGTTGACACGGCTCGCGCCGCTTAGATCAATGACGAGATTCTTTGTAGTTCCTTCGATCTTGACGTTTGAAGCACCGCTCAAATCAACTTCAAGCGAATCGTTGTTCAAGTTTCCTAAAGTAAGACTTGATGCGCCCGAAACTTCTATATTTTCGATGTCAGGTGTGCCGATTCTGACGATTATCGGATTTTGTGTGGAAATTCGTTTTGAAGTCGAAATTTCCAGAGTTTCGCCGTCAATTTCGGTTTCAATATATTGCAGCAAATTGTCGTCGGCTTCGATCTGGATATCGAAATCTTTTTGAATCGTAATTTCAACCTTAAAAACTCCGCCGACATCAACGGCTCTGAAGTTTGAAACTTCTCTTTTTTCCGTCTGCAAATTGCCCGAACCTTTAATTCCGCGGCTGAAAGAAAAGCCGTTAAACGAAATTTTTCCGAACGAAAAGACATTTGCGAAAATTACTCCAAGTATCAAAGCGCAAACAAAAGCTATTATTCCAAGTTTTTTCATATTTTTCTGATTCTCCATAAAAGTTATTAGACATCAGCAAAAACGATGTTTGTTTGGAAAAAGTTCGCTGAAATTTAACTTTCTGGTAAAAATATTGAAATTATCGGGAAACCTCTCCTTTTGAAATCATTTCCCGCCGAAAACATAAAGCTGGAGAAAAATCTGCATAACCCCGATCAGTGCGCCGAAACCCGCGCCGAAAAGTTCGATTGTCCGCAGATGTTCTTTGGCGACCGACATCACCAGATTTTCGAGTTTTTCAGCCGGATAGGTGTTGATTTTTTCGCGTACGACCGTGCCGATGTCAAATTCTTTAATCGCTTCGGGCAGTTTTTCCTTTGCCGCGCTGATGATTGTTTCGGTCAGAGATTTCCCTGCCCGACGGACTTTTTCTTCTGCTATATGATCGGAAAGTCTACCGATTGGCGTGGTAAGCAGATTTTCGATTTGTTTGGCTAAAACCGCATTTATAATATTGGAAGTTTCCTCGCGGTTTAAGACGGTGAGCAAACCTTTGGACAGCATTTTTTTGAGTTTTTCCTCGGCTTCCGGATGCGCGGTTTGCAAAATCGCGCCTAGACTATGCGGACGAAGTTTTTCCAGCGTGTCGGTCAAATAAGCCGAAATTGATTTCAGCATTTCTTCGCCCTGCAAAACCGATAAAATACTGCGCGTCAGTTGAGCCTTCAAACTTTCGAGTTGTTCGGGCGCGATTTTTCCGGCGAGTTCGGGAAGCGGTCGCGCCAGGGCATTATCAATCGTCGAATTAAGAAAACCTTTGGCTTCCTGCGCGAAAAAATCGCCGCGCAAGGTTTCTTCGACGCGTTTCGGCAAACTGTCGTTGACCAGATCATCAACATCCTTCAAAAGATTTTCGCGGGAAACAAAGAATTTTTTGAAAAAAGGCAGTTGTTCATAATAATCGTGAACCTCGTGTTTGATCAGCGCGCTGATTTGATTGCGGGTGCGTTCGGCAGTAGCGAGTTCGGCTAATTGATGAACAATCGGCTGGATTTGTTCTTCGGCTTTCTCTTTCAAAAGCCCGACGGCTTCAATCGTGAACAAATCGCCGAGCGGCATATTTGTATTGGCTAAATCGTCAACTCTTTTGCTGATAAAATCTTTGATCTTTTTCTCAAACGCCGGTTCCTTGACAATTGAATAAATTCTTTGTTCGAGAAATGAGATGATTTTGATAAAGTTTTCATCATCAACAGTTTCCGAAATTCTCTGAGATAAAACTTCGTCAACCCTTCGGTTGACAAAACCGCTGATTGTTTCCAGAGTTTCTTCACTTCTGAGAACATCTTCGATATGATCGGCAACCTTTATCTGCAAGGTTGAAATCGCGTCCAAAACCGGTTCGCGAATATTTGCGGGCAAAGTCTCAATCAACGACGGATAATTTTGCGAAAGCAATTGTTCGGTGTAGGAATTAACGACATTCTGAATTTTGCGCTGGAGAAATTCCTTGCCGAAAAGCTCGTCAATAATAGTTTCCTGCGAAACCAGTTCTTCGCCGACCGCCTTGCCGATTGCTGCCGCCAGACGATCCCGATGACGCGGAATCATTCCTTGCGGAAAAATCGTTAAACCTAAAATTTTAACCGGGTGGCGCGGACGAAAAAGCATCCGAACGGCAAGCCACGCGCCTGCGTAGCCGTGAAAAGTTGCAAATAAAATGAGTGAAATCGGTTCAACCCAAGGATTATTGAGAAATTGAAGAATCTGCTGCCAAATAGTCATAATTTAAAACTTTAGTAAACCTGAAAACCCTTCGATTTAAGGCAGAATTCCGAAAATTCCCTGAGCCATTCAAAATCTGCGCTGTAATTTTTCCATTGTTCGTCGCCGTCTTTGTAAAGCGTTCCGTCATCGGGCTGATCGGTGATGCTCAAATCGGCATAAATACGTTTATTCGGCGCGAGTTGCGGCAAAATTTCATCCCGAATTCTTTCGCCGATGGCGTGAACTTCTTCTCTTTCGAGTTTTACGCCGGTCGCGGTGTAATTCATTTGCCGCAAATCATTTTCGCTTAAAATGTCAAAACTCTTGATAATTTCCAGAGCCGTCTTCCAATGCCATACGTTGGCGCGAAACTCAAAGTTTTCGGAACTTAAATCTATTAAAGTGAAACTCATATTTTTTCTCCATCTAAAATGCTAAACGCCAGAGCCGATTCGCGTCAATAAAGTTTTCGGAAATTATGTCCGGCAAATGTAATTTAAGTATAATCTTTTTACCAAAATAATATGAACAAGAATAAATATTTAAGCCGAATCGGTGCGACAAAAACAGAAATTTCGGCAAATCTCGAAACATTGAAATTTCTGCAAAAACAGCATCTTCTCCGAATTCCGTTTGAAAATCTCGATATTCATTGGAAAACGCCGATTGTTTTAGGCACGGAAAAGTTTTACGAAAAAATCATCAAACAAAAAAGAGGCGGATTTTGTTATGAACTGAACAGTTTGTTTTATGAATTGCTCGAAAAAATCGGTTTTAAAAACAAAATAATCTCGGCGCGGGTCAGCACCGGAAATGGCGATTTCGGTGCAGAATACGATCATTTGGCGATTTTAACTGAAATTGACGGCAAAGAATTTCTGGTTGATGTCGGTTTCGGAGATTTTTCGGCGGAACCTTTGAAATTCGTTTTGGACGCGGAACAAAAGGACACAAACGGAGTATTTTTGATCAGACAACTCGATGAAGATTATTTTGAAGTCGTCAAAAAAGACGGCGAAAATTGGAAAAGCGAATATATTTTCAAAGATTTAACGAGAAATCTAAAGGAATTTACGGAAATGTGCAATTTTCATCAAACTTCGCCGGAATCGCATTTTACACGCGGAAAAGTTTGTTCGCTGATGCTGGAAAACGGACGAAAAACTTTGACTGACAAAAAATTTATTGAAACGAAAAACGGTGATAGAAAAGGATTTGATATAAATTCCGACGAAGAATTTAAGAAAATCTTAGAAAGAGAATTCAGTATAAAATCACAAAATAAATGAAAAGCTTCACAGATAAATTCGGTTCTTTGGGCAATTGGAAAAAGGTTGATGAACTCCTTGATGAAACAATTGTCAAGCAAATAAATGAAGCTTCCTGTGTTTCGGCAGTCGGCGAAATGTTGGCTGAGTTTTACGGCTTGAATATTTTACAGGAAGATATTTTGGAAAACCTCGGTGAATGGTCGAATTCAAAGATTCTGGCGAAGTTTTTAAATTCCATTGAAACTCGAAACGATGAAGAATGGACTGGTAGCGGATTTTCGCATAACATAAATTTTATAGAGGGAATTACTGCCGAAAACAAAGTTTGGGGAGTTTTTCTGCGAGATGGACAAACTGCCGGACACGCAGTTTTGATAAACGGGTTAGACGAAAACGGTTTAATAATTATTAAAGATCCTTTCGACCAAAGCACTTATAAAATAGAGATAAAAGAACTTTATAATGTATTAAGCGAATTTGTTTTGAGAAGAAAGAAACAATGAATAAATTATTAGACGTGAAAAAAATCGGCGACTCGAAATTTGAAGTATTGCTTTCCAAAAATGGGGAAGAATTGGCTTTTATTGTTGGAACAAAACCTCATAAAGTCGAATCCATTGAAGAACCGATGTATTTAATTATACCTGAAGATAATGAACAAGAATTTTTTGATATTTGGGGACAAAGTTTTGAGTTGCGGCAGGAAATCGGGCAAAAAATTCGGACTTTAATAAATAAGCCGATTCCCGAACTGCAAACCGCATAATTTTTTTCGACAGGCAAAATAAACATTTCAACGATAGCCGAAAGGCTGTCGTTTTTTTATAATCATAGTCAATTATGTCAAAACCAGTTTCATACAGCGATGCGGGCGTTTCGATTGATAACGCAAATTTAGCGGTTGGCAAAATCAGAGATTTTGCCAAATCAACTTTTAATGCGCGGACTTTGACCGAAATCGGGAGTTTCGGCGGAATGTATGACGCGAAATTTTCCGAAATGTCTTCGCCGATTCTCGTCGCTTCGGCGGACGGCGTTGGCACAAAACTCAAAATAGCCTTTCTTTCGGGAATTCACAACACAATCGGGCAAGACCTTGTAAATCACTGTGTTAATGATATTTTGGTGCAGGGCGCACGACCGCTTTTTTTTCTCGATTATTTCGCGACCGGAAAACTCCTCCCCGAAATTACGGCTTCGGTCGTTGAAGGAATCGCCAAAGCTTGCAGAGAAAATAACTGCGTTCTGCTCGGCGGCGAAACGGCGGAAATGCCCGGATTTTATGCGGACGGCGAATATGATCTGGCGGGTTTTATCGTCGGAATCGTCGAACGCGACAAGGTTATTGACGGCAAAACGATAAAACCCGGCGACGCGGTTCTCGGTTTGCCTTCAAACGGTCTGCACACCAACGGCTATTCGCTGGCGCGGAAACTTCTGTTTGAAGTCGGCGGACACAAAGTTGATACGCGCCTCGAAGAAACCGGCGAAACTATTGCAGAAACATTACTTAAACCGCATCGAAGTTATTTTAAATCACTTTCCGTTTTGATAGATCAAAAGAAAATCAAAGGCTTGGCGCATCTGACGGGCGGCGGATTTCTGGACAATATTCCGCGAATTCTGCCGGAAAATGTCGCGGTTGAAATCAATCGCGGCTCCTGGGAAGAACTCCCGATCTTCGGCGTGATGCAAAACTTGGGCAATGTCGAAACGGACGAAATGTTCCGCGCCTTCAATATGGGAATCGGAATGGTCGTAATCTGCGCGCCGGAAGAAGTTTCAAATATCAAAAATCACCTGATGGAAATTGACGAAAAATGTTTTGAAATCGGGCGCGTCGTGTCGGGAAATAAAGACGTAGTGATTAAATGAAAATCGGCATTTTAATTTCAGGTCGCGGTTCGAATATGACGGCAATCGTGGAAGCGGTTCAGAGCGGTTTTATTCCTGATTCGGAAGTCGTGGGTGTGATCAGCGACAAAAGACAAGCAGAAGGTTTGGAAAAGGCAAAAGCACGCGGAATTGAAACACTTTGCATTGCGCGAAATAGGCGTTCCCGCGAAGCGCACGACGCGGAAATCATCGGCGAACTGAAAAAGCGCGGCGTTAAACTCGTTTGTCTGGCGGGTTATATGCGGCTTTTATCAAAGGATTTTATCAAGGCTTTTCCGAATCGAATTACGAATATTCATCCGAGCCTGCTCCCTTCATTTCCGGGGTTGGACGCGCAGAAACACGCGGTCGAATACGGTGTGAAAGTTTCGGGCTGCACGGTTCATTTTGTTGACGAACATCTCGATCACGGGGCGATCATCGCGCAAAAGACGGTCGAAGTAAAAGACGATGACACGGCGGAAACGCTTTCAGCGCGGATTTTGCAGGTTGAGCACGCGCTTTATGTCGCATCGGTTAAGAAAATTGTTGAAGGAAATTATGAAATCGTCGGCAGAAAAATCAGGGAAATAACGAATTAACACGATTTCAAATTTCAAATTTCAGAAATTATTTGATTCGAGTCATTTATAATAATTTTTACGGTCATAATCTTTATCGAAAAATTAATTTGAAAATGTTTTGCGTAATCTCACGAATTTTCAATTTTGTGTCGCGTTCCTTCATCGCCAGTGTTATCACCAGAAAGAAAATAAAAATGCTCGGAATGCAGTAAATCACAAACCAATAGAGCAGATATTGCAGATACCAAAGTAATCTCATTTGAAGTTAAACGCGAAGATAAAGGATTTGTGTCATTATTTTCCGAAGGTTTTTCTTATATTCCTTTGACAACTCTTGAAAATATACATAAAATCTAAAGTTTCACTTTTAAGTGAAGTAAATGGAGAACTATGGCAAAGAAGAAGAGAACTTATCAACCGAACAATCGCCGCCGGGCAAAGAAACACGGCTTTCGGTCGAGAATGAAAACACAATCGGGACGCAACGTAATCAAACGCCGCAGAGCAAAGGGACGCAAGAGACTAACGCCGTTCCACTATTAAATTTCGGACTGCCGAAGGAAAATCGGTTGCGTAAGCCGCGCGAATTTCAAAAGGTTTATGGAAACGGCAAGCGGATCGAAGGGCGTTTAATGACGGTTTTTATTATGCCGTCGGAAACGTCTTTTCAGCGTTTGGGCATTACGGCTTCTAAAAAAGCGATTGGAAAGGCAGTTCACCGAAACAGAGCAAAACGTCTGCTTCGGGAAGCCTTTCGTTTAAGCAAGGCGGAATTGAGTAAATTAAGCGTAAATTACGACTGGGTTTTAAATGCCCGTCGCAATTTACTAAAAGTTAAACTCGAGAAACCTCTTGAAGAATTTCGGCAGATCGTTGCGCGCATCAGAGAATCAGAATTAAGCGAAGGCGAAGAAAGCGTTGTAAGGGAAGCAAAATGAAGTTTTTAGTTTTAGATTTTTTGCGCTTTTACAAATCGTGGATCTCGCCTTTTTTACCGCCTTCGTGCCGTTTTACGCCGAGTTGTTCGACATATACAATGGAAGCGGTCGAAAAATACGGCGCGGTTCGCGGCTCGTGGATGGGATTTACGCGTATTTTGCGCTGTCAGCCTTTTTGCAAAGGCGGACACGATCCCGTGAAGTAGTTTTAGATTTACAAATTTTTATTATAAAATTGTAGATCACACATAAAAAAATGGCTGAAACATCAAATAAAGATACACAATTCCGGTTTTTGCTTGCCGCGATACTCTCAATGGTCGTTTTATTCGGTTGGGGATATTTGTTTCCGCCGCCGAAACCCGATCCGAACGCCGCTAATTCCAACACGGCGCAGGTAAATTCAAATACGGCAACGCCAGCCGCCGCCGAAACGGCGCAGCAGCAGCCCGCACCACCTCCGGTAAACCAAACGCCTGACTCGCTTCCGAATAAGGAAATTACGATCAAAACGCCGCTTTATCAGGTAAAGCTCGATTCGAAAGGCGCGGTGGCGACCAGCTGGATTTTAGTGAAAAATGTTTCACCCGAAGATAAAGAAGGAAAGCCTCTTTTTGCCGACGGTTCAAGCGGAGAAAATACAAAACCGCTCGAACTCGTTTCGCCGGAAGGCTTAAAACGCGAACCTCGCGAAGTTCCTTTCCGGCTTTCGACCGGTGATCCGAATCTCGACGTTTTTCTTAATCAAAGAAATTATCAAATCTCTGTAAATCAAGAAAATATAGAGCTTAGCGGCGATCAGACGCAACAGATAGATTATGTTTTAAGAGATGAAGCCAATGGTCTGGAAGTTACTAAAACTTTCATATTTCGTGCCGACAGTTATCTGACCGATCTACAGGTTAAATTAACCCGCAACGGTCAAACCGTTCCGAACACAAAACTTCTGATCGGCGCGAGCATCGGCGATCAGGGAATAAATCATTACAATTTTTATCAGGTCGAACCCGAAGGCGTGACAACCATTGATGGTAAAAACCAAAGATTTTATTCGTCATATATCGTTGACGGCAAAGATCAGGGACAAACCGGTGTTCCCGGAAATGTTGATTGGGCGGGCATCGGCGACACATATTTTGCGATGGCAGCGATTCCCGCGCAGCCCGCCGCCGGTTTGGAATATCACGCGTCGAAATACGAAGTCGAGATAAATCCGGTTTACACGGGCATTTTCGGCTGGATTATGCGCAACCCCGAAACCAAGCAGGTCAGACATTTATTAACCGCTTACGTTCCGATTACGGCGGACGGTTCGACGACGAGAATTTACACCGGAACGAAGGATTATTTCGTTCTTTCTCAATATAATAAAACTTTGACCGAAACTGTCGGCAGAACGATAGATATTGAAGATTTTATCAATTACGGCTTTTTTAGCTTTTTAGCCAAACCGCTTTCCGTTCCAATCACTTACGCTCTAAATTTTCTTTATAATTTTACGCATAATTACGGTGGTTCGATCATAATTTTTACGTTTTTATTTTATTCTCTTTTGTTTCCGCTTCGCTGGTATCAATCCAAATCCTTTAAAAAGAGCGCGGCTAACGCGCCTAAAATGAAGGAATTACAGGATAAAATGAAGGCGATGCAGAAGAAAGGCATTCCGAAGGATGATCCGCAAATGCGCGAATTGCAGATGCAGCAATTGAAGATGACGAAGGATGCGCTTCCGATCGGCGGTTGTCTGCCGATGCTTCTGCAGTTTCCGTTTTTGATCGCCGTTTATATCACCGTCAGTATTTCGCTCGGATTTCGTCAAGCTTCTTTTCTGTGGCTGCCGGATCTTTCTGCCGGTGATCCGTATCACCTGCTCGAATTCGGCTTTGCTTTTTCGATGATTCTGGCAATGAAATTTTCACCGACCGCCGCGCCGGTTACGCCCGAACAGAAGATGCAGCAGAAAATGATGACGTATCTGATGCCCGTAATGATGCTTTTCATTATGTGGAGCGCGCCTGCCGGTCTGCTTTTATATTGGTTCTTCGGAAATATCATCAGTTTTGTACAGCAATTGGTTATCAATCATTTTAACAAAACGCCCGCACCGCCGCCTGCCGAAGAAATTGCGCCGGTTTTATCAAAAAAAGGGAAGCCGAAATTTTCGACTCCGTAAAAATTTATGAATGAAGTTTGTCAAAATGCTAAAGATTTTTTGTCCGAAATTTTAACCGAAATGAAATTCGACGTTAAAATTTCCGATGAATGGACTGATGAAGGCTGTGTCTTGAATTTTGAAGGCGATGATTCTTTGTTTTTATTAAGTGAAAACGGCGAAATGCTCGACGCTCTTGAAACTCTTTTGTTTCAGATTTACGGGAAACAGCTTGACCGTGAACATCGCTTTATTTGCGACGCTGACGGCTTTAGAAAGACGCGCAAAGCCGAACTTCAGGCGATGGGACGGTTTGCCGCACAAAACGTCCGTAAGAACGGTTTGCCGTTCACTTTCGGAGTTTTAAATTCGACCGAACGGCGCGTGATTCATCTGACTTTGCAGACGGAAGAAGATCTATTGACCGAATCGGTCGGCGATGGAAGGGATAGGCGACTGCAAATTCGGTTAAAATAAATTTCAGATTTCAAATTTCAAATAATCATTTTATACCTGATAAAGATAAAATCTTGAATTTGAAATCTGAAATCTGAAATCTGAATTTATGCATGACACAATTGTCGCACTGGCAACTCCTCTCGGACGAAGCGGAATCGGCGTAATCCGCTTGAGCGGCGCGGGCTCTCTCTTGATTGTTCGCAAACTTACGCTCGATGAAAATTTTCAACCGAAACCACGTTTTGCAACTCTTAAAAAGATTTACGATCCTCAAACCTCGGAAATTCTTGACGAAACAATAATAACTTATTTTCAATCGCCTCAATCATTTACCGGCGAAGATGTAATTGAAATAAGCTGCCACGGTTCACCACTTGTGCTTCGCCAAATTATTGATTTTTGTCTTCAACTTAACGCCAGATTAGCCGAAGCCGGAGAATTTTCGCTTCGCGCACTCGCCAACGGTCGGATGGATTTGAGCCAGGCTGAAGCCATCCGCGATTTGATTGACGCGCAATCCGTCGCCGCCGCCAAACATTCAGTCCGTCAACTCGGCGGCGAAGTTTCTCATCAATTACAGCCGATCAAAAATGAACTCCTTGACATAATAGTTCTGCTCGAATCTGCACTCGAATTTGTCGAAGACGATTTGCCGCAATATCAGATTGATAAAACCAAACAAAAACTTGCCGAAATTTCCCGAAATTTAGAAAAAATGGCTTCGACCTATAAAGCCGGAAAGTTATTGAGAGAAGGTTTAAAGGTTGCCCTCGTCGGTCGCCCTAATGTCGGTAAGTCGAGTCTTTTCAATGCTTTGCTCGGACACGAACGGGCGATTGTAACCGAAATAGCCGGAACAACGCGGGA
>JBBRVS010000091.1:0-20519 GCA_038246645.1 Pyrinomonadales bacterium
GAATCAAGATTTTAGTCATTTATCAGTGAACATTTATCATTTATCACTTTTTTTCAGTCTTTAAAATTAAAGTTCGGGTAATGGATAATTATTCTATTGATAAATGATAAATGATAAATGTTCAATGATAAATGATATTGGTAAATGATAAATGAAAACACGCCGCGCAATTTTTCCCGGATCGTTTGATCCTTTGACCAACGGGCATCTCGATATAATCAGGCGAAGTCTGCCGCTTTTTGATGAAATCATCATCGCCGTTCTTAATAATCCCGACAAAAAACCGATGTTTTCGGTCGAGGAGAGATGCGCGATGATCAAAGAAGTTTTAAGTGAAATCACAAGCAAAAATTGCGAGTTGATCGTTGACAGCTTTTCGGGTTTGACCGCCGATTTTGCGAAAAAAAAAGGCGCAAACGCCATCGTTCGCGGCATTCGCGCCGTTGCCGATTATGAATACGAACTGCGAATGGCTCTGATGAATCGCCGCCTCGAACCCGAGATCGAAACGGTTTTTCTGGTTGCGGCGGAAGAATTTTCCTACGTTTCATCGAGTTTGATGAAACAGGTTTTCACACTCGGCGGTCGCGTCGAAGGTTTGATTCCCAAATTAGTTGAAACAAAAATGCGCGAAAAAATTTCAATAGTTGATAATGGATAATTGATAATGGATAATGTTTCAGTTCCAAAAATTATCCATTATCCATTTTCCATTTTCCATTATGAATAATTTTCCCGTTTCCGAAAATGTCGCCCGAATGAAAACGTCTTCGACGTTTAAGGCAATGCAAGCCGCCGCCAATTTGCGCGAACAAGGCTTTGACGTGATTGATCTGACCGTCGGCGAACCCGATTTTCCAACGCCCGAATTTATCAAAGATCTGGCGATCGAAGGCTTAAATAAAGGCTACACAAAATATACCGCCGCCGCCGGAATGAAACCTTTTGTCGAAGCGGTCGCGCATTTTTACGACGCGCAATTCGGCGCGAAAATTTCGCCCAAGGAAATCGCTGCTTCGTGCGGCGGAAAACAGGCACTTTTTAATGCGGCTTGCACGCTTCTAAACGCGGGCGATGAATGTTTGATTCCGAAACCTTATTGGGTGACATTTCCCGAAATCGTCAGTTTCACGGGCGCAAAAAGCGTTTTTATCGAAACCGAGGAAACGGATTTTGTTTTGTCCGCCGAACAAGTAAAAGGGGCAATCACCGATAAAACCAAACTCCTGATCGTCAATTCGCCGAGCAATCCGAGCGGAAGAGTTATTCCGGCAAGCGAGCTGCGAAAAATCATCGAAGTTTGCGCGGAAAGAAATGTCTATGTTTTAACCGACGAATGTTACCTGTTTTTCGTTTATCCGCCGTCGGAAGTTTTCACGTCGGCTGTTCTGCCGAAAGAATTGCGCGAATTTGTCTGCGTTGCCGGTTCGTTTTCAAAAACCTACGCGATGACCGGCTGGCGCATCGGCTACACCATTGCGAACGAAGATTGGACAAAGGCAATGATCAAACTCCAAAGCCATTCGGCGACGCATCCGACGAGCTTTGTTCAATACGCCTGTGCGCGGGCGATGGAACGCCGCGAAGAATCAATGAACGCGGTTCAGACAATGCTTGCCGAATACAAACTCCGGCGCGACTTTATAATTCCCGAACTCAATAAAATTAACGGTTTAAAGTGCGAAATGCCCGAAGGCGCGTTTTACGCTTTTCTCGATGTCAGAGATTTATTGGGCGAAAAATTCGCTAAATCCGAAGACATCGCCGATTATCTTTTAACCGAAGCTCAGGTCGTCACAACCGACGGCGCAGGCTTCGGCGCGGAAGGCTTTCTGCGGCTTTCGTATGCTACTTCAATGAAAAATCTGGAAACTGCCGTGGAGCGAATAAAAAATCTTTTCGAATCTCAAACTCAAACGGCTTAAATTATTAAACCGCGAAAGACGCTAAATACACGAAAATTTTCAATCTTTTTTTAGCGTCTTTTGCGTTTTTCGCGGTTTAAAATTAATCGAATATATGACGGAAATTATCGGTTGGGCGAGTTCGCTGATCTTGCTGCTCACGCTCATCAAACAGGTTTATAAACAATGGAAGGACGGCGAAACCGAAGGCGTTTCAAAATGGCTGTTTATCGGTCAACTGTTTGCTTCGGTCGGTTTTACAGTTTACAGTTATCTCGTTGAAAACTGGGTTTTTATGGTGACGAACGGACTGTTGACGATCAATAATATTGTCGGAATCTCGCTCTATTTTTATTTTGTGAAGAAGAACAAAAAGCAAAAGGATTAATCTTCATCTTCGGGAAAATTCTGCCTGATAAATTTCTGCGAACTGTGGCGAATATGAAGAACATAAACCGTTTCATCATCAATTGTCATTAAAATTCGATATTTTCCGTAAATCAATTACCGTATTTCCTTGTAAAAAAATTCATTTTCAGGAGCGAGCGGACATCGCACAGGATTATTTTGAAGAGATTTTACCGCTGCTGTCAAACCTTCGCTAAAACGCTTTGCCGCATCGGGAGAAAATTGTTTTATCCACAAAATAGCTTCTTCGGCTTCGACCTCGGCGGTTGTCGTGATTTCGATTTTGTAAGGCTTGCTCATCGCATCAAATTTGATTCAATTTATGTTCAAATTCATCCAAAGACTTGGTTCTTTTTTTCTTTACATCATCTAACCCTTTGCGAATTCCTTCGATTGCTTCGGCACGTTCGAGCAGTTCCAACATCTTTTGATAACTTTCCGCATCTTGAACAATAACCTGCGCTTTCCCATTAACTGTCAACACAACGGGTGAACCGCTTTTTTTCATTCTTTTAACAAATTTTGCAGTATTTCGTTTGAAATTTGACAGTGAATCAATATCTTGAACTATATCTATCATAAAATTTTCCCCACCACTAAATTTACATTCAATTTAGCACAGTAATAAAAAAAAGCAAAAAATTTTGACATATTATACCGCGATTTATGTTTTACCTTTTTTACTTTTTTAACTTAATTCCCGCCCGTCATCATTAGACCGATTTCTTCGTTGGTCGTAACTTTCGGATCAACTTCGCCGACGATTTTCCCGCCGCGAATGACGAGCAATCTATCGGCAAGCGCGGTTACTTCTTCGAGTTCGGCGGAAACGAGCAGAACTGCCGTTCCCGAATCTCTCAAACCGATAAGTTTGCGATGAATAAATTCGATCGCGCCGATGTCAACGCCGCGCGTTGGCTGCGAAACGAGCAGAAGTTTCGGAGCGAGTTCAAATTCCCTGCCGATGACGAGTTTTTGCTGATTTCCGCCCGAAAGCGATTTTGCCGGCAGCTGCGGATTCGGCGGGCGCACATCGAAATTTTCGATGATTTCCTTCGTGCGTTTTTCGATCACGGCGGAATTCATAAATCCGGCGGTGGCGGCGACCGGCGCACGATAATGAACCCCCAAAATTGCATTTTCTTCTAAATCCGAATCGAGCAGAAGTCCGCGTCTATGGCGATCTTCGGGGATATGCGCGATTCCCATTTCGGTTCTTTTTCTCACCGAATATTTGGAAATTTCTTTTCCCAAAAGTTTGATCGAGCCTTCCGAAACCGCAGTCAAACCCGCAATCGCTTCGATCAATTCGGTTTGCCCGTTGCCTTCGATTCCGGCGATGCCGACGATTTCTCCGGCGCGGACATCGAGCGAAACTTTATTTAAAGCCTCGCCGTGTTTGCTTTTAACCGAAAGATTTTTGATTCTCAGAACCGTGTCCTTTGGATTTGCGTCCGTTTTTTCGACTCTCAAAAGCACATCGCGCCCGACGATCATTCGTGCCAAATCTTTTGCATTCGTGTCCTTTGTTTTTACACTTCCGACCGTTTTGCCATCGCGCATTACCGTTACATCATCCGAAATCGCCAAAACTTCTTCGAGTTTATGAGTGATGATGACAATCGTTTTTCCGTTTTCGCGCATCTGGCGCAAAATGTTGAAAAAATCTTCGGTTTCCTGCGGCGTTAAAACAGCGGTCGGTTCGTCCAAGATCAGAAATTCGGCTTTGCGGTAAAGTGCCTTTAGAAGCTCGACCTTTTGCTGTGCGCCGACCGATAGATCTTCGATAAATGAGCGCGGATTGACACCGAGCCGGAGTTCATTGGAAAGCGCGAGAATATCCGCATTTGCCTTTTCCAGATCGAGATCAAACGCCGAACCGGTTTCCGCACCAAGCACGATATTTTCGGCAACCGTCATCGTATCAACCAGCATAAAATGCTGATGAACCATCCCGATCCCCAAAGCAATCGCATCGTGCGGATTGTTGATTTTTACAGGTTTTCCGTCAAACAGAATCTCGCCCGAATCCGCCGTGTAAAAACCGTAGGCGATCCGCATAATGGTTGATTTTCCCGCGCCGTTTTCACCGACAATCGCGTGAATCGTACCTTTTTCGATGTTGATCGAAACGTCATTATTCGCAACGACGTTGCCGAATGTTTTTGTAATGTTTTTAAGTTCGAGCATTTTCTTTATATTCAAGTCCGATAGCTTTTATAAATTCTGCAATGTTTGGAGAAATTTCAATTGCGCTTTCTTCTCCGGCAATAGGATCAATCATCACAACTGAATAAGGATTTTTTCTCAAATCAAAAGCAATTATTTCTAAACCGCCGTTTCCACCAAAAAACAGATGATTCGGAAATTCGGTTTTATAAAATTCATTTTTTTTCAGATTGATGATTTCCTTAATTTCGTATAAATAAAAAAGCAATGGTTGTAAAGCAATATCACCTTCACCGCCATTTGAAAATTCTAATAAATCTAAAAATTCTTGCGGTAAATTTGTCTCAACCGAATTTACAAGTTCTTTAATTTCTGCTTCATTGGCAGGCGAAAATCTTTTCCAACGTCTATTAGAATCTGAAATAGAATTCATTGTTGAATCTTTATCACCTTTTCTTTTAACCAAATTTCAATTTCATCAACTTTCCAAACGTCTGATTCGACATTCAGTGAAAGTTCTATAATTTCCACTAAATCATAATCCCAATAATAGTCATTTAACGAAAGAAAAATTTCTGTTGAATAAGTCGCTGTTCGTTTATTGCCGCCGAGCCACGAATGATTTTTTATAAGTCCAAAGCAAAGCGTCGCGGCTTGACGAAAAATGTCGACATTTTCATAAATTGCAGCGTGTTGCGGACGTGCCAATGCTGATTTTATCAAATTCGGGCTATCAATTCCGAATCTAATTTCACCTAATGATGTCATTAATTCAAAGTGATGAGAGACTGCTTCCAAATATGTGAGATAAACTACTTTTTCAGTCGCCAAGCCGTTTCAGCTCCTCATAAAACTTTCGATTTTTTTCTAAAATGTGATTTGAAACCGCTCTCATTTTTTCAGATAACGGCGGTAATATATCTCCGTAAACTTCTCCGTTTTTAACAGTTAAAGCGATTCTTGAACCTTTTTGTAAATTTAAATCTTCAATAACGTTTTCAGGAATTTCGATCAACCAAGAGGCTATATTATTTTCATCTTTAAACTCATTTGTAGTTTCTGTTTGCTCAATTTCTAATAATTCCGGCATAATTTTTCAACCTCCGAACAAAGCAATTATATCATTAATTTATTTCGCCATCGCGTCCGTCACCTTTATCTCGCCGCCGATGATTTTTCCTTTTGCTACTTCGACTTTTTCGATTACATCTTGCGGAATCAAATCTTTGTTATGCTCATCTAGGGCGTAAGCCACGCCGTCTTTATCCAAACCGAACGAGTGAAAACCGCCGTTAAAATTATTTTCTCTGACTTCCTTAACGACATCATAAACCGCGTTGTCAACCCGTTTGACCATCGAAGTTAAAACATATCCCGGTCTTTGTCCGTTTTGATTCGAGTCAACCCCGATAACAAACCTTTTTGCTTCCCCGGAAGGATTTTTGCCGGCTTTTTCGACCGCATCAAACGCTCCGACACCGGAATTTCCGGCGGCTGTAAATATTACGTCCGCCCCTTTTTGGATTTGTGAAAGCGCAAGTTCCTGCCCCTTTCCGGGATCGTTCCAGGCGTGATCGGTTACGCCGACGTAATTGACAACAACATTAATATCGGGATTGACCGATTTCGCGCCTTCTTCGTAACCTTTGGCAAAACGGTGAATCAGCGGAATATCCATCCCGCCGATAAAGCCGAGAACATTCGATTTCGTCTTATACGCGGCGATCATTCCGACGAGATACGAACCTTCGTGTTCGCGAAATACGAGCGACGCGACATTTTTCAGCGGTGCGCCTTCCTTGTCCACAATCACGCCGTCAACAATCGCAAATTTGATATTCGGATAATCTTCCGCCACCTTTTGCATAATCGGACCTTGGGCAAATCCGACACCGATGATCAGATCGAAATTCCGCTCGGCAAACGCCCGCATCGCCGGTTCGATTGAAGTCGGATTTCCCGGTTCGACATCGTAGAGACAGATCTTCAAATCCCGTTCCGCCCGCTGAACGCCTTCCCACGCCGCCGCGTTAAACGAACGGTCATTTTTGCCGCCAATGTCGAAAACGATCCCGACCTTCGTCGTGCAATCGGTTCGCGCTTCGATTGAATCGCCGCACGAAGAAACGGTTAAAACCAATAAAAACAATAAAATAAGAATTAGTGTCTTTTGCATTATTTATCTCTGAAAATGATTTCGTGATTTACGTCAATATAATCATCGCCTTGCAACTTTTTTGTTATGTAACTAATTCGTTGTTCGGTAATTTTAAGTTTAGGATTTAATTCCCATTTAGGACTCGACGCATAAATAGCTGAAGCACCGTCAGTTTGAAATAAAAATTTCCCAAATAGAAGGTCGTAATAATTTTCGCCAAAATTTGTAGAAGCAATATCAAATTTTGCTTTATCAACAATAATTACTCCGTAACTACCTTTGGAATCAGGATTATAAACAAGAAATTGATTCCCATTTTCCAAAATAAAAACTTTTACATTTGGCAATTCAATTCCGTCTCGTTTAACAATTGTCTCAGCAAGATTTGAATGAACTATTGCCTTACCAAAAACAAACATCAAAATTGGTACGTGGTTTTTAAACATATAAACCAAAAATAAAATCCCTAATGCAACAATAAAAATCAGCGTCGGCAAATAATATTTGAAAAATGATTTTATAAATTTCATGAGATTATTTCCTTCACGAGTTCAAATTTCCGCACATTTTTTTCAAGCCCGATCTTGTATGACATTTGCAGTTTTGCCAGAATGAGCGCGGCTTGCCCTTCATTTCGGCAGAAAAGCGTTCCTAAAGATTCGTGTTCTTTGATCTTATCGCCGATTTTTTTGTCGCACGAATAACCGACCGCGTGATCTATTTTGCTGTCAACTTTAAGTCGCCCGCCGCCGATGAGTGAAATCGCTTTGCCGATTTCCGACGCGTCAATTTCCGTGATAAAACCGCTATGCGGCGATTTTACTTTGACTTCAAGAAGATTTTTATCGAGCAGCATTTCCGGTTTGTCGCAAACCTTCGGATTTCCGCCCTGCGCTTTGATGTTTTTCTGTAAAAATTCGAGGGCTTTTCCGCTTTCTAAAACTTCTTTGATCTTGTCTTTGGCTTTTCTGCTCGAAGCCGCAATTTTCGTCAAAACCAGAATCCGCGCGGTTAATTCAACCGATAAATCAAGCGTTTGCTTCGATTGTTTGTCGGTTTCGTTTTGCAATAATTTTATACATTCGTAAACTTCGAGCGCATTTCCGACATATTTGCCGAGCGGCTGATTCATATCCGTGATCAACGCTTCGGTTTTCACGCCGAAAGATTTTCCGGTTTTAACCAATGCACGCGCCAGTTTCCGTGCATCGCGTTCCTCTTTCATAAACGCGCCCGTTCCGGTTTTGACATCTAAAACGAGAAAACCCAAACCTTCCGCCATTTTTTTCGACATAATCGAAGCGACGATCAAAGGAATTGATTCGATGGTCGCGGTCGCATCGCGCAAAGCGTAGAGTTTTTTGTCCGCCGGAACGATTTCGGCGGTTTGTCCAGCCATCGCAAAACCGCATTTTTTAACGAGTTTTTTAAATTCTTCTTTCGTCAAATTGACGTTATAACCCGGAATTGATTCGAGTTTATCGAGCGTCCCGCCCGTGTGTCCGAGTCCGCGACCGGAAATCATCGGCACATAAACGCCGCACGCCGCCGCCAACGGGGCGATCAGAAGCGACGTTTTATCACCGACTCCGCCCGTCGAATGTTTATCGGCAACGGGCGCGCCCATGTCGGAAAAATCTAACTTCTCGCCCGACGCGAGCATCGCTTCGGTCAGCGCGTTTTGCTCGACTAGGTTCAGACCGTTGAGAAACATTGCCATCACCAGCGCGGTTATTTGATAATCTTCCCACGAATCATCGCATACGCCCTCGATAAATCTTCTGATTTCTTCGGGCGAAAACCTGCCGCCGTCGCGTTTTTTTCGGATCAATTCTTGTGGATTCATTATCCGTTTACTTTATCAGATTTTGCCTCCAAGATAAATTAACTTTATTTTTTTCCAAAATAGTATTGCTCAATACGGTTTGAATCAGGCATAATAGTCACATTATGAAATCAGCATTATCCATCGTCGCATTTACCGTAACTTTTGGTGTTTCCGTTGTATTAGTCGGTTTATTGTTCGGTTTTCCGCAAGCCCGGACCGATTATACGAGAAAAGCAAAAACTACTTGTTTTGATAAATCCCGTTATAATATCGAACGATTGATCAATCAGGATGTCAGAAACGGAGATTTGAGAGATTATAAAATTCGCCGATTGAACTCAGTTTCACCGGACAAAATGACCATTTCCGAATACACCGAATTTGTTAATGATTATGTAAACAAATCGGAAAGTATGGATGATTCGGGTATGCCTTCGGATTTTCAAGCATCGTGGCGCCGACATATGACGGCGTGGCGCGATTATTCGGATTTTTTGAATGAGCATCAGGATTCTTCCGGCGAAATGAGCGAAACCGAATTTAACCAATCCGACCGCGAATTTAATTCGGAAATCAACCGCACGTGGTATCAAACTCTGAGAATCGGCAGAAGTTACGGCGCAAGTTTCGATTTATAATTTTCAGCCGTTTATTTCTGCAAATAATTACAGGGATGTCAGGATAGACCGAGGATATGAAGAAATTTTTATCCTGTCTATCCTGACATCCCTGTAAATTTTTTTTCAGCTTTTAATTAATAAAACGCAAGCCTCGGCTTTGATCGCGTGTTCTTCGCCGATTGCGTCCAATTTTTCGCCGGTTTTCGCCTTTACGCTGACCGAATCAATCTCGATTTCCAAAACCCGCGCCAGATTTTCGCGCATTTTATCAATAAACGGGCGGAGTTTCGGTTTTTCCAGACTGATGATCGAATCAATATTTCCGACTCTAAAACCTTTTTCCTTCATCAACCTGACGGCTTCCGCCAGAAAAACAAAACTGTCCGCAGCTTTCCAGCGCTCGTCCTTGTCCGAAAAATGCGAACCGATGTCGCCGAGCGCGAGCGCACCCAGAATCGCATCCGTGACGGCGTGCGCCAGCGCGTCCGCATCCGAATGCCCGACCGCGCCTTTTTCCGCCGGAATTACCGCGCCGCCCAAAATCAACGGGCGATTTTCTTCAAGCCGGTGAATGTCGTTTCCAAAACCGATTCTAACCATACTTTTTGGAAGTTTAGTCGAGTTTCTCTTTTTATTGACACTCCACCACCAATTTCAAAGCAAATTGGAAGTGGATTCTAAAGACAAGCACGGTGCAACCGCCCACTTTAAGTCTTTAACGCTTTGACCAAGCGCAGAGTTTTTTATATTTATCGCGGCGTTCCAATCACGGTCTAAGACCAAGCCGCAGTGCAAACAATGATGAACGCGAACCGACAAATCCTTTTTCACCCGCGTGCCGCAAGACGAACAATCCTGCGACGTGAAATGTGGCGTGACTTCTATCAACTGCTTATCAGTATTTGCAACTTTATAACGCAATTTATCGAAAAAAGCCGACCACGCGACATCGTTCACTTGTTTACTAAGGATTCCTCTCGACATACCCAAAATGGTAAAGTTTTTCGATTGCAATAACATCGTATTGCTTTACGAGATATGTAGAAACTTTGTGCTGAAAATCGTTTCGCTGATTCTTAATCTTTTGGTGAATCTTACGCAGTTGATTGACAGCTTTACGTCTTTGAGTAGAGCCTTTCTTTTTTCGCGCAACGCTTCTTTGAGCAACACGCAATTTCTTTTGAGTAGATTCGTAGTATTTGAAATTGTCTATTCGCGTTCCGTCCGAAAGCGTCAAAAACGCAGAAATTCCAGCATCCATTCCAACGGATTGACCTGTTTTCGGCAATGGTTCTACCGATGTTTCAACCGTGAAAATGACAAACCACTTTCCGCACTCCTTTTTGATTGTGCAAGTTTTAACTTTACCGACTACGTTTCGAGAAAGTTTGATTTTAACTTTGCCGATTTTAGAAAGTGTGAGTTTATCGCCCGTCAAAGAAAAACCGCTTTGCGGATAACAAAACGAATCGTATCTGTTTTGACCTTTGAAGCGCGGAAAACCCGCAGTCTGTCTTGCTTTAATTCTGCGAAAGAAACCGTCAAAGGCGCGTTCACAGCGTTTCAAGACATTCTGCAAAACTTGCGAGTGAATGTTTTTATATTCAGGATTGGTAACTTTTATGTCGGGAAGTTGGTTTTGCTGTGCTTGATAGCTAATCGAAATTCGATTGATTGTGTAGGCATCGCGTCTTTCCTGAACGCTGGCATTATAAAGCCGTCGGCAAAGATAGAGAGTTTGTTCAAAGCGTTCTTGAACTATTTTGGAAGGTTCGCAGATGCGAAATTTGAATGCTTTTTGTATGATTGCTTTAGCCATTTTTATAACGCAATTTATAATGTGGTTAGAAGCATAGAGAAGGCGCAAACTTCTTTGTGCTTCGATTTCTATTATACCAAAGTTTCTCATTTTCTCCAATCTCGAATCCTAATTCCTTTAGAAGAAACAACCGTTTGAAAGCACGGTTGCTGATGTGTTTGATTCATCCACCACCAAAAATGCCAACGCATTATTTTTGGAAGTGGACTTCTCTCACGTCTCGTTAAACCGATCAAGTCAAATATTTATGTCAATGTTTACTGCCCGACACATCCGGCAACGTCGAGCCGAATCATCGGCGGATTCGGTCCTTGAATTTCAACTGCACTGACCATTATTCTTTCAACCGTCTGAAAAGCCGTCCAATCGTTATTTTGCGAACGAATCAACGCTGCCGCGCCCGCAACCAAAGGCGTTGACATCGAAGTTCCGTTCCATGTTCCGTAATTTCCGCCCGGAATTGAGCTGAGAATACTCTGTCCCGGCGCGGCAATCTGAACCCACGAACCGAAATTTGAAAATGCGGCTAATTGGTCATTCTGATTACTGGCGGCAACCGAAATCAAGCCTGCAAGATTTTCCGCTGCCGGAAATTCCTGAATATCGGAATTGCGATTTCCCGAACCGGCAACGACCACAATTCCTTTTTGTCCGGGTATTTCGCATTCCTCAACATCGCCCAATTTCAAATCATCACCACCACTACAAGTTATTTCGCCGATAATATTTGCCAGCAAAGTCGTCTGTCTTCTGGTTGCCAGGCTCAGATTTATGACATCTACGCCGTCATTTGTTAGAGTATTCCGGTCAGGATCGGCGGCGAAGCTGAGAGCCTCCGCCAAAACCCAGATATTTCCGACTCCGTTTTCGTCCAAGACGCGAACTGGCATAATTTGCGCTTGCGGAGCAATGAGCGAAGCCAATCCGGCAACGTGAGTTCCGTGTCCGAATCCCGGATTTATTCCAAATGTTCCTTCTTCGCTCGGATTATTGTCGTCATCTACAAAATCGTAACCTTGAATCAAACGTCCGGCAAAAGCCGGATGATTCAGATCAATTCCGGTATCTAAAACTGCGATCTTAACTCCTTCGCCTTGTGTTTGTTTATGCGCTTCAGCGATTCTCAACGGGTCACGAAACCATTGATTGACATACTGCGTCGTGCCGCCGCCGATGCTCCAGGAATTTCCGCGGGCTTCGGGAGCTTCGATTTGAAAATTCGGTTCGGCAAATTCAACGCGGTTTAAAGAATCTGCCTGCAATTCGGCAACTCGCTGCAAAACGTCCGTTCCGTCCATAATTCTCAATCGGTAAATCGGGCGCGAACCGAATTGTTCGAGAGGTGCCGGCGAAAGTTTAAATCTTTTGGCAATTAGCCGAAGGTACAGCGGACTTCTTAACTTTATGACAACCTCATTCGGAACATATTCTTCATCGGCATCGGCAAAAACCGGAAAAACCGTTCCGCTTGCCAATAAAAAACTAATCGCCAAAAAGCATTTAAATATAAATAATTTCATAAATCACCCGATGTATCCCTTGCAAAAATGTTTGATAACAACTTTATGTTATCAAACAGAGTTTTGAAATTTCAAAAAAATACATACTTTCGTATTTTTTTTATTCATCAATATAACCATCTTTTTTCCAACAGTTTATAGTTTTTTTTAGTTTTATTTCGATTTTATGTATTTATTTTCCGAACGCCACATCTGTCTGTGTGAATGTTGAAAATGAAACGATTTATTTGATTTTGACTCTGATAAAAAGAACTTTCTGATTCAACATATTTCAAAACAAACAATTTTAGGAGAGAAAGAAATGAAAAAATTAACAATGATGTTTTTAATGGCAATGGTCAGTATGGTTTTCGGCGCGTCGAGCGTCCTGGCAGACGATTTTCGGTGCGTTGGAAAAGTCGGAGCGCGAACGGTTGAAAATTTGTATGTGCCGACCGGTTCATCCTGTCAGCTTGTCGGAACTCGCGTTCAAGGGAATATTCTGGTTGAGAGATCAGCTTCCTTAAATGCGCGAAATACGCGGGTTAACGGCAGTATTCATAGCGAAGGCTACAATGAAATTATCATTCAAGGCGGAACTCGCGTAACGGGCAGCATTCAGCTAAAACAGGGAAATACGGCGACGATCACAAGTTCAACGATCAACGGTGATGTTCAATTTGAAGAAAACTTCGGAACTTCAAAAGCAAGTTTTAATTCCATCGGCGGAAGTTTGCAAGGTTACAAAAATCGCGGATTCGTACACTTTTTTTCAAATTCATTTGTGGCGGGAAATATCCAAACTTATGAAAATATTGCCGGAGTCAGCATCAATGGCAACACGACCGATGCTAATTTACAGGTTTATGACAACAGAGGCGGCATTTTAGTAACTGATAATCGGGTTGCTGAAAATTTTCAATGCTATGACAATCAACCGCCATTTACCCAAAACGGAAATCAGGTCGGCGGAGAATTTGAATGTAAATCATTCTAAAGCATAATATAAACGGGAAAGGGGCGGACACTTTTTGCAGAAAATTGTCCGCTTTTTTTACGTCCAGCGTCCGACCGCAAAAAACGGCGACCAAAAGAACGGATGCGGATATTTTTCCATTATTTCAATTTGAGCCAAACGCAACGCGGCAGATGGCGCAGAGCCTTCTAAAAGTTTGCCGTAAAAAACTTTCATCAATTGATATGTGCTTTCATCTTCAACCTGCCACAAACTCAAGATCAAACACGGCGCACCGGCACAGAGAAAACCGCGAATCAAACCGAGCAGTTCTTCGCCTTTGGCAACTTTGCTGATTCCGGTTTCGCACGCGCTTAAAACCACCAAACCGCAATTTTGTAAATCGAGTTTATACACATCGCGAACCGTCAAAAGTCCATTGCCGAGCTGCAGCGACGAAAACAGCGGATTATCCGCTCGAAATTTGCCGTGACACGCCAGATGCAGAATATCGGCTTTTTTCGCGTTTTCAAAAAGTGATTTTTGCGTGGCTTTTTCGTCAAGAAAACAACTCGAATCGGTAAATAATTCGGATAAATCGAGTATTTCCTCGCGCACCTGCGGATTTTTTTCATCGGCAACTCCGAAAAAAAGCGCGTTTTCTAGTTTTACCTGCGGCTTTTTCACACAATATTCTAAAATTCCCGCACTCGGCGCATATAAAATTTCGCGTGTTTCGAGAAGGTAGCCGAAACCGTCAAATAATGCGTGAAACGGCACATAATTCAAATCCTGATGCGGCACGATAATCAATCGGCGAAAACCGATCAAATGTTCCAAAGGCTTTATAAATACTGCGTAAAGCCGGCTCAAAATCGTTCGCGTTCGATAGATTGATTCATCAATTTCATTTTTGCCCGATAAATTTCGCATCAAATCAATCTGAAAACGAAATTGCTTCAGAAGTTCGCTCAAATCTTTTTCAGTCGCCGGAATTTCGATTGCCGAAATTGCTTCGTCCGTCACGACAAAAGCCGAGAATTTGCCGTCAAAACTCGTGAATTCGATCAAAGCCGTTTCATTTCCCAATAATTTTTGAAGTTTATCAACTTCAATCGGCTGAAAAATGTTTGGCGAATTTGAACTTTGCCGCGCACCGATTTGACGAATAATCTCCGACAATTCACTTTCACGCTGCTGAATTCCTTTGCTGATTTCGGCTAAATCGGCATTTATAGCTTTCAAAGGACTGTTTAACTGCCGGTGTAAACGGTTTAATTCTTCACGTAATTGGTCTTTTTTTCCCGATAAATCTTTGTTTTCACCATCATTTTCGGAAGATTTCGCAAAGTCGCCGCCGAGCAAGTCCAACAAAGCGCGCGAGCGCGAGAGTTCTGTGAACTGAAACGCTTTTTCAGTTGCTTCAACGGTTTTTCGGGACAGGTAAATCCGGGAAATCTCGTAAAACGGCGTTAGTTTATCGGTAATAAAAGCGGTACGAAAATCTTCCGCCGTCAGCGGCGCCCGCAGTTTTTCAGTTAATTCGATTGCCTTCAAAAAATAATTTTCCGCCTTTTCAAAATCTTGTCCGGCAACCGCTGACAAACCAAGCAATGTAAAACAGATAAGCTCGGCTTGCGGAATATTTTGCGATGTTGCCGGATCTAAAGCCTTTTCAAACAAATGTCGTGCCTGTTTGCTTTTTCCCGATTTTCTGTTGGCGTTTCCGCGAAGCAAAAGTGCCTGAATCGAGCGTCCGACGGCTCCGGCGTTATTTAAAATCTTTTCGGCTTTGTGTGCAAAAGTTGCCGCTTTTTCAAAATCTTTTTCCTTAAAATAAAGCTGCGCTTCGGCAAGCATTACAATGGCTTTTCCGACGATATTTTTTTCGGCGGCATAAATTTGTTTTGATTCCTTCAAAACTTCGTGCGCTTCGTAATAATCTTCGGAATTTATCAAAGTCCGGGCGAAATAGACTAAAGCTCTAGCTTTTTCAGCCTTCATTTCAAGCTGATTAAAGATCGGAATAATTTTACGATAAAGATTTTCGGCTTCGGGAATGAGATTCAATTCAAAATATGTGTCGGCAATTTCTTGTTCGGCAATCGAGGTTTGATGCGGCATTTTCATCGAAACATAGCGGCGGCGCGAACTTTCAAACAGTTGCAGGGCGCGATCATACCGACCTTGAAAAAGAGACAAATAACCGAGATTCGATTCGATTTCGGCTTGTGTAACTTCTAATTCGGCTTCTTCGGAAAGTTTTAAGGCTTGCCGGTAAATCGCTTCCGATTCGCGGAATTTATTTTGATGAGAAAGCGCATTGGCGAGCGAATTTTCGATTTGAATGATCTTATTTTTATCTTTTTCGGGCGAAAATCTTTTTCGCGCCAACTGCAAGATTTCTTCGGCTTCGGCGTAACGATCCTGGCGTTGATAAATATTTCCGATGTTATGTTCGATTTTTCCGGCAGATAAATATTCACCGTTTTCAAGAAAAATGCCCCGCGCCTTTAAGCTGCATTCGAGAGCTTCTTCATAGCGTCCCAAAACGGCTAACGCATAAAGTTTGCTGACCTCGGTTTCCGCCGCTTCAATCGGTTTTGCCAGTTCTTGAAAAGTTTGTTCCGCCTTTTCTAAAAAATTCAGAGCCGCTTTCATCTCACCGTTCGTTATCTTGCCGATGCCGCTTATCCAGGCAGCGATTGCCGAAACTTCCTTTGTTTCACATATTTTATTGAGTTGATTGACGGCAGAAACGATCCGAACCGTTTTTTCAGGCGCAGACATCCAGGTCTCATAGCAGAGCTTTTTTAGATTTTGAGCAAGGCGCAGATCGGCAATCGCCTTGTGCTTTTGCAGTAATTTTTTTTGTTGAGCATTTTCGGCAGAAGCTAAAAGCAGTGCCAATTTTGAACGCCTCATTTTTTTACTGTCCGATCAATAATTCCTTCACTTCAATCTCGTAATCATCAATCGTAACATACAGAACGTATTTTCCGGCTTTGACCGAAGCCAGCGAAAATTCGGCGAAATCATTGATTTCAGCTTCAATAACCGTATCTTTATTCGATAATTCTACCTTGTCGGGAATATTTGCACCGGAAACTTGTCCGTCAATTCGCCAATCATTTTCGCCGATCAAACTGATTCGCAAGGTTATTTCAATTTCATTCGCAACATATTTTATCCGCCGAACCGAATCTGCCTGACCTGACCGAAGCCCGAGAGCCGGAGCAATTTCGTCAGAATGGAAAATTGCGGAGATTTTATCAAAGACCGATTTTTGTTCGCTTTGAACCGGCAGCAAAGTTGATTCAAACATATCGAAAACTCTCTCGGATAAATATGTCGGAACTTCTTCCGTCTGATCCGTCCGCATAGTTGCGAGCATTTGTTCGATTCGCTTTTTCTGCATCGCACACATCGCGCAACTTGCCAGATGTTCGGCAATTGAGGTTTGTTCAGCGATTTTCGCTTCGCCTAAAACATAACCATTAATTTGCTCAAATCTTATATGGGGTGTTTTTTGATTCATCTTTAAAAATATCCTAAACCGGGAAAGTTAATCTCTCTTAAACAGAGAAAATCAAAACGAGATAAATACATTTTTTGATAAATATGTTACAAATATCCCAACAATTTTTGTAAACACCGCGCTCGTGTCGGACCGATACTTCCTTCGCTGATTCCGGTTTTTTCCGCAATCTCCGCATATTGTGGCGGTTTATCCTGATAAAATAGCAGTATCAATAAATTCTGACAACGCTCATCCAAAAACCCCAACGCCGTTCGGACACGATTTTGAGTTTCTAATTTTAAGATCAATTCGTCGGGAAGCATCGCTCCATCGGCAATATTCTGCATAAAATCTTCATCCGGATTTTCATCCGGACTGATTATAATTCCGTGTTTTTTCTTTTGCCGAAACATCTGCAAAGTTTCGCGGCGGGCAGTTGTCACAAGCCACGCCTGAATTTGCGAGGGCTGTTTAATGCGATGAATATTTTTCACGAGCAGGAGAAATACTTGTTGGAAAATATCGGCAGCCACATCCTGATCGAATCCGGCACGGCGCGGAATTGCATAAATCAATCTTTCATAACGCTTGACAAGAATTTCCCAGGCGGTTTTATGACCTTCGCGGCAGGCAAAAATCAATTCTTCATCACTTAATTGCTCCATATATTTTTAAGTATCAAAATTTACAGAATTTTAGAAAAATTTTCTGATGAGTTTGAAATTTGAAATCTCCAAATACACTAGAAAACCTAAAAATCGCTCTATCAATTTTCAATGCCGATTTCAGATAAGTTTTAGATAAAGTTCGGCTAAATCAAAATCTTCCTTTGTCGTAACTTTGATATTTCCCGCGCTGCCTTCAACAAAAGCGATTTCGTAACCAAGTTTTTCGACGAGAAAACATTCGTCGGTTGCTGATTCGCTCAAATCCGCATTTTCAAAAGCCTTTTTCAAAATATCAAATCGAAAGCATTGCGGAGTCAGAGCGCGTCTTAAATGCTCGCGGTCAATCGTTTTAAGAATTCTTTCGCCGGAGATTTCCTTGATCGTGTCGGTAACTTTTCCGACCAGGCACGCCGCGCCTGTTTCTCTTGCTTTTTCAATGGTTTGCGTGATTTCTTCGCAAATCACAAGCGGACGTGCGCCGTCGTGAACGGCAATAACTTCAGCTTTTTCTATCGCTTTTATTCCCTGAAAAACCGATTCGGCGCGTGTTTTTCCGCCGGAGATTATTTTTTCGAGTTTTTTGATTTTAAATTTTTCAGCGATCTTTAAAAAACGCGTCATTTGGTCGGAAGACAAAACAAGAACAATTTCGTCAATCGCAGCGCAATTCTCAAATCTTTCTAAAGTGTGAATTAAAAGAGGTTTACCGGAGATTTCGAGAAATTGTTTCGGAACGTCGCCGCCGAATCTCTGTCCGCTTCCGGCGGCGACGATAATTGCTGCGTTCATAATGATGAATGATGAATGATGAATGATGAATGATGAATAGAAATCTTAAATTCACCATTTACCATTCACCATTAAAACTAATCTATTTCTTCGATAATCGTATTCTGCCGCAGTTCGCGGGTGGCGGTGCGGAAATTTGCCGAGCGTGAATCGTGAATACTCGCCGTTGATTCCTCGTTTTCGCCTGATTCTTCCCACAAACGCCCGAAAATCATCTTTCCGGCAGTCGTTTGAAGCACGCTGGTGACGGCGATGTCGGCGGTTTTCCCGATAAGTTTTCGCGCATTATCAACGACGACCATCGTGCCGTCGTCCAAATATGCAACGCCTTGATTATATTCCTTGCCTTCCTTCAAAATAAACACGCGCATCGCTTCGCCGGGAAGCACGACGGGTTTTAAGGCATTTGCCAACTCATTGATATTCAACACACTTACGCCGCGAAGTTGGGAAACTTTATTCAAATTAAAATCATTTGTCACGATCACCGCATCAAGCAGTTTGCCGAGTTCGATGAGTTTCAGATCAACTTCTTTGACCGCCGGAAAATCTGTTTCGATGATTTGAATATCGAGTTGATTATTATTGCGAAGACGCTGGAGCATATCGAGTCCGCGCCGTCCGCGCTGGCGTTTGCTCGAATCGGGCGAATCGGCGACTTGCTGGAGTTCGGTCAGGATAAATTGCGGAATAATCAAAGTTCCGCCCAAAAATCCGGTTTCCGCCACATCGGCAATGCGTCCGTCAATAATGACGGAAGTGTCGAGAACTTTATTATCTTTCTTGACCGCATTTTTATCGCTGAAAATTCCGCCGAGTGCCGACAGATCAATAAATTCGCCCTTCGCCGCGCCGACCATCAAACCGATATACGCCATAAAAAACGCCAACGCGACGGTTAAAAAGGTTTTCACTTCCGCCCGAACTGCCGCCGTTTCCTGCGTGCTGATCAGCATTCCGATCAAATACGCGCCGATAATGCCGAGAATCGAACCGATTGCCGCACCGATCAAAGTTTTTAGCGAAGCCTGTCGGATGCGCAGTTCAAAAGCAATGATGATTAAACCGATAATTGTACCGAATCCGGCGGACAAAAAGCGGCTTGCTTCTTTCCAAAATTCGCCGTCTTTTTGCAAAAATAATAAAGGATCGAGCAAAAATCCGACCGATGCTAGAAAGAGCACAAAACTAATTCTAATTATGAGAACGTCAAGTTTCATTACGACAAAATTTTAGCACGAATTTAATTTATCTTGTAGCGTTTAAAAAGATTTCTCAGGCAACGTTCAAAACTTGTCCGTTTAAACCGACCGCTTCGGATGAAAGCAGATAAATAATCGCCCGGGCAACATCGTCTTCGGCAATCCCGCTTTTCGGGCGAAAAAGCTGCGCGTCGAGAATTTCCGTTTTTGCATTTTCTTTTTTACTTATCTCGACACAATTTATCCGAAATTTCGGGGCAAATTCTTTTGCCAGAGATTTTGTCAAACCGATCAAACCTGCCTGAACTGCCGAAAATGCAATGCTCTGTTCATCAGAATAAGCGACATTGACAATCGCCGGTTTCGGACGCGCCTTCATTAAAGGAATTGCCGACTGCGTAACAAAAAAAGCCGATTTCAGATTTGTGTTAATCGTCTTTGTCCAAATATCTTCGCTTGTTTCAAGAAATGACGATTCGCCTTGAAATTTCAAAGTATTGACAAGTAAATCGAGCCGCCCGAACATTTTTTCAACTTCACCGACCAGAAAACGCGCACCTTCAACCGTTTTCAGATCGGTTTCAACGGCATTTGCCAGCGTTCCGAGCGATTTCAATTCCTCTAAAGCATTGGTGTTTTCCGCCGAATTTTCGGGAAAACCGACAATGACATAACTGCCCAAAAGCGCCAGCTGAAGCGCGACGGCGCGACCGACCGGATTTGCGCCGTCGGTAACGAGCGCGACTTTTTCGGAAAATGCGTGAACCGATTGAATTGCCATATCTTGAGCATACAAAACGGCGCGAAAAAATCCAAAAACGTTTTTATGTATCAAATAACTAAGTAGTTTGTAAATTAAGTTTTAAGGCGTTTGAAAAAAGTTTGGAGTCCCGCGTTTACGCGGCATCCGCCAGCGAAGCGCGGCGGAAAAAGCCGCCTAAAGGCAGGACTCCAAACACTCGAAAATTTAGTTTACGGAC
>JBBRVS010000092.1:0-20421 GCA_038246645.1 Pyrinomonadales bacterium
CCGAACGCCAATGTAGATGATTCAACACCGGTAAATATTGTCGGATACAACATTTACCGGAAAGAAAAGGAATCCGAACTATTTACACAAATAAATTCAGCCCCGATTACCGAAGCAAAATACCTGGACGAATTATTTGAATTCGGCAAAAATTATCAATATTTTATTCGCACGGTTTCTTTGGGAGTTGACGGCGAAACGGTCGAAAGCCTCGATTCGAATGCAGTCGAAATTGCGCCGAAAGACATTTTTCCGCCGTCCGCGCCGTCCGCGATTACAATTGCCGCCGCGCCGAATAATCTTTCGATATTTTTTGCCACAAACCCGGAAAAAGACCTCGCCGGATACAAGATTTACAAATCAACCGATCAGAATTTACCGCTTTCCGATTGGACACTTTTAATGCCCGAAATTTTAACGACGAATACATTTCAGGATAAACGGGTTCAAAGCGGAACAACTTATTTTTATTATCTGACGGCAATTGATAACGCCGGAAACGTCAGCGACCCATCGGAAATCGTGTCCGAGACCGCACCTTAAAACTTTATGAAAATTTGCCGGATTTTGCTTAATGAAAAAAAACATTTCGGTCAGATAAAAGATGAAAAAATCTTTATTTATCCCGTTTCGATCAATCTGGAAAATATCTCTGAAACAATAGAATTTACCGGTTCAATCGCAAAATCCGAAGCCATATTTTTACCTCCGGTTGATCCTACAAAAATCGTCGGTGTCGGAAGAAATTACGCCGAACACGCCGCCGAGCTCGGGAATGAAGTTCCGAAAGAACCGCTTCTTTTCCTCAAAGCCCCGTCGGCAATTATCACGAGCGGCGAAGACATTTTAATTCCGAAACAATCGAATCAGGTCGAACACGAAGGCGAATTAGCCGTAATCATTGGTGGGAAATGTAAAAATTTAGACGAAACCGATAATCCGAATGATTATATTTTCGGTTTCACTTGTTTAAATGATGTTACGGCAAGAGATCTGCAAAGAAAAGATGTGCAGTTCACCCGCGCCAAATCTTTTGACACATTTTGTCCGATCGGCAATTTTATCGAAACCGGGCTGGATTTTACAGACATTCGCGTGCAAACAAAAGTCAACGGCATTGTCAAACAAGACGGCAAAACTTCGCAGATGGTTTTCCCGATTCCCTTTCTGATAAGATATATTTCAAACCAGATGACTCTGAATATCGGCGATATAATTGCCACCGGAACGCCTTCGGGCGTTTCAAAACTAAAGCCGGGAGATATTGTCGAAGTCGAAATCGAAGGTTTGGAAACTTTAAGCAACGCCGTAACTATCTGATTTATTTATGAAAAGCTGTCCGAATTGCAAATCCGTTTTTTTTGACGAAACTCTCGAATTTTGTATGGAAGACGGTTCGCCCCTGGTTTTGACTTCGCCCGAAAACGATGAAATACCGACCGTCGTCAAAAACAAAACGGATTTTGCCGCGGCAGAAAAAACACTGGAATTTTCAGATCACAATCAGCCGCTTAAAAGTTATTTGAATGAGCCGGAAAAAATCCGGCAAATCGGGATAAATCCGACCAATAAAATTGACGGAAAACTGACAAATTTCAAGGAAAAAGTTTCATATCAGGGATTAAGAACTATCGAGGTTTTGCCGATTATTCCGGCTCTGGCAAACAATTATTGGCAATGGCTCTATCTTAACCGGGCAAATGACGGCGATACTTTATCGTTTTTGATTTCGATTAACTTTATTGTTTGGTTTTCGCTTTTGGTTTTTGGTTTGATTTCTTGCTTTATCGCCATAAAATATGGGAAATATAGAGGTTTTGCAATAACTGCGCTGGTTATTTTAGCTATCAACTTGTTATTGAGCATCGTTCCGTTAAAATAAAACTGTAATTATTAGTCCGTAAACTAAATTTTTGAGTGTTTTATTCTCTGCGTTCTCTGCGACTCTGCGTGAAATTAACTGTTTTTTTTCACGCAGAGTCGCAGAGAACGCAGAGAGAGAGAGAGAGAAAAAGATTCAAGATTACCCAAAAATTTAATTTACGCTCTACTAATTAGTCTGTAAATTAAATTTTAAGTCGTTTGAAAATAGTTTGGAGTCACGAGTTTACGCGGCATCCGCCAGCGAAGCGCGGCGGAAAAAGCCGCCTAAAGGCAGGACTCCAAACACTCGAAAACTTAATTTACGGAGTACTAAACGGATGAAAGTTGTGTGCCGCACCAAATTTGCATTCAGGTAACGCAGTTCGCGTTAGTCAATCATTTGGCAAGAGTAATTTAACATCTTTCGCTTCAAAATGCTGACAAAACGTCGCTTTTATATGTTTGACAACAATATGTTGAGGGGCGGCTCAGTTAATTTTCGAGTCGTCCTTTTTTTTGCCTGCGGTTTGAATTAGGAAATTTGAAAGGCAAGCAGGAGTTAGCAAAACAAGGATTTACAAAAGGAAATAATCAAGAAAAATAATCCAGAATTACAAGCCGAAGTACAGGACGCGATCAACTGGGAACCGCTGATGCCTGCCGCAGAAATCGGTATCACCGTCAAAATGGCTAAGTGACGATGATGGGAACGGTTGACAGTTACGGCAAAAACCCGGAAACCGAAAAAGCCGCCAAAAATGATTAAACCACAACATTTGATTAAATTAATGAACGTAAAAATAGTTGAAAAATTCGGAGTAAATGGTCATAAAACCGCTAAAGACATTTTGACCAAGCCAATTGCTGGGGATGAAAAAACCGTGACCACCGTGTCTAATGAAGAAATCGAGCAGGAAGATCAACGCAGCCACAAAAAAACCAAGCAGCAATGGACTGTTAGAATTATCATTTTTGCGATCATTGCCGCAATTATTATTTCCTTAATTTGGTACTATTCCCGTCCGACCAAAGTTACTCTAATTCAACCAAAACAAGCAGTTATCACCGAAACAATTGCCAGCAGCGGACGCGTTGGGGGCACAACGGAAACAAATGTCGGTTCGCAATCGCAAGGCGTTGTTCGTGAACTAAACGTCAAAGAAGGCGACACATTAATGCTTGGGCAGGAAATCGCCACGATCAAAAATGACGTTGCCGAAGCTCAAATTACACAAGCCAAAGCGGCGGTTGAAACGGCTCGTTCGCAACTCGTTTTAGCTTCACGCGGGGCTTTGAATTCAGATATTGATTCGGTAATGGAACAGGTTCGGCAGGCAAATGCACAGGTTCAGCAGCAGCGTTCGGCGGTGACGCAGGCTCAAAAAAGTGTTTTGCAGGCAAATGCGGTGCTCGCTCAATTTGTTTCCGAACGTGAACTAGCCTCGAAAGAACTCGCTCGCAGCAAATCTCTGGTTGATGCGGGCGTGATCTCGCGTTCGGAATACGATGCCGCTGTAAATACTTCACTGGTTGCGTCAAAAAGAGTTGATGCCCAAAAGCGCGCGATCGAGGTTTCGCAGGCAGGCGTTAGTTCCGCACAGGCGAGTTTGAGATCGGCTCAGGCAAATGTCAGCGTTCAGCAGGCACGTCTGCGGACGATTCAGCTTGGGGCAAGACCGGAGGATATAAAAGTTGCCCGGCAACGAGTTACTGAAGCCGATAAAGCACTTCAGGTCGCCAAACAACAAGCCGGAAACGCAGTTGTAACCGCACCATTTGCCGGAACGGTCACGAAGATCAATACGGAAATCGGGCAAACTGTCGGCAGTCTCGGAATTTTGACTCTGGTCAGCATTGAACCGGAAATTCGGCTTGACGTGGACGAAGGCAATCTGTCAGAAATCAAGATCGGACAAGAAGCGATCATCTCTTCGGGAGCATTTTCGGATAACGGATTTAATGGTAAAGTTTCCGAACTCGGTGCGGCGGTTGATCAAGCTCGCGGCACGATCTTAATCAAAATTGTTCCGGTAAATCCGCCCGATTGGCTGCGTCCGGGGCAAACGGTCAACGTCAATATTATTACCGCAAAAAATGTCACGCGATTGCTCGTGCCGCAAACTTCGCTGATTCGTTCGGGCGATGTAACTTTTGTTTTTGTCATTGAAAACGGCAAAGCAGCACAAAAAATAGTTGTCACGCGACCGCTGACGAACGAAGGCGTTCCCGTTATTTCAGGACTTGAGATCGGCGATCTGATTATTTCGGACACGGCGAATATCACCGTCGGCAAATCAGTGCAGGCAAAATAAAAAATGCAAAAAATCTTCGATATTTTTATTTCCGCGCTTGTTCCGAAAAGATTTCGGTTCGAGTTTCAGCTGGCACTTCGCCATCTGCTTTCGGGCGGTTGGCAAACCATTTTGACGATCAGTGCGGTGGCGGCGGGTGTGATTATTGTAATTTTTATTACGTCTTTAATTTTTGGGTTGCAGGCAATGATGTCGGATTTATTGACTGAATCTATTCCGCACATTGTTGTTCAGGTCGAAGACCCAAAACCGAAAACGCTTCAAAATACTGAAAATCCGATCTCCAGCCGGATTGAAGAGCAAGCATCGCAACTTAAATTCATTGACAATTGGGAACAAGTGGTCAGCACAATCCGGGGTCTGCCAAATGTTCGTGGCGTTACGGCGGTGGTTAGCGGACAGGGATTTGCTTCAAAAGGGGCTAATCCGATCGGTGTTTCTGTGGTCGGTGCTGAACCGGAACTTCTCGATATCATCACACCGATTACCAAAGATTTGACGAGCGGAAGATACAGAGGATTGAGTAGCGATGAGATCGTCATTGATTCCGAACTTGCCAAAGATTTGAATGCCCAAATCGGGGAACGCATCCGCCTGACATCAAGTGCGGGACAATCGGTTTCTTTTACAATTGCCGGAATTTATAGTCGCGGGCAAGGTCGCGGAAGTGCCTACGTGACACTTCGCAACGGGCAAAGCCTGTTCGGATTTGGAACATCGGTCAATATTATCTATGTCAAAGTTTATGATATTTACGATGTCGAGAACTTGTCCAATTTGATAATGGCTTTAACTCCATACGAAGCAAAACCGTGGACAAAAGATTTTTCGCGGTTTTTGGTCAATATGCAGATGATGGGGGCTTCGGCTTATTTGATTTCAGTTTTCAGTTTGATTGCATCGGCGTTTGCCATTGCTTCGGTGCTGGTCGTATCGGTTCTTCAAAAATCAACGCAGATCGGAATTTTGAAGAGTATGGGAGCGAAACAACGTCAAATTTTAACCGTTTTTATTGTGGAAGGTTTGGGCGTGGCAATTATGGGCAGTTCCCTCGGAGCATTTATCGGGACAATGTTTGTCTTTGCCATCAGTTTATTGAAACGATCGGATGCGGTTATCGGCGGAACTCCCGCATCGCTTTTTCCGGTCAAGATTTTGCCTTTGTATATCGCCGGAGCAATTCTCGCCGCGATAATTTCAACCGTTATCGCCGCCGTTTTGCCCGCCCGCCGAGCCGCAAAATTAAACCCCGTTGACGTAATGCGTTAGAAAAAACTATGTCCCCAGCCGCCGCAAAAATCAAAACGGAATCAACCGTGAACGAAACACCGTCGCTCGTGATCGAAACGCGCGGTTTGAAAAAGACGTATTTCGGCAAGATCAATGTTCCCGTGCTGCACGGTCTCGACATCAAAATTTATGCCCGCGAATTTGTCGCGATTATCGGTCAATCGGGCAGTGGTAAATCAACTTTACTCAATATTTTAGGTGCTTTGGACGTGCCGACGGGCGGAAAAGTTTTTGTCAACGGCACGGATATTTCTCTGCTTGATGAAGACGAACTTGCCCAGCTTCGCAGCGAGGAGGTCGGGTTTATTTTTCAGGGACATTTCCTGCTCAATGAATTCAGTTGTCTTGAAAACGCCCTGATGCCGATCACCATCCGGCACGGCGAAGCAGACGAAGAACAACGCTTGCGGGTTTTGAAACTATTGGAAAGAGTCGGGTTAAGCGATCAAACCAACAAATTTCCCGACGAGATGAGCGGCGGACAAAATCAGCGTTGTGCAATTGTCCGGTCATTGGCGAATGCACCGAAAATCATCCTGGCAGACGAGCCGACCGGAAATCTCGACAGCCGTTCGGGCGAGGAAGTTTTTCAATTGATGCGTGAAATGAATCGTGAAAGCGGCGTGGCTTTTGTGATGATCACGCACGATGACCGCCTGGCACAGGAAGCCGACCGAATTTTGCTGATCGAAGACGGCAACATTTTTGAGATCAGTAAAGAAGAGCACCGCGAAAGGATTGCGAAAATTATTTAACTTGGACAGTCATCGCAAAACTTCGCACGGAAACACACGCAGGTAAATGTGCCGAATCAATTCGCTTTAAATTCTGCCGATACAGTTGAGAAAATTTTATGAAAATTCTTATTTCCACGGACGGTTCAAAGTTTAGTCTGGCGGCGATAGACGCGTGCCGGAATATCGTTTTCGATCCCGCAGATTCGAGCGTTAAAATCGTCTCGGCGGTCGAGTTTCCGGCGATGATCGCGGCGGATCCGTTTGTCGGAGCATCGGCTGAATTTTATCAACTCATCGAAAGCGACGGACATCGCCTGGCGAAAGAATTTCTCGAAGAATCAGCTGTCCGTCTGCGCGGTTTGTTTCCCGAAATCACGCTCGATATTTCAACGGAAACGCTTAACGGTTCGCCCGCGCGCGTGATCGTTGAAATGGCGGAAACGTGGGACGCGGATCTGATCGTCGTCGGTTCGCACGGCTACGGATTTTGGAATCGCGCCTTGCTCGGTTCGGTGTCGTCTGCGGTCGTTCATCTTGCGCCTTGTTCGGTTTTGGTCGTGCGAACAAAGGTTGCAGGTTTTAGTTGATGGAATAAATTTATGAAAACTGCGGTTGCCCCGACTTATTCCGATCTGATTTGCGGGATTAATGTTTCTCCCGAAACGGCACACGGCAAAATTGAGTTTGAAGAAAAACAAATTTACTTTTGCTCAAAAAACTGTCTGGAGACCTTCAAGCGGCAAAATAATATTTTCGATTCTAAACCTCCAACAGAATCAATTAAAAAAATTTCAAAATTAGCAGATTCAATGAGGATTGATAAATTCAGACGGAATCCGAACAGCTTTCTCGAATAGAAACTCAAAACTTAAACCTTGTAAGCACCAATGGATAATTAATAATGGATAATGGATAATGTCAGAAAACTCTTAAACTCTCTTACATCTGATGTTTAAAGGGATTTTTAGAATTTTCATAATATCTTAAAACTTTTGCTCACCTGCTTATGTGACAGAGCACACAGACAAGCTCTGCCGGTTAAGGTAGATTTCTAATTAACAATAAATAGCAAGTTTGAACTATTTAGTAGATAAATTTATGAAACTATATACAAAACGCTAAGCAGGTGAGTATATCTAATCAGATATTTTGAAAAGTCTGGAGCGCGCACTCCAAACATAAATCGAAAATCTTTCATTTCTTTTGCTCACCTGCTTACAAACATTTTAAAGGAAAAAATGAAAAAAAATTTATGTAGGATTAGTTATGGTTTTCGCACTCATTATTTTTAGTGCGGCTTGTCTGCTTGTCTCAAACGTCTTAAGAATTCATCAATGAATAAAAAGATGATGAATCAAAACCAAATGATGAACGGCAAGATGATGAATCAAAACGGTAGGACGAACTCGAATCATATTTCTGAAATGAGGTTGGATGGGAAAACAAAGTGGTCAAAGTAAAACAGCGGAATTTATTTTTGCTCCGTTTTCAAAACCACCGGAGATAAAAAAATGAAAAAACAAAATTTTGTTATGTGCTTGGTTGTTATCATTTTAGCTGTCAGCGGGATTTTTGCCCAAGACAGCAAAATAGATATGAAAATGATGGATATGACGGAGATGATGAAAAGCCCCCACCAGACAGTAATGTTGGCGTATCGGCAAAATGCTCTGAGTTTTGCAAGAGTTCTCTGGGATTTATCATCGGACGGAAAGATTGAAGATGTTGATTTAGCCCGCAATGCTTTTGCCGAATTAAAGCGAAGTATGGAAAAGATGGAGGAAATCCATCAATCACAGATGAGCAAAATGGGCAAAATGAGTGCTGAAATGACAGAAAAGATGAAACCGATGATGGAGAAAATGAACGCAGAAAAAGCCGCCGTGATGGTTCATATTAACGCAATTGAAAAGGCGTTGCAGACAAATTCGTCAAATGCACAGGAAATTGAAATGCACTCTGCCGCACTCGTTATGCAGTTTGAAAAGATGAAAATGCCGGACAAAATGAAGATGTAAATGTTTAAGAAGGTGAAAATTATGAAAATCAATGCGTTAAATTTTGCGTTGGCAAGTGCGATTACTGCCGCTGTCGTATGGATAATCTGCTCGTTGCTGGTTTGGATGATGCCGGGAGCAATGATGAATACGACCGGAAATATGGTGCATATGGAGATGGGCAAGTCCGGTTTTATGCTTTCTCCGCTCGGCGTTATTTGGGGACTTGTTGCCTGGAGTCTGTTCGCGGGAATTTTTGCGTGGATTTTAGCCACGGTTTATAACCTGTTAAACAAGAATTAAAACCGCAACAATAAAAATTTCCAATCATACAAATAGGTACGCAAAAATTATTACGAACACACAGGAGGTTAATATTATGAACGAATCGAATAAAACACCTATAATAATTGCATTCGTCTTTGTCGTCGCGCTTTTTCTGTTCTTTGGCGGCGGGACAATGATGAATGGCGGAATGATGGGACAGGGACGAATCGGCGGGTTCGGTTGGATGTGGATTCCGACTTTACTGATGCTCGGTTTCGGTATCCTGCTCGGTTGGGTAATCTTCGGAAGGAAGAAGTAACCGACCTAAAATGACGGAATGTAGTTTTGAAAATTTTGGAGGAAAAAAAATGAAAGCTCAACAAATTGAAAAAAAGGAATATGGTTTTAGCCGGACGGTTGACGCAGTATTCGACGAAGCAACAAAGCGCACCCGTGAAGCCTTGAAACAAGAAGGTTTCGGCGTGTTGTCCGAAATTAGGCTGGATGAAAAACTAAAGGAAAAACTCGGTGTGGATTTTCGCCGCTATGTGATTCTGGGCGCGTGCAATCCGCCGCTCGCTTACAAAACGCTTCAGGAGGACATCAATATCGGATTGCTTCTGCCGTGCAATGTCATTGTCTATGAAGCTGATGATAAAACTAAATCGGTGGTTGCGGCGGTTGACGCGAAAATGATGCTTTCGGTGGTCGGCGAAAACTCCGCGATGAATGAAGTCGCAAATGAAGTCAACGAGAGTTTGCAAAGAGTTATTGAGCAGATTTGAATCGAAAAACACATATTGCCGTTGAAAACAGTTGGAATCCTTGATTTGAGCTGAAGAAAAGGTAATTAAAATATGAAGCGTCGAACTTTCATCCGAACTGCGTTGGCTGGCACGGCAGCATTGACCTCTGCGGGAGCAGGGCTGTTACAGAGCGCGTGCAGCAACGGACAACTGCAAGGGCAACCGGATATTATCAACACTAACGATAATTCGTTCGCGGGTTATCCGTTTGATCCGGTGCGGGCGGAGAATTTCACCAACCCGCTGTTTATTCCCCGAGGCGACGGACCGTTCGGTGTCCTGAACGTCACTGATGCGCCGCTGACACTTAAGGCACAGGCGAAGACATTTCCGATTCTCGGCGGCAAGCCTTCGCCATTTTTGGTTTACGACACCAAGGACGCGGACAAAAGTTATCAAAATCCGATTTTTCGCATCAAGAGCGGCAACCGTTTCACCGCGACTCTGCAAAACGGATTGAACGAGCCGACCATCATTCACTGGCACGGTTTGCATTTGCCGGCGAATATGGACGGACAACCCAGAGACAGCATCGCGGCGGGTCGAAATTTCCCATACGCCTTCACCGTCCCCAATCGTAGCGGCACCTACTGGTATCACTCTCACGCGGATAAATTGACCGCGAAGCAGGCTTACAGCGGTCTCGCCGGTTTTTTTATCGTCGAGGATGATGACGAACTGAAGCTCACCGGTGCGCTCGATCTCAAATTCGGCGAAACCGATATTCCTTTGTTGATTCAGGATAAGAAGTTTAACGCCGGCGGCGAACTCGTCTATCAGCCGACCCGGATGGAGAGAATGATGGGGTATATCGGCGATATCGTGCTGGTCAATCTGACAGCCAACCCGTTTCTTGAAATCAGACCGCGCATCTATCGCTTCCGCTGTTTGAATGGCTCGACTTCACGCATCTATAAGCTCGCCATTGTGCGCGGCAGCGAGCATTTGGATTATCAGGTAATCGGCACTGACGGCGGACTGCTCGATAAACCGTATCCGGCGAAGGAAGTATTTCTCGCGCCCGCCGAACGGGTTGACATACTGTTTGACGCGAGTCAGTTGCGTCCGGATGAAACGGTGTTTCTTAAAAGCCTCGCCTTCGAGCCGATGGAGCAGGAAGTCGGGATGGGCGGAATGAGCGGAGGAATGATGGGTGGAAGTAACACTCGGCTTGCCAACGGGAAAGCGTTCAACATTTTGAAACTAGTGGCGGGGAAAGGTTCAACAGTCGTCCGCGAAATCCCTGCCCGTCTTTCGACACTTGCGCCGCTTGAAACATCCGCTGTTAATCCGCGTCGCGTCACGCTTTCGATGGAAATGATGCAGTGGCTGATTAACGGACAGAGTTATCGAAGCGATGCCGCCGCGTTTGAAGTTAAGCGAGCGGTCGAAGTATGGGACATCGAAAACTCCACCAATAGTATGATTCACCCGATGCACCTGCACGGATTTTCGTTTCAAGTGATCGGGCGAAGCAACAGTCCGGTTGCACTGCGTCCGCTCGCCACCGCGAGCGGCGGGCGCATCGTAACCGACCTCGGATGGAAAGATACGGTAATGGTTTTCCCCGGCGAAACGGTGCGGATTGCCGTTGATTTCCGACTGGCGTTTCCGGGCGAGCAGCTATTTTTGTTTCATTGCCACAATTTGGAACACGAGGACGGCAATATGATGGTTAATTTCCGCATTCCGGCTTAACGCGCTGATTTTCGGAACGAGTGAGATTCACACTCAAGGACAATTAATACCATAACTTTTACGGACAGACGGGAGAAAAATGTAATTGAGGAGATTTGAATCGGAGTTGATAATAACAGGCAAATTTTGATATTCGTCCGATTTCTGGCGGCGGGTTTTAAATCTAATTTTAACAAAAGGAAAAAATATAGGAGATAACAATGAAAAAACAAATGTTAGTGATTTCGATGGCAATTATCGTGGTTCTTTTAAGCGTCGGCAGTATCGCTGCTCAAGACAATAAAATGATGAAAATGGGCGAAATGGATATGGCGGAGATGATGAAAAATCCGCATCACGTTGTCATGATGGCGTATCGGCAGAATGCCGTAACTTTTGCAAGAGTTCTCTGGGATTTATCATCGGACGGAAAGATACAAGACGTTGATTTAGCCCGCAATGCTTTTGCCGAATTAAAGCGAAGTATGGAAAAGATGGACGAAATCCATAAATCACAGATGAGCAAAATGGGCAAAATGAGTCCGGAGATGATGGAGAAAATGAAACCGATGATGGAGAAAATGGCAGCCGAAAAAGTTGCTGTCTTGGTTCATATTAACGCGCTTGAAAAGGCTCTGCAGTCAAATTCGCCGAACTCGCAGGAAGTTGAAATGCACTCCGCCGCGCTCGTTATGAAGTTTGAAAAGATGAAAATGCCGGGTGAGAAAATGAAGATGTCAGATAACCACAAAATGTAAATGAGTTAGGGAAAGGTGCTTGAAGCGGATGAAACGCAATTGGCTTCAAGCACCTTTTTTGACCGGTGAGTTTTAATCTTAAAAAGTTACGGAATAAGTTGGATAAAGAGGAGAAAATAAATGAGTTGTTGTAGTGAAGTAATGAAACCAATCGAAGCATCATCGTGCTGTACGCCGAAAGAAACCGCAGAAGATGCGGCGAAAGCTATGAAGCATTCAGGCTGCGGCTGCTCGCCGGTGGTTGCGGATAAAGAAAAACTCGAACTCGTCGGTGTCGTCACCGAACGGGACATTTGCCACAGCGTGGCAGCGGATAACCGGCTTGCTTCTGATATCAGTGTAGAAGAAATTATGCGTCCGGCATCTTCTTGTTGTAGTGAGGATGAATCGTTGGGCGAAGCGAAGAAGAAACTTGATGACCATAAAGTAACCAGCCTGCCGGTCGTGAACAAGGCGGGCAGCTGTTGCGGCACGATAAGTTCACACAATGTCAGTTAGAAAAAAAGTAATTTGCGGAGGCTGAAGCTCTAAATCAATACTTGGACAATAGCCGGAATTAACAAACGGCAAGAAAATTCAGGTTATGGAAAACGATCATTCAAATCACAACGAAAAAGCGATAAACAAATCAGCTCATCATCACGAAGCGGACTCAAATCCGCCAATGGGACTCGAAGGTCATGACCATCACCGGATGATGATTGCAGATTTCCGGCGGCGGTTTTGGGTTTCTATGATTCTGACCGTTCCGATACTTTTGCTGTCGCCGATGATTCAGAGATGGTTCGGTTTCGATTTGAGTTTTCCGGGCGATAAGTATCTCCTTTTAGTTTTGTCATCATTCGTGTTTTTCTACGGCGGGCTGCCTTTTTTAAAAGGGGCGTTCGGCGAATTTAAGAAAAAAAATATCGGGATGATGACACTTATTGCACTTGCCATCAGTGTCGCATATCTGTTCAGCACTGCCGTAGTTCTCGGATTTCCGGGCGAAGATTTTTACTGGGAGTTGGCGACCTTAATCGACATTATGCTTCTCGGACACCGGTTGGAAATGAAATCAGTTTTAGGGGCATCGAAGGCGTTACAGTTATTGGTCAGTATGATGCCGGCGGAAGCCCATCGTATCGTCGGAGAAGATGTTGAGGATATAAGCCTGGAAGAACTCCAAAAAGATGATCTTATTCTGGTCAAACCCGGCGAAAAAGTTCCGGCTGACGGCATCGTTACCGAAGGTGAGAGTTATCTTAATGAGAGTATGCTGACGGGTGAAAGTAAACCAGTCAAAAAAGAAAAGTTTTCACGGGTGATCGGCGGGTCGGTCAATGGAAATGGTTCTTTGCAGGTAAAGGTCGAACATACCGGAAAAGACAGTTACCTCACCAAAGTTATTACTCTGGTTCAGGAAGCACAAAAAACTAAATCTAAAACACAACATCTGGCTGACCGGGCGGCAAAAATTCTTACCTTTGTAGCGATTTTTGTGGGTTTCACGACCTTAATCGTTTGGCTACTGCTCGGCTACAGTTTTAATTTTGCACTGGAGCGAATGGTTACCGTCATGGTTATTTCCTGCCCGCATGCTTTGGGATTAGCGGTTCCGTTGGTAGTTGCCATTTCAACCGCAGTTTCCGCCCAACACGGCTTGCTTATCAGAAATCGGACGGCATTTGAAAATGCCCGTTTGATTACAGCGATGATCTTTGACAAAACCGGAACGCTGACAAAAGGTGAATTCGGCGTAACCCGAATTGAGAGTTTGGATTCCGCTATGGATAAAAACGCTCTTTTAAGCAAAGCGGCTTCATTAGAACAGAACTCCGAACATCCGATAGCCGTCGGAATTATTCGCAAGGCAAAAGAAGAGGGTTTGAAACTTCCCCAAACAGAAGATTTTCAGGCGATTACCGGAAAGGGAGTTGAAGCCAGGGTCGAAGGTCAGAATGTAAAGGTCGTCAGTCCGGGATATTTGCGTGATGAAAACATTAACATACCGGCTAATGCCTATTCAGATGCGACGGAAACCGTAGTTTTTGTTGTCATAGACGGAAGCCTTGCAGGATTTATCGCACTTTCGGATGAGATTAGAGATGAATCCAAAGGTGCAATCGAATCATTTAAGAGTAAAGGAATAAAGGTTTTGATGGCGACCGGCGACAACGAAAAGGTGGCAAAAGCGGTTGCCGACAAAATGAATCTCGACGGATATTATTCGGAAGTCCTGCCGCACCAGAAAGTAGAAATAGTTAAGGAGTTACAGGAAAAAGGCGAGTTTGTTTCGATGACGGGAGACGGTGTTAATGACGCTCCGGCATTGGCTCAGGCGGATATCGGAATCGCAGTTGGTTCAGGAACCGACATCGCGGCGGAAACGGCGGATATAATTTTAGTTAATTCAAATCCGAAGGACATCCTCAATCTCATACTTTTTGGTCAGGCAACCTATCGAAAGATGATTCAGAATCTTATTTGGGCAACGGGCTATAACGTCGTTGCCATACCGCTTGCGGCAGGCGTTTTATATAGCTACGGATTTGTCTTAAACCCGGCGATCGGGGCGGTTTTTATGAGTTTGAGCACAATTACCGTCGCACTAAATGCACAACTTTTGAAACGGCAAATTTAGACGAACGAGGAATTTAGTTTTTGAAATCCGGACAATTAACAGGAATAAAAGACGAAGCCCAAAAATCAATTGAAAAAATAAACATTAGTTTAGGGATCAGGAAACGTTTTCTCGCCAGCAGAAATCAGTTTTCTTGGGTGCAAAAAAAGTCTAACCCCTCATTTGGAAACTGTAATTTTGTAACCGATGAGGGCTTTGATTAGTGGTGAAAAAGTTTAAAAGTGAAAATGTGAAAAAGTTTTTGATACTTTTTGGTCTTCGATTTTTCTGAAAAATAACCGGCTTTTACCGAAAAAGGTTTGACATCAGACAAAAATGAAATTTTACACTTTTTCACACTTTCACTTTTTCACCAGGTCTAAATATCTGATCTAATCAATTACGTAATTTTTTTTAGAAAATATTTCGGATTATATATGCAAAAAGAAAATGCTGAAGAGACTTTACCAAAAGATGAAATAAATAAAATCAATGCTTACTGGCGGGCAGCAAATTATTTATCGGTCGGACAGATTTATCTTCTCGACAATGCTCTTTTACAAGAGCCGCTCAAAATCGAACATATCAAGCCGCGTCTTCTCGGTCATTGGGGAACAACGCCGGGCTTGAATTTTATCTATGTGCATCTAAACCGCCTGATCAAGCTGCACGAACTAAATATAATCTACATCTGCGGACCCGGACACGGCGGACCGGGAATTGTCGCCAACACATATCTCGAAGGAACTTATTCGGAAGTTTACCCGACGATTTCGCAGGATGAAACCGGAATGCAAAAGCTGTTCAAACAATTTTCCTTTCCCGGCGGAATTCCGAGCCACGTCGCGCCCGAAACGCCCGGTTCGATCCACGAAGGCGGCGAACTCGGTTATTCGCTGGCGCACGCTTACGGCGCGGTTTTTGACAATCCCGACTTGATCGCCGCGTGCGTCATCGGCGACGGCGAAGCGGAAACCGGAGCATTGGCGGCAAGTTGGCATTCCAACAAATTCCTCAATCCGGCGCGTGACGGAATGGTTTTGCCGATTCTGCACTTAAATGGTTATAAAATCGCCGGTCCGACTGTTTTGGCTCGTCTGAGTCACGAAGAATTGACGAATTTAATCGTCGGTTACGGTCACAAACCGTATTTTGTCGAAGGCGACAATCCTGAATTGATGCACGAAAAAATGGCGGAAACGCTTGATACTGTTCTCGCTGAAATCAAATACATTCAAACCGAAGCAAGGGAGAAAGGGTTTACGACGCGCCCTGTTTATCCGATGATAATTTTGCGAACTCCGAAAGGATGGACGGGACCGGAGTTTGTTGATAATTTACCGACTGAGAATTCGTTTCGCTCGCATCAAGTCCCGCTCGATAAATTGGCGACGAATCCCGAACATTTGCGACAGCTTGAAGAATGGATGCGAAGCTATAAACCCGAAGAACTTTTCGACGAAAACGGAAAATTTATCGCTCAATTGCAGGAACTCGCGCCGAAGGGCGGTTATCGGATGGGAATGAACCGGCACGCCAACGGCGGATTTCTGCTCAAAGATTTGGAAATGCCTAATTTCCGCGAATATGCCGTCGAAGTTTCTAAACCCGCCGCAATATATGCCGAAGCGACTCGCGTTTTAGGCGGATTTTTGCGCGATGTGATGAGACTCAACGAAGACGAGAAAAACTTTCGTATTTTCGGTCCCGACGAAACTGCATCAAATCGGCTAACCGCGTTGTTTGAAGTAACGAACCGAATTTGGACGGAAGGCATTTTGCCGTCGGATGATCATCTTTCGACGGACGGTCGCGTGATGGAAGTTTTGAGCGAACATCTTTGCCAGGGCTGGCTCGAAGGTTATTTATTAACCGGACGGCACGGACTGTTTTCGTGTTACGAAGCCTTTATTCATATTATAGATTCGATGTTCAACCAACACGCCAAGTGGCTGAAAGTAACACGCCAAATTCCGTGGCGGCAACCGATTGCGTCCTTAAATTATCTGCTCACATCGCACGTTTGGGGACAGGATCACAACGGTTTTTCGCACCAGGACCCGGGGTTTATTGACCACGTTATTAACAAAAAAGCCGAAGTCGTCCGCGTCTATCTGCCGCCCGACGCGAACACTCTGCTGTCGGTCGCCGACCATTGTCTGCGAAGTAAAAACTACGTCAACGTCATAATTGCAGGCAAAAAACCGTCTTTACAGTATCTCGATATGAATTCGGCGGCAAACCACTGCGCGGCGGGAATCGGTATTTGGCAATGGGCGAGCAACGATGAAAACGGCGAACCCGATGTTGTCTTGGCTTGCGCCGGCGATGTTCCGACATTGGAAGTGTTGGCGGCAGTGGATATTTTGCGACAGGAATTTCCCGAACTTAAAATCCGCGTCGTCAATGTCGTTAATTTGATGAAACTTCAGCCGGTAAAAGAACATCCGAACGGACTTTCCGATGCCGATTTCGATTCGATTTTTACCGCCGACAAACCCTTAATTTTTGCTTTTCACGGTTATCCGTGGCTGATTCACCGCCTGACATATCGGCGGACGAATCACGCGCAATTCCACGTTCGCGGCTTCAAGGAAGAAGGCACGACGACCACGCCGTTCGATATGGTCGTGCTGAACGATCTTGACCGTTTTCATTTGGTAATAGACGTTGTTGAGCGCGTTCCGAAGTTGAAAAAAATGGGAGCTTCCGTCAAACAAAAAATGCTCAACAAACTCGTCGAACACAAGGAATATATCAACGAATACGGCGACGATCTGCCGGAAATTAAAGATTGGAAATGGACGTATTGAAACATTGGCAAAAGTCTGCAAGATTTGTTCGAAAATTAAACTAAAATGCCAACAAAACCAGAAGTAAAAGCGTCTGCAAATCGTCCCCGGTCAACGATCACAAAAGAAAATTCCCGCGATGAACTCTTAATTTCACCTCACGCGCATTCCTCACAGGAAATTACGGGTTTGTTAAAAGTTGACTCCGCACAGGGCTTGTCGAATCAAGAAGCCGAAATCAGACTGAACCGCGACGGAGCAAACTCAATTGAAGCCGCGAAATCACGAAGCGCGTGGCAGATTTTGATTGGGCAATTTTCGAGCATCATCGTTTGGCTGCTGGGGTTTGCGGCGGTAGTCGCGTGGTTCACCGACAGCCGCGTCGAAGCTTTGGCGATTCTGGTCGTGCTTGTGCTCAATGCCGTTATCGGTTTTGCCATCGAATGGCAAGCGGGACGCGCCCTTTACGCTCTGCAAAAGGCGACGCACTTAAATGTTCGCGTGCGGCGCGGCAGCAGCGAGCAAATCATTGATGCGGCAAACATCGTCCTCGGCGACATCGTGATTTTAACTGCCGGCGACCGCGTTCCGGCTGACGCGCGGCTGATCGAAGCGGTTAATTTACGCAGCGATGAATCAACGCTGACGGGCGAAAGCACATCGGTTGAAAAATCAATCGCAACGGTTAAACCGGACGCGCCGCTCGCCGAGCGAATTTCGATGCTTTATCTCGGCACGACGATTGTTTCCGGGCGCGCCGCCGCCGTTATTACGGCGACGGGAAAACAAACCGAACTCGGACGCATCGGGCAATTAATCGCCGAAACTAAATCCGAGCAAACGCCACTTGAGCGGAAACTTGCCCAACTCGGTAAACGGCTCGTTTATATCGTTTTGGGAGTTGCCGCCCTCGTGATGCTGGCGGGTTTGATGCGCGGCGACGACCTCTGGCTGATGCTCGAAGTTTCGGTCAGTCTAGCAGTCGCCGCCGTGCCGGAAGGATTACCTGCCGTGACAACTCTGATCCTCGCGCTCGGCGTTTTGCGGATGGCTCGCCGCAATGCTCTGGTGAGAAAACTTTCCGCGGTCGAAACTCTGGGAAGCGCGACGGTCATCTGCACCGACAAAACCGGAACGCTGACCGAAAACCGGATGAGTGTGCAGGAATACCGTCTGGCAAACGAACAAATTATTAAACTACTACCGGATTTCACAGCCGGTGCGGACGGCAAAACAGGCATTAATTCCCTTGATGAAAATCTTTCGCGCCTGTTGAGAGTCAGTTTTTTGTGCAACGACGCCTCACTCGATTCAACCGGCGCGGATAAAAGTAATGCCATCGGCGACCCGACCGAAACAGCTCTGCTCGTTGCCGCCGGAAAATTCGGTTGCGACGTGAACCGCGAAAAATCGGAATACAAAAAACTTCTCGAAAATCCTTTCGATGCCGATACCAAACGAATGATTACCGTTCTGCAATCAGCGGACGGAAAAGCGTTTGCCGCGCTCAAAGGCGCGCCCGCCGTCGTGCTGGACGTTTGCGACACATTCGTCTCAAAAGACGGGGAAATTGTTAAATTCGACGACACAACGCGCCGCAGTTTTTTGAAAATCAACGAAGAAATGGCGGATGAAGCGTTGCGCGTTTTAGCATTCGCCGATAAAAATTTCGCCGATGCCGAAGATTTGCCAATCGAAAACGGCTACACATTTTTAGGTTTCGTCGGGATGAGCGACCCGCCGCGCGAAGGCGTTGCCGAAGCCGTACGCCGGGCGCAAGCCGCCGGAATCCGCGTCGTGATGCTCACCGGCGACCAGATAAATACTGCCCGCGCCATCGCCCGCCGGTTAAATTTAAGTCAGGGAGAAGAAGTTTTCGCGCTGCATTCGAACGATTTGATAAATGCAGAAAGCGAAAAACTCGCGGAAATGGGGCGCACCGCTCATGTTTTCGCCCGCGTATCTCCCGAAGACAAACTTCGCATCGTCGAGGCTCTGCAAAAGGAAGGTGAAATCGTCGCAGTCACAGGCGACGGCGTGAACGACGCGCCCGCGTTGAAACGCGCCGACATCGGCGTTGCGATGGGAATGCGCGGCACGGAAGTCGCCAAAGAAGCCGCGGATATTGTCTTGACCGACGATAATTTTTCGACCATCGTCAAAGCCATCGAAGGCGGACGCGCCATTTACGCCAACATTATCAAATTCGTCCAAATGATGTTCTCGCACAATCTCGCCGAAGTCATCGTGATTTTCGTGCCGATTGCCGCCGGATTACCTCTGCCGCTGCTGCCTTTGCAGATTCTCTGGATCAATCTCGTGACCGACGTTTTTCCCGCGATCGCACTCGCCGTCGAACCCGCGTCCGCTGATACGATGACCCGTCCGCCGCAATCGCCAAAGGAAGAATTATTGTCGCGTGGTTTTTTATTTTTAATTTCCTGGCAAGGAGCAATGCTCGCCGCCATCGCGCTCGTCGTATATTTTTGGGCTTGGCAAACATACGGCGTGGGCGCGCATCTTCATACGGTAACGCTGATGACCGTCGTCGGCGTTCAGCTCGGACATCTCTATAACTGCCGTTCCCAAACACGCTCGACGTTCGACGGATTTTTCAGCAATCCCTATATTTTCGTCGCGACGGCAATCGTCATCGGGCTGCAATTGCTCGCGGTTTATTTCGCGCCTTTGGCAAAAATTCTCGGCATCGTGCCGCCGAATAATGTTGATTGGTTGGTGATTATCAGCTCAATCATTTTGCCCATTATTATTGTTGAGATTACAAAAGCATATTCTCGCTTCAGGTCGGCAAATTAAAGTTTTTGCACCTAAATTGAATTGGTCACTTCAAATGTTTTGTCTAATAAAGCTGAGGTGTGCGAAAAATATACTTTTCGCACACTCTTTAATCCTTAATGAATATATTAAAAGTCTATATTTTTGAAATAATCTCAACCGCACTCGTCCACTCGACATCAGGATAGCGGTCGTTGTTGAGCGTTTCGTGATGAACGCTGAACATACTGTGCAGATATTGTTTGCCTTGCCAATCGGGAAAAACTTCCTTTTCGCCTTCCGGGTTTTCGGCGCGGTCTTTTTTGTTGGCGGCGGCGAAATCTTCCAAACTGCCCAGCATGACGATTTTGAATTCTTTTTCTTTAACTTTTCCTCCGATTTCAACTAAATCGTTTGGTTTTTCTGGGGCGCAATAGCGATTTGTCCCCCTTGTAATTAACAAAAAGGGTAAAAAGATGTTTAGATTGGAATTGATAAAAATCTAATGCTAAACAAAACAATTTACCCTAATGACAAATTTACTA
>JBBRVS010000093.1:0-20391 GCA_038246645.1 Pyrinomonadales bacterium
GCGACAACCGGAATGCCGAGCCGATTTGCTTCCTTAACAGCAATATCTTCTTTACGCACATCAATAATGAAAAGCATATCGGGCAATCCTTTCATATCGCGGATGCCGGCAAGATTTTTCATCAGATTTTCGTGTGCGCGGTCGAGCGTCAGACGTTCTTTTTTGGTCAGCTTTTCATAACTGCCGTCTTCGCGCATCCGTTCGATGTCGAGCATTTTTTTTATTGACTTTTGAACGGTTTGAAAATTCGTCAAAAGTCCGCCGAGCCAACGATTGTTGACATAAAACTGTCCGGCGCGTTCGGCTTCTTCTTTGATCGAATCCTGAGCCTGACGTTTTGTGCCGACGAATAAAACTTTTCTGTTGGGCTTTTCCGTCAAAGTATCCTGAACGTAGTTGAGAGCGTCGCGGAAAAGTTTCTGCGTCTTTTGCAGATCAATAATATAAATGCCGTTGCGTTCGCCGAAAATATATTCCTTCATTTTCGGATTCCAACGCCGGACTTGGTGACCAAAGTGAACTCCTGCTTCGAGCAGTTCCTTCATTGTTACTGTTGCCAAAGTTTATTACTCCTTACTTTATTGGTTTTTGTACTCGCCGAAATCTAATTTTTATAAACCAAAAAATTTCGACGATGGTTTCGTTTAACGAATTACGGATAATGGATAATGGATAATTAAAACTTAAAAATTATCCATTATCCGTTATTCATTATCAATTATTATCGTTTCGAGAATTGGAATCTCGCACGCGCACCTTTCTGACCGTATTTCTTACGTTCTTTCTTGCGCGGGTCGCGTGTTACAAGACCGGCTTTTTTCAAAGTCGGGCGCAAATCCTGATTATATTCGAGCAGAGCGCGGGTAATTCCGTGGCGCACCGCACCGGCTTGTCCGGCGTTTCCGCCGCCTGCGACATTGATGATAATGTCGAATTTGCCGGTGGTGTCGGTCAAACGAAGCGGTTGGTTGATAATCATTCTGAGCGCTTCATTCGGAAAATAGCTTTCAAACTCGCGTTTGTTGACCTTGATTGCGCCGCTGCCCGGACGAAGATAAACTCTTGCCGTCGAAGTCTTTCTGCGACCTGTTCCGTAATACTGTATATCTGCCATATTCTTTAAGTTCAAAGTTTAAGGTTCAAAGTTTAAGGTCTGAAAATTCAAAAATAACTTTGAACTTTGAACCTTAAACCTTGAACTAATCTTGTCTTGTTTTAATTTCAACTGTTTCGGGTTTTTGTGCAATGTGCGGATGATCGGCATCGGCATAAACTTTGAGTTTGCTTCCCATCGCTTTTCCGAGCTTCGTTTTCGGCAGCATTCCTTTAACGGCGCTTTCAATCACCCGTTCGGGATGCGTTTCAAACATATCCTTGACCGTAACTTCGCGCAAACCGCCCGGATAATGTGTATGCCGGCGATACAATTTCTGGTCGTTTTTCGAACCGGTAAAAACTGCGTGCCGCGCATTGATGACCACAACGTGATCGCCCATATCCATAAACGGTGTCCACGCCGGATTGTTTTTGCCGGACAACATCCGCGCAACTTCCGTTGCGAGACGTCCGACCGTTTTGCCTTTGGCATCAACAACAAACCAGTTGCGGTTTTCCGCTAAACCCTTTCCACTGGGAAAATAAGTACTCATAATAGCCCTTCTCTGTCTGGAATTTCCGCTAAAACGCGAACGGTAAGAATATCGAAAAATAAAACTCCAGTCAAGCAAAGACAGGCTATTTATAGAAAAAACCTGATTTTGCACCCGCAAGAATCAAACCGACCATCGTTTTGGCATCCTGAATCTCGTTTTTGCGAATCATTTCAAACACTTCTTCAAACGAAAATTTCTCGATTTCGATAAATTCATCCTCATCAAGATTTTGTTTTGTTTCGATTAATTCCGTCGCCAAATAAACAAACATTTTCTCGCTTAAAAATCCGGGCGAAACATAAAATTCAGTAAGTTTTTCGATTTTTCCGCAAGTTACGCCGATTTCTTCTTCAAGTTCGCGTTTTGCACCAGTTTCGTGATCTTCGCCTTTTTCCAAAGTTCCCGCAGGAATTTCGTATAAATAATCTCGCACCGGATGACGATATTGTTTAACGAGTGCAACTCGATTATCTTCAAAAACCGGAACGATTACAATGCTTCCGCCGTGCGTGATAATCTCGCGCGTGTATTCGTTTTCGCCTTCCTTGATCGTGTCTTTATAAACATCGAAGACTCTGCCTTCATAGATTTTTTCTGATTTAATTGTTTCAGCTTTCATAGTAAATTTTACCGCAGAGACGCAAAGGCGCAGAGTTTTTTAATTATTGTTTTCTTTAAATGCAGATTAAATTTTTGCCTACTTTGCTTTTAAATTTAAATATGTCTTTTATTTTCTCTGCGTCTCTGCGTCTCTGCGGTTAATTATTTGCCGCTTTCCTTCAAAAAATCACGTACTTGTTTCATATCTTCCCAAACCTCGCGTTTTTTCGACGGATCGCGCAGTAAATAGGCGGGATTAAAGGTCGGCATTAATTTGATTCCGTTATAATCATAAAATTCGCCGCGAATCTGTGAAATTGCTTTTTTCGTATTGAGCAGAGCCTTCGTCGGAGTATTTCCGAGCGAAATAATAATTTTGGGATTTATCGCCAAAATTTCACGATGCAGAAAAGGAGTGAAAAATTTCAAAATATCGGGCGTTAATTCCTCGCCTTGCGAGATATATTTGACGACATTTGTCAGGTAAACTTCCTCGCGTTTCAAACCGATCGCTGCCAGAATTTTCTCCAACAATTGCCCGACCGGACCCATAAAAGGCTTTTCCGAATCCGCATCCGGCGCACCCGGCGATTCGCCGACAATTACGACATCAGATTTTACATTTCCTGTTCCGAAAATAAAAAATTCTTGTGCAAAAGCCGGAAGTGCCTTAGCTTTTTCGAGCAATTCCTGATTGATTTCGTCAACCGTTTCAGTCGAAACGATTTCATTTTCAAAATGGTCAAAAAGTATGGGATTATTCATTTTCGTATAAAGTCAGCCAAACGGCAAATTTTTCTTCTACATCCTCACGCGACAATTTACTTGCGGCAATATCGAGAAAAAGCTCGATAATTTCATCATTTGTCGCATTTAATTTTGCTCCATTTAAAGTCAAAAATAATTCGGAAACGACCGCCGCAATTCTTTTATTTCCGTCAATAAATGCGTGAGCCTGCGATAAATGATAAGCGTAAGTTGCTGCAAGTTTGGCAAGGTCTTCGGTTTCATAATTAAACCGATTTTCCGCCGCATTTAGCGCAGATTCCAAACCGCCCGCATCGCGCAAACCTCCGCTTCCGCCGGTTTCTTTGATGATTTCGGCGTGAACGAGCAAAATATCATCGAAATTAGGAAAGAAAATCTCGCTCATTCGTGTCCTTTCCCCAATTCGATCAAAGCTGATCGGCGATTTTCAATAATCTCACGCGTCGCATCCAAAATTCTTTTCGTGCGTTCATTTTGTTTCGGACGCAGAACTATTTCGTCATTTTCATTTTTGGAAAATTCCACTTCATCACCGACTTCAAAACCTAATTTTTCAAGTTCATCAATCGGAACAATGATATTTGCCGAATTCTCCGAAGCTGTAATAATTGTCGTCATAAAAACACCTCAAAATAAATTTTACTTCAATTTATTGATTTCATCACGCACTTTTTTCATATCTTCCCAGACTTCGCGCTTCTTTCGCGGATCGCGCAAAAGGTATGCGGGATGAAATGTCGGCATCACTTTTACGCCGTAATAATCAATAAATTCGCCGCGCAATTTTGTAATTCCTTCTTTGGTATCGAGCAGATTTTTCATCGCCGTATTGCCCATCACGACAATGACTTTCGGACGTACGACGGCGATTTCTCGAATTAAAAACGGTTTGCAGGTTTCGGCTTCGGGCAGGGTCGGCGTGCGGTTTCCGGGCGGACGGCAGCGGTTGATGTTGCCGATAAAAACTTCTTCGCGCTTGATTCCGATGGCTTCGATGATCTTTGTCAAAAGCTGTCCGGCGCGTCCGACAAAAGGTTTCCCTTGCGCGTCTTCATCCGCGCCCGGAGCTTCGCCGACGAACATCAGATCGGCTTGACGATTTCCCGTCGAATGAACAATTTGCGTTCGACCTTCGTGAAGCGGGCAACGCGTACAATTGCCGATGTCGGCGCGGATTTCTTCAATCGTTTCATTTGATTCCGGCAATTTTTTCGTTGTATCGCCGAAAAGTGTCGGCATTTCTTCCATCAGTTTTTTTGCCATTTTGTTTTCTTCCCTCGCTTGTTCCTGAATTTTATTATTGGGAAAACTGTAAGAATTTCGTTTCGGAATTTCCCCGATATTTGAAAGTTTCGTCTGCTCTAAAAGACTCAAACGCGATGTTTTAAGTTTTTCTGCCGGCGGTTTTGTTTCGATTCGGGCGACCGATTTTAAAATATCTTCTGTCGGAATAAATTTTTCCAGTCTTTCACGCGGAATCTCAGATTTTGAACTGTGAACTTTAAACTTTGAACTTTGAACTTCGATCTCCGGCAATTTGACATCGAAATTGTCCACGCCGAGTTCTTGCAAATAGAGAATTTGCTCTTTTACGTCAGCTAATAATGTCGAAAATTCATTTTGCATTTTATTTTTAAACCACAGATTAACACAGATGGACACAGATTTTTAAAGATAAAATTTAATAATAAATCAAAAAATATCCGTGTTTATCCGTGTTTATCTGTGGTTAATTATTCTTTCTTAACTTTATAATTTCGTCCAAAATCCTATCAGCCATTTCGCGTTTCGACATCAAAGGCAGTTCAATTTCCAGATCGCTGTTTTTAATTAAAATCGTCGCAATATTAGTGTCGGTATTAAATCCCGCGCCTTTCTGCGTGATGTCATTTGCCACAACGAGATCGAGATTTTTCTTTTCCATTTTCGATTTTGCATAACCGACGACATCGTTCGTTTCCGCCGCAAAACCGATAACCAGCAAATTCTCGTGCCGTCGCTGTGAAACATTCGACAAAATATCCGGCGTTTTTTCGAGTTCAAGCATTAATGTTTCTTTATTTGTTTTCTTGATCTTAAAATCCTCGATGTTTTTCGGGCGATAATCGGCAACCGCCGCCGCGCCGACGAAAATTGTTTGATTTTTTAATTCTTTCATCACGGCTTGAAACATTTCTTCGGCGGAAATTGCTCTGATAACTCTGACATTTTCCGGCGGTTCGACGGTCGTCATTCCGCAAACGACTGTTACATTTGCGCCGCGAATTTGCGCCGCCGCCGCGACCGCAAAACCCATTTTCCCTGACGAATGATTCGAGATAAAGCGTACCGGATCTATCGCTTCGCGCGTTCCGCCAACTGTTATCAAGATTTTTTCTCCGGCAAAATCCTGAGTTTCAGGTTTCAAGTTCAAAGTTTCAAGTTCTTTATTCTCCCTTTCTCCCTTTCTCTCTTTTTCCCTTTCTAAAAAAGAAAAAACTTGCGCCGCGATATTTTCAACGTCTTCGAGCTTTCCCGTTCCGACCGTTTTACAAGCTAATTCGCCGGAAACGGGCTCGACAAAATAAACGCCGTCATTTTTTAATTTTTCGATATTTCGCTGCGTCGCCGGATGATTCCACATCGAAACATTCATCGCCGGTGCAACCATTACGGGCGCGTTTGCCGCCAAATAGGTCGAACTCAAAAAATCATCGGCGATTCCATTCGCAAATTTTGCCAGAATATTCGCCGTTGCCGGAACGATTAAAAGCAAATCTATATTCTGCGAAAAATTTATATGAGCAATCGGATCGGGATTATTTTCGTCGTAATCATCAACCAAAACATAATTTTCGGTCAAAGCGCGAAAGGTCAAAGGCTGAATAAATTCGGTCGCGTGTTTCGTCATCGCGACGCGCAACTGACAACCAGCTTTTTGCAAAAGCCGCAAAACTTCAATTGCTTTATACGCCGCAATTCCGCCCGAAACGCCGAGTCCGATGCAAAATTTCTTGTTTTTTTTATTCATATTTTGGTTATTGGTTTATTTTTAATTGTTGGCTTTTTTGTTTTGAACAAAAACTTCATTGACATAAAAGATAGGAAGACCCCGGCAAACGAACCATAAACTATAAATTATGAACTCTAAACTATGACGGATAAATTATTACTGCTAAATAGTTTATAGTTAAAAGTGAACAGTTTACAGTTTTTCTCCCCTTTGCGATTTATCTTTGTAATTATCAACTAACTTTTAATGATTTAAAGCAGTTTAGCATTAACCGTTTGATAAACGAAAATTACGGCGCGGCGCGGTGAAAGCTGTGGCAATCAACAGTCAAAACTTTTGTGTTTATGTGATAAAATTCATTTGATCGAGGCAATTTGTAAAGGACAAACGACAAATGACAAAGGACGAAAACCAACTGACACTTTTTGACGTGAAAACGGACGAAAACGTAGATGAAAAAGTCATACTTTTCGCGCTCGGCGAATTTCAGACACGCGGATTCGAGTTGATAAACCGCGAACTCGCGCTCGACCGTCTGCGCGGAGCGTTCAAACGCGCTGCTGAAGGTTTCGGTTTTGCCGAATTTCCCGATGAAAAAATCGCCGGAATTCTCGGGAAACTCGGCGCAAATATCAAAAAAGTGCCGATCTATGTTGCCAAACATCCGTTTCGCATCACGGTAAATGCCGAACTTGCCGAAAATGCTCTTGAAATTTATAAGCAGGAAAAGGAGAAAAAATAATGAGAAGTTTTACAATTTTAATCGGTTTGATCTTAGTATTGAGTTTTTCCGTCTGTGCCCAAAACGGAAAAATCGAGATTTTGGAAACAGGCATATTTCACGGCGAAGAATTATCGGCAAAAACGGGTGAAACCTGGCTCGGACTTTTCAAACAAAACGAAAATTATTCGCTTCTGCCCGTCGTTATTACAGTTGAAAATGTTTACGATGCGCTTGTTGATAATGACGAAAGCCAAAAAACGGGAAAAGAAGTAACGGTTTTAGGTCAGGAAAATGCCGTTTTTCTGATTCGCGGAAGAAATTTTAAGCAAAGCCGCGCCGTTAAAACAGTTCTCGACGGAGAAAAATCAATCGGAAATGATTTTGACCAAAATTTTGATTTTGCGGGCAAAAAATATAATCTGAAAGTGGAAAGCAAAAAAAAAGATACGGAAAATCCGCAATATCTTAATGAAACCTCAAAACTCATTTTAACCGAAGGAAAATCGAGTCAAATTCTTTATTCGGTAGAGAAATGCGACGATTGTTCGTGGCAAATAAAATGGGCGGGCGATTTGGATAATGACGGAAAACTCGATTTTTATTTACAATTAAACGACCATTACAACGTCGCAAGTATGAAACTTTTTCTTTCTTCCGAAGCCGAAAATGGTAAATTAATAAAAGAGGTTGCCGAATTTACGATCACGGGCTGTTAATGAACACAGAAAAATCCTACGAAAATTTCGCCGATCTGCGGCATTTTGCAGAAAAATATCTCCCGCAAATCGAAAAATCTTTGCGCGAATATCTGCCGCCCGCGCCGCCGAAGATCGAAAAAGAATTTAATCAAGCGGTCGAATCGGCTTTGTTTTCCGGCGAAAAACGCCTTCGCCCGATTTTGACTCTGCTCGGTGCGGAACTTTTCGGCGGCAAGGCGCAGGATGTTTTGCCTTCGGCGGCGGCGGTCGAATTTATTTATACGAGTTCGACGATTCTGGAAGATTTGTCTTTTTTTAATCATCGGAAAATTAGCCGCGAAAACATTTCTTCGGGTGAGCAATACGGCGAAGGTTTGACGGTGTTAGTCGCGCTTTCTCTGCTTAATACCGCGTATCCGCTGGTTTTCGTCAATCATATCGGAATGCCGGAACGTGCCATGCAGGCGCACGCCGAAATTGTCGAATGCGTCGGCGCGTCCGGTTTAATCGCCGGACAAACGGTTAGATTTAACATAGCAATAGGCGCGGAAGCGAACGATTTTGCGGATGATTTTTACATCGAATCAACAAAAAGTTTGAAAACTTCGGCTTTAATGCGGCTTGCTTTACGAGTCGGCGCGATTCTCGGCGGAGCGGATTATCTCGATTCGGCAAATTTAGCGCGCTTTGCCGGGTATTTCGGCGATGCTTACCAAATTTCGGAAGATTTGGCAGTTTCACAAGCAAATAATTCAACCCGAAATGAAATAAACAATCTGGTCGAAGAAGCTAAACGTTTTTTAATAGAAAATTTCCCGTCAAACGAAGCCCGCAGTTGTTTGATTCAATTAACCGAATATTTGGCGGAAGAAAAAAATAATGACGGAAAATAATTCGCTTGAAGCTGCCGAAATCAAAAAAGCCTACGAATATTGCGAAAGCGTAACCAAACTTCACGCCAAAAGTTTTTATTTTGCCGCGAAATTTCTGCCGAACATCAAACAAAAAGCCGTTTATCCGATTTATGCCTTTTGCCGCCACGTTGATGACGAAATTGACGAGATCGGCGAAGGAGACGAACAAAAAGCGATTGAAACCGTCGAAAAATGGGAAGAAAGTTTAAGAAAAATTTACAATGGACAACTGACAACTGACAATGAACAGAACGCGATTGTTGATGAACGAAAATCGGTATTTCTTGCCTGGAGCGATCTTCTTAAAACATACAAAATTCCGCAGGATTTACCGCTCGATTTGATCAAAGGCGTTTTGATGGACACCTCGATCAAACGCTACGAAACCTTTGAAGAACTCTATGTTTATTGCTACCACGTCGCTTCGACGGTCGGTTTGATGAGTTCGGAAATTTTGGGTTATTCGGACAAAATCGCTCTTCAATACGCCGAAGCGATGGGCATCGGGATGCAATTGACCAACATTTTGCGCGATATTAAGGAAGATGCGGCGATGAACCGAATTTATCTGCCGCTGGAAGATTTGCGGAAATTCAATGTGTCGGAAGATCAAATTTTTGAAGGTGATTTTGACGAAAATTTCCGCGAATTGATGAAATTTCAGATCGAACGCGCCCGCGAGTTTTACAAAAAAGGCGAACAGGGAATTCCGTATTTAGAAAAAGATTCGCGTTTTACGGTTTTGCTGGCTTCACGGATTTACTCGAAAATTTTAGTTGAAATCGAAAAACTCGATTACAATATTTTTCTCAAACGCGCTCATTCAACGAAAAGCCAAAAATTACTGTCAATCCCGAAAATCTGGCGTGAAGCGAGACGAATGTAAATTTTAAAAAAATTGTAAACGTTTTTATTTGTTGATTTCGATAAATGTATCGGCGAAAACCACAATACAGATACCGACATCGTTTTTCCCTTTTCCATAAGCCGTACCGATCTGGTTAAATTGGGGTGATAAGAGATTTTTGCGATGATTGCGGCTTTTAAATGCGTCGTCAATGACCATTATCAAAACGGCTGAGCGCACATCTTTAACATAATAAGAAATATTTTCAGAATACCGTTCGCCGGGAATGCCGAATTTTATCAAACGGTGTTCGACATCGCCGCCGTCTTTGCCGAGATGTCCGAGCGACATATTTTCCTGCAGATCGGCAAGCTGCATATTTGCCGCTTTTGCCATTCCGTTTGAAAATGCAAATGGCTTTAGCTTTCCTGTTGTCTTCAAAGCACTTATCGCATCATTAAGCGCGGTAACTCCTTCGCTCATTTGCCAGCGCGTGCCGTTGGGAAGAATTACGACTTTACCCTTTAAGCCGTTTTTCATGTCTTCCAGAATTTTGATGTAGGTTTGCGGATTAGTGCGAAGCAGATTGATTTCGTCCAAAATTTCCTGTTCGATCTTTGATAAAGGATTTATATTTTGCTGAACTGCGCCGACCTTTGTGGTGTTTAAAGTTTTAGTCTTGGGTTTTGTCTGTGATTTTTGGGCGGAAACGTTCAAAATCGGACAAAATAATAGGGCAATAACGAAAATCAAAAGTTTAGGGGTTGATTTATTCATATTTTGTTCCTCCAATACTTCGGGAGAAGATTTATTTGTTGTAGTGGTAACTTAACAGAAAAAAGCCGGATTTGTAAATAAAAAATAAAAACCGGAATAATAAGTCGGGCAAAATGGATTACAAAACAGAAATCTTAAGGAGAATTTTATGAAAATATTTTTAACAACGGTTTTTTGTGTTTTGCTGGCAATGCCGGTTTGCTCGCAGACGGATCAAAAAACGGAAATGAATAAAACAACAAAAATGGCTTCAAAAACGGTAACAGCGGAAGAAGCCGCAAAAAATGCACTGAATGTCGGCGCGAAAATTCCTTCTTTCACTTTGTTAAATGAGAAAAACGAACAGATCACGAGCGAAGAGTTGTTGAAAGAGGGAAATCTCGTGCTTGTTTTTTATCGCGGCGCGTGGTGTCCGTATTGCAATCTTTATCTGAAAAGTTTGCAGAAAAATCTCGATACAATCACGAACAGCGGCGGGAAACTGGTCGCCGTTTCGGTGGAAAATCCCGACACTTCTCTGACCGTTTCGCAGAAAAACGAACTGAAATTTACGGTTTTAAGCGACAGAAAACTCGAAGTCGCCCGCCAATTCGGCATTGTTTTTCAGCTTCCGGCGGACACGAACGAGAAATATCAAGGATACGGCATTGATCTGGTCAAACAAAACCAGACCGAAACACCGGATCTGCCGCTTTCGGCAACTTACATCGTCAAACAAAACGGCGAAATTGTTTATGCGTTTCTCGATCCCGATTACACGAAACGCGCCGAATCTTCGGTAATTGTTGAACAATTGGAAAAAATTAAACCCGCAGCTTCGATGAAAAAATAGATAAACTAATACTAAGTTGCCTAAATAAAATTAAAAAAATGATAATCGTTAAGCAGGCGGTCAAAGACCGCCTGCTTAACGATTATCATTTTTTTTGAGCAACTTGGTATAACTGTTTGATAAGGACTGAAGCGTAAGCGAGCCGCCCCGCGATCGAGTCATTTTTTTTCTACAGATAAACGGGTTTATCGCTTTTTACCATTTGTGATAATCTATCTTCAACATTTCAAAAAATTCCGGAGATAAAAATGAAAAAAATCACAACTTTTCTTTTAGCATTTATTTTATTGATTTTACCGCTTTCAATCGGAGCGCAGAGAGGTGCTTTTACTGAACTCGAACAGCTTCAATCGCCGCAGAATCCGCGGCTCGGATTTGTACTGCACGGCGGCGCGGGCGTGATCCGGCGCGGCGATTTGTCGCCGGAACGCGAAAAAGAATACCGCGCTAAACTCGAAGAAGCGGTTCTGGCGGGTTATAAAGCTCTGCAAGCGGGAAAAAACGGTTTGGACGCGATTGAAACGGCAATAAAAATTCTCGAAGACTCGCCGCTTTTCAACGCCGGAAAAGGCGCGGTTTTTACGGCTGACGGCAAAAACGAACTCGATGCCGCCGTGATGGAAGGCAAGGAACTGAAAGCCGGAGCGGTCGCCGGACTGCGCCGCGTCAAAAACCCGATCGTGCTGGCGCGTGCCGTTATGGAAAAATCAGAACACGTTATGATGATCGGCGAAGGCGCGGAAACTTTTGCTAAAGAAATGAATATCGAAATGGTCGAAGAAAAATATTTCTGGACGCAGGAGCGTTGGGATTCTCTGCAAAGAATCATCAAACAGGAAAAGGAAAAGGAAAAAGCCGCAAAGGAAGGCAAGAAAGTTTCCGGTGCGAGCCTGCTCGATGACCGGAACACGAAATACGGCACGGTCGGCGCGGTCGCGCTCGACAAAGACGGCAATCTCTCGGCGGGAACTTCGACCGGCGGAATGACTTATAAAAAATACGGACGCGTCGGCGACGTTCCGATCATCGGCGCGGGAACTTATGCCAATAACGCAACGTGCGCGGTTTCGGCAACCGGTTGGGGCGAATTTTTTATTCGTTTGGGAGTAGCGAAGGAAATTTCTTCGCTGATGGAATACCGTGCAATGCCGATTCAGCAAGCGGCTGATATGGTGATAAAGACGAAACTCCAAAAAATGGGCGGCGACGGCGGCGTGGTAGCGATTGATAAATTCGGCAACATCGGAATTTCGTTCAACTCCGAAGGAATGTACCGCGCTTATATCAATGCGGAAGGAAAGCCTGTCGTCGAGATTTACAAAGACTGATTTCAGTTAAGAAATACAAAAGCCGAAGAAATTAACAGGGATGACAGGATAAAAAGGGATAGTTATTTTTTTAACATCCTTGGTTATCCTGTCATCCCTGTTAATTGTCTTATTTTATATTGATGTGAAATCTAAATCGAGTCGTTTTTGTCCTTTGAGTTTTCGTTTAATTCATAACGGTCGCGGTCGCGTTTTTTGAATTTTTCATCAAAATCGAGCGGTTCGTTGTCTTGAAAATCAATGCCCATGGCGTGCGCGTTTTCCTCGACATCGGATTGATCGGGTGTCGGATTATGACCGCCGACGCTTTCCGCGCCGCTGTCGTTGGCATCTTCCCATTCGGCATCAATATCGCCGCCGGAGAGTTTCGGCGAAGTCGAATGATTTTCGCGCAGTCTTTCTTTCAATTCGTTCGGTGCTTGCGGGGCGTGAGCGATTTCTTCGTCCATAAGTTCCTGAATATCTGCGTCGGGAACGGGCTGATCTTTATAAAATTCCAAGTCTTTGCCGGTCATAATTCTTCACCTTTTATAATTGTTCTTGTGAAAAAAGAATATCACACGCCGCCGATTTAGAAAAGAAATCTCAGATAAAAACGATTGATTGCGCCGACGGAATCTCGAAGCGTTTGCGGCAGCGGTTGTTCCGGCACATCAGCTGATCGTCAACGCGCACCATATAATCACGCGATTTTTCAAACTGCATCCGGTCTTGATCGCTCATTCGCCGATTAAAATTTTTTTTCTTCGTGCGTTTCAGCCAGCGCACATCGTAATCATACCGTTCGCGGCAATGCGGGCAGGCGAAATTCGCCTTTTTAACTTCCTGTCGTTCGTCAAAAATATCTTTTTCTTGCATAATAATCCATCACCAAAGCATAAATAACTTTGTCTATTATAAACAATTTAACAAATTTTGCCTCTAATTTTTATCGGAGTACTCGCGCAGGTAATTAAAACTGTAAATTCCGGTTTCGTGTCCGTCGCTGAAATGAAAATTGAGCGCGTAACGACCGACAATCGTGATATGCGAAAAGGTCAGATCATCGGAAACCGATTCTTCTTTTAAGATTTTTTCGCCCGTCCATTCATTGACGCAGCCCGCGCACGGGCAAGCGCGGCGAAGCTGCGGCGCGTTATATGAAGTTTCTTTTTCATCCGACCATTTGATGGAAATTGCCGAATCGCTCTCTTCGATTATTTGTGTCGGTTCGATCATAAAATTAATTTTTTAGAACATTTTCCACGTCTTGCGCCGTAATATCGAAATGCGAAGCGTGATAGACGGGTTCGCCGTTTTTCAAAATAATCGCTTGCGGCGATTCGTGGCGGATTCCGGTTTTTTCGGCAATCGCGCTCGAAATATGCCGGGAATTTTGGATGACGACAATATTTATTTCCGCGTCGGCATTGGAAATTTCCTGATAAACGCCCGAACTTATCGGACAAGTCGTGCTGTGTTTAAATAAAACTACGGGCGTTGCATTTGATTTTTCAAAGAGTTTGTCTAATTCTTCGGTTGAGTTTATTTCGTTAAAATTTGCTTTCATAAATTTAAGTATAACTTCCCGCGCCGCTAAAAGCATTCGGCGGCGGCGGAGTTTGAAAATTTTGTCCGGCGGGGAAAACCTGCCGGTAAGCAACGGCAAATCCAGCCATCAAAATCGGCATCAGAAAATATATGCCGATCCCGCACGTGAGCATTCCGAGCAGCATCAAAACGATCTGCACGCCGATCAAACCGGTTACGCCGCCGAGATTTTTCCAGACGGCTTTCATACTCGTTTTCATCGCCTGAAACGCCGACAAATTGCGGTCAATTATCAGTGGAAACGAGAACATCAAAAGCGTATGAAAACACACCATCAGCACGATAAGCACGGCATCAACCGCAAACGCGCCGATTAAAATTCCCATAAATTCTTCCGGGTTGAGATTCGGTCCCATCATCGCCGCGAAAATGATCGGTACGTAGATAATCGCATAAACGAAGATCATCGGAACGACGATAAAAAGCGTGACGATCAAAGAAGGAACGAAAAAACCGAAACCTTTCCAGAGATTATCAAACGAAGCGATGCCGTGATCTATCTTCTGCAAATTTGCATAAAAAATTCCGCAGATCATTACTCCGAGCAAAATGTATAGGCTCATTCCGCCGATCAAACCGCCGACCAGCGCGATGGCAAAAAACAGCCAGTAATCACTTTTGATGATCTCCCAGCCTTGTTTGTAACATTCGACGGGTTTGATTTGACCGATTGTAAAATCTTGATTCTCCATTATTTTTCCTCGTTTAGATAAATTTTATCGAAATAATCCCTGACCATTCGATCACTGGAAAACTGCGGTGTCAATGTGGCAATCGAATTTCGCATACGCGCGATCCATTTTGCCGGAAGTTCGTTTTCATCTAATTCATAAAACGTCGGAATCACTTCGTTTTCCAGAATTTTGTATAGCGATTCGGCATCGTTGGCGTCAATTTCATCCGGCGATAGATTTTCATTGTCTTCCAAAACACCGATTGAAAAACCGTTTTGTCCGTTGTCGCCTTCGATCCACCAACCGTCTAAAATTGAAAGATTCAAACCGCCGTTCATCGCCGCTTTCTGTCCGCTCGTCCCGCTCGCTTCCATCGGACGGCGCGGAACATTCATCCAGACATCAACGCCCTGAACCAGATAACGCGCCACTTCCTGATCGTAATCTTCGACAAAAACCGCACGTCTTTGCCACTGCGAATTGTTGTCGAGGCGCATCAAGTTTTGCAAAAGCTGTTTGGCGGTGCGATCTTGCGGATGCGCTTTTCCGGCAAAAACGAATTGCACGGGACGTTTTTCGTCGTCAACCATTTTCAGAAGTCTTTCCAGATCGCTCGTCAAAAGATTCCAGCGTTTATAAGCCGCCACGCGCCGCGCAAAACCGATAGTTAAAACATTAGAATCAAACAGTTTATTGGTATTTTCGTGTTCGTTGATCGTGTCCTGATCGCCGGTTTCCGCCGCCAGAGTTCTTTGGCGAATAAAGGCGATCAAAAGATTTTTCAGTAATTTATGCGCCTTCCAGATTTCCGCATCGGGAATTTTACTGACGGCTTCCTGCCAATCGGTTTCGTTTTTCAGAACTTCAGTCCAATCCTTGCTGATAAATTTTTCAAAAAGATTCTGAATCACCGGCGCAACCCACGTCGGCGCGTGTACGCCGTTCGTGATATGCGTGATCGGAACGTCTTCGATTTTCGCACCGGGAAACATTTCCTGCCACAAACCGCGCGAAACTTCGCCGTGTTTTTCGCTCACGCCGTTTGCCCGGCGCGTCATACGGATCGCAAAGGGCGTCATTCCGAAAGGTTCGTTTTCGTCTTCGGCATTCGTGCGTCCGAGCGCGAAAAGTTCTTCTTTTTCGATTTTCAGCGAATGAATAAAATTTTTATCAAAACACGCTTCGATCAATTCGGGCGAAAAAACATCATTTCCGGCGGAAACCGGCGTGTGCGTCGTGAAAACGCATTTTTCGCGCACGTCCGCAATAGCGTCGTTAAAATCTTTTTCCTGATTTTCTTCCAAAAATTCACGCGCCAGTTCCAGAGTCAAAAATGCCGAATGTCCTTCGTTTAAATGATAAACCGCCGGCATAATTCCGAGTTTCCGCAAAAGGCGAACACCGCCGATTCCCAAGATTTTTTCCTGCACGACGCGAGTTTCCGTATCGCCGCCGTAGAGATGTCCGGTTATAAGGCGGTCAACTTCCGCATTTTTTTCGACATTCGTATCGAGCAGATAAAGCGAAATTCTGCCTATCTGCGCCAGCCAGGCTTGCGCGAAAACCGCGCGTCCGCGCATTTGTATCATCACCAAAACGCGTTCGCCGTTTTTATCCAAAACAGGTTTCAGTGCAAGTTGATTGTCAAAAGAATTCAGATAATGTTCCCGCTGCCAACCGTCGTGGGAAATCGCCTGACGAAAATAGCCGTAACGGTAAAAAAGCCCGACGGCAACGAGCGGCGCGTTCATATCGCTGGCGGATTTAAGATGATCGCCCGCTAAAATTCCCAAACCGCCTGAATAAATCGGCAGTGAATTATGTACGCCGTATTCGGCACAAAAATATGCCGTCGGATTTTCCTTTGTAATGCGCCCGAATTCTTTCGGCGTTTGCGAAATATAATTTTTAAACTGGGCTTTAAATTCTGCCATTTTTTCAACGTATTTCGCATCATTCGCCTTTTGCCAAAGTCTTATATCTTTAACGGTTCTGAGAAGAAGACGCGGATTTTGCTCGCCTTTATCCCACAGACGCGGATCGAGTTCGCGGAACAAACTCACGCCTTCCGGTCGCCAAGACCAGTAGAAATTCCAGGCTAACTCTTCTAAGAATCGGAGATTTTCGGGCAGTTCGCGGTTGTAATAAAAATAGTTTTCAAAACTTTGTTCGGATTGCGGACTAAGTACTGTTTGCATATCATTTAATTTATTTGACGAAATTTCTTTCATAATTACCTTTTTCGTCAATTTAGATTTTTTGGTTTCTAAAGAATATTTTAGATTTTCAGGAAATAAAAAGTTTTTTAGGAAAAAGTTGGTCAATTATCCACAATGTTCTCGTGATTTTCAAATTGCCTGAGTAATCGGTGACTTAATTGGAAGTTATGATGCGAATCAAGAGGGTTAATTAACCTGAGTCTTGATTAGAAAATCAGCAATGTTTTTAACACAGATGCACACAGATTTAAGATGATAAGGACAGATAATTCATTGCTTTAGGAACATTCATTGGTCTTTATCTTGCCTTTCTCCGGCTTCATCCGTGTGCATCTTCTCTAGTGTTAAATTTTCTCTTGTATCTCTAATCAAGACTGGAGTTTAATTAGAGATAATTTCAATTTTTCGCGGCGATTTCTTTAACGCCTTCGATCAATCTTTCGATTTCTTCAATTATTGTGTAGCAAGCAATTCCGGCGCGAACCAGACCGTCATTTTGCAGACCGAATTTTTCAACCACGGTCGTCGCATAAAAATCGCCGTGTGAGGTGAAAACGCCGAGTTCCGCCAGTTTTTCCGAAACGCTTTGTGAATTAACATTTTTTACGGTAAAAGCAATTGTCGGGGTGCGATTTGATTCGGGATTTTGCCCGTAAAGGCGCACGCCTTCGATTGCCGATAATTCTTCCCACAGAGTTTTAAATAAATCTTTCTTGCGCGAATGGATTTCCGTGAAAGTGTTTTGCAATTTTTCGCGGCGCGTTTCGCCCGATGAAAGGGAAGCGAGAAAATCAACCGCCGCACCGGCGCCGGCGATTGATTCATGGCTTTGCGTTCCGGTTTCAGCCCGTTCGGGCGCGTAATCCGGCGCGGGTTTGAGTTTCGGAAAATCAATTTTTTCAAGCAGTTCGTTGCGCCCGAAAAGCACGCCGATGTGCGGACCGTAAAATTTATACGCCGAACACGACAGAAAATCACAATTGAAATCTTGCGTGTCAATAAGTTCGTGCGCCGCGTAATGAACCGCATCCACAAAACTCAAAGTGCCGTTTTCCTTCGCTAAATGACAGGCGCGCCTGACATCGGAAATCGTCCCGATTGCGTTTGAAGCCGCGCCGATGGCGAGAAGCCGTGTTTTCGCATTCAAAAGATTTTCGAGCGTCCCGAATTCCAAAGTCCCGCTTTCAATGTCCAACGGCACTACGCGAATCTTTACGCCGCGTTCTTTTTCCAAACTGCGCCACGTATCAACATTCGCGTGATGGTCGAGTTCGGTCACGATAATTTCGTCGTCCGCCGAAAAATTTCTGCCAAGCGCGCGCGCCAGATGAAAGGTCAGCGAAGTCATATTTTGTCCGAACGCGATTTCAACTGCCGAAGCATTCAAAAAATCGGCGACAGCAGCCCGCGAATATGCCAGAATCGCGTCGGTTTCATTGCTCGTCGGAAAAGACCAATGCGAGTTCGCGTTGTGATTAAAAAGATAATCGGTCATCTTTTCGACTACGACGCGAGGAACCTGCGTTCCGCCCGGACCATCAAAGTAAGCCACCGGAAAGCCGTTATAAAGGCGATTCAAAGCCGGAAAATTAGCGCGAATTTCTTGGGTCGAAGCCGTTTTGTTTTGTGTCATAAATGATTGTGGTTTGACAGATTAATCACAGCCGCCGCCGCGAATTATTCAACATTGATGTTGTTTTTCACCAATAAAAATATATCTCTTTCAAAAGTGATCAGTAATACAACTCGAAGTTATACCGTGAACTTTATGCGTTCATTATTTTGTTTATTATTTGTCAAATTTCACTGATGAAAGATATCTATTTTAACCCAAGTTGCCAGTTGTAAAACTTTTAATCTTTTTACCGCGAAAAACGCGAAAAACGCTAAAATTAATGTAAAACCAATCAAAGATTCTTTCTTTTTTCGCGCCTTTTCGCGTCTTTCGCGGTTAATAACTTCGATAATCTTCTTAACTGGCAACTTAGATTATCTTAATCAAATCAAAATTCCTGATGCCGGATAAACATATTTGCTTCATTCGTCAGGAAAAATATGAGCCTGACTTGTTTAATTCGGTCATTTTCAGAGAGAAAATCTTTTATTGCTTCGGATACGATTTTGGCGGCTTCATCTTTCGGATAGCCATATGCACCGGTCGAGATTGCCGGAAATGCGACGGTTTCAAGCTCGTGTTCGGCGGCGAGTTTTAAGGAATTTTTGTAACAATCGGCTAATTGTGCGGCTTCGTTTTCCTTGTCAATTCCGCGAATCGGTCCGACCGTATGAATGACGAATTTTGCCGGAAGTTTGCCGCCGGTCGTGATAACGACTTTGCCCGTCGGCAAACCTTTCGGATAAACGGTTTTACGGATTTCTTCACAGGCTTTCATAATTTCTTCGCCGCCCGCGTTGTGAATCGCGCCGTCAACGCCGCCGCCGCCGAGCAGCGTCCAATTGGCGGCATTGACGATTGCGTCAACTTTTTCCAGCGTAATATTGCCGATTTTGACCAGCACTTTTCCGTCTAAGAATTCCTTTTCCATAAAATTTCAGTTTTCCGCTGTTTAATCTATCGGTTCGACGCGAACATTGTCAAACATCGCTTGTCTTTCCAGAGTTTCAGCGAGCTTTTCGGCTTTCGGGCGATTTAATAAAACCTGTGCGTTCGGGCAGGTGATTTCATAAACACCTTCTTCGAGTTCGGCAATTTCCAGATCGCTTAACGAAATGCGGTTTGTCACGCGGATGTCTTCAAAATTATTAAAACTGAATTTTCCGGTTTCCTCGACAAAATCTTCGATAAACGGGTCTTGCAGGGCGTGTTTCGCTTCGTTTATATCGGCGAACTCGCCCGTAACGATCAAGCGGAATTCTTCGTGTTTCTTCATAACAAAGGTTTTACAATATTTCTCTGTCAATTTCCAGATTACCGACGCGCATAAACCTGTGATGAACCGCAATTGTAAGACCAAACGCAAAACCGATTCCGCCGAGAATCAAACTATGCGAAATTTGCGGTTTGAAAGGACTTTGAAGTAAAAATGTAAACAAAAATAAATGACTGACAATTGCTCCGACAGCACATAAAACGGGAAGCCAAATCAATTCGTTTTTGAAAATTGCCGCTCTTTTTTCGCGTTTGAGAAACAAGATCGGCTTCAAACGATCATAATCCCAGGACACCAGATAAAGCGATGCCAGCGTCATAAAGATCGTAATTATCCACGTTCCCTGAAAACCGACCGAAGTTGTTAAAACGGCGATATTGAAAATTATCGGCAGAAACATCAATGCACCGAGATGAGCGGTTCGCGGAAAAAGCAAAAGAACGGCGGCGATAAGCTGCGCCCAGCCGATAAATTGATAATAAAATCCGGTTTGATAAAGCGCGTTGAAATAATGTCCGACCGGATTTGTGTCCGGCAGACTTGTAAACGGCTCGTTCATTATTTTTTTTATACTCGGCGGAATAAATCCGATTACCAAAAGAATTCGCGTGAATGCCGTAAATAATTGCAATAAACGATATTCCGTAACCGAAGTGTGTATTTTATCGAGTATTATTTTGATTTTCATATAATTATTCCTGTTTATAAAGGCGTAAAAAAGTCGAAAGTTGAATCAATTTATTTTTACAAAAACGGCTTAACGTATTTTTTCGATAAAATGTTTTTGGAAGTTCATTTAAAATGCGTCTTTGCGTCTTGGAATTTTATTATTTATCATTTCAACAAATCTTTTATAAGGAAAAAAAAAACTAAAAATGATAATAC
>JBBRVS010000094.1:0-20365 GCA_038246645.1 Pyrinomonadales bacterium
ACTTTATCGGCTTTCGTTTGATAAATGCTTATAATTTTAATCAATTGCCGCAAACTTCAAATGAATGGTCGAAAAAAAATAATCTTTGACCTCGAATCAATACTGATGCGCGGCGTAATGCAGATATTCGATTTTGCCGTCCCAGGCGGCAAACGGATGCTTGATTTTGCGCCAATCTTCGGCGGTCAGTTTCCTTTCCATTTCGCTCGTCAGACATTTATCGAGTTCGGCGGAAATTGTTTTTTCGTCTAAATTTATTCCGATAAAAACGATTTCCTGCCGTCGGTCGCCTGTTTTTTCGTCCCATTTTTCGTTTAATTCGGCGAGCGTTTCCGCGTCCGAATCCCAATCTTCGGGCGGCGTGTCGGCAAACCAAACTCCGGCGGGTTCGACGCGGCACGCGCCGCCGGCTTGCGAATAAATTCCGGTAAAGCGCGGGTGCGAAGCGAGCCAGAAAAAGCCTTTGGCGCGTAAGATTTCCGGGCGATCCATTTGCAGAAAATTCCAAAAGCGCGTCGCATGAAACGGTTTTCGGGCGCGATAAACAAAGCTCGAAATGCCGTATTCTTCCGATTCCGAGGTGTGTTCGCCGCGCAGTTCGGCGAGCCAGCCGGGGGCGGCTGAGGCTTCGTCGAAATCAAACAGATTCGTGTCCAAAATGTTATCGAAGCTGACTTTACCGAATTCCGATTCGACAATTTCCGCTTTCGGATTTAACGATTTGATGATGGCTTTCAGTTTTTCGAGTTCCGTTTTTGCGACCAAATCGGTTTTATTCAAAATAATGACGTTGGCAAATTCGATCTGCTCGATCAATAAATCAACAATCGTGCGGTCATCATCTTCGCCTAATTCCAATCCGCGAGACTTCAAGTCTTCGGCTTTACGAAAGTCGTTCAAAAAATTAAAAGCGTCCACAACCGTTACCATCGTATCGAGTTTGGCGACATCGGAAAGACTTTTTCCGTGTTCGTCGGCAAACGTAAAAGTTTCGGCAACGGGCAAAGGTTCGCTGATGCCGGATGATTCGATTAAAAGATAATCAAACCGATTTTCACGCGCCAATTTGCCCACTTCCATGAGCAAATCTTCGCGCAGAGTGCAACAGATACAGCCGTTCGACATCTCGACCAATTTTTCTTCGGTGCGATTAAAACCGCCGTTTTTGACGAGTGCGGCATCAATATTGATTTCGCTCATATCGTTGACGATGACGGCGACGCGCAAGCCTTCGCGGTTCGTCAAAACGTGATTCAAAAGCGTCGTTTTGCCCGCGCCCAAAAAGCCGGACAAAACCGTTACGGGTAATTTTTTCATTAAATTCATTTCCATAAATACTAAAATTTCAAAATAAAACTAGAAAATTCCGCTGAAAAGTGCGAGTAGCAAAGTAAAAACAACCGCTGCCGCAAGCTGTTTAAAAAGAAGTTTGCCCGCAAATTTCGCGCTCATTTCCCTGCCGATGGTCAAAAGCGTAACCAGACACGGCACGGCGACACCGGCGAAATAAACCGCCGTCAAAACTTGTCCCGCCGACAGCGCGGACGCGGTATTTTCGCCGGCTAATAATAAAATTCCGTCTTTTCGGACGGCGGCGAAAATTATCGCGGACGCGGCTTCCGCCGGCAGATTGAAAATCTTCAAAAGCGGCGCAAAAAGATTGGCGACGAATTGCATTCCGCCGAAAAAATCGAGCGCGGAAGCAATCAAAGTAATTATCAAAAAAACGGGCAAAGCCTGACGGAAAAAATCGCGCAAAGTCGAGCGGGTTTCGCACCAAACGTCTTTTGCTGACGGCATCTGCAAAAATGTTCTGCCGTCGATGACAAGCAAATTTCGTCTTGAAAACGCTTCTTTCGGCGTGTTCAGACGGGCGAAAATCAAGGTCGTGACGATTAGATAAGCGAGATACGGCACGATTAAAAACGGTTTCTGAACGGCGGCGAAAACACCGATGGTCGCGGCGAACTGATACGAGCAAGCCGAGCCGAAACTGATTGCCGAAATGCAAGTTCCGCGCGTGCAGTTTGAGCACGAACGCGAATTAACCACCGCCGGAACATTGCAACCGAAACCCATCACGACGCGCAAAAGGTCTCTGCCTTCCAGCCCGAACGGACGCACGAGCGGATGCAGCGCGACGGTCAGACGGTCGAGCAAACCGCTGGCTTTATAAACCGCCAGAAAAACGGCGTAAAGCGCGACAATCGGCAAAGCCCAGACGAACATCAGCGGAAACATTGTCAAAAAACCATAATTTCCCGTAAGCAGAAATTTGAAAAATTCTGGCGCGTTTTCGGCAGATGCGACGAGCGGCGCAAAAAGGTTTTTGACCAAAATTTCAGCTTCCGTCGCAAAAGAATTTGCCAGCCAAACGGCAACAATCGCGGGCAGAAAAATCAGAAAAACGCTCAAAACCGCGCCTGTGTATTTTGTTTCGATCAAAGTTTTTCGCGGCTCGATTTTTTCCGGCAGAGCGATTTCAAATTTCGTCTGCCGAAATTCTTGCGGATTTTCGAGCGCGTTAAAAATTGATTTTTTCTCTGCAGCGGAAACGGAACGCGCATCAATCGGCACGAACGTAACTTGAAACGATTCGGCAATTTCGGAAAAATCTTCGCTTGCCGAAAATTTATCTCTAAAAGTAACGGCAACGAATCCTTTTTTGCCAATGGCGAGCGGCAGCAAATCGCTCAAATCTTCCGCCAGATGTGTCGCCTGCGCGACCAGCAGAATCGTGTCCGAATCTTTTATCTGCCGCAGAATCTCACCCGTGACCGCCGTGTCCGATTCGCGGAAAATGCCTGGCGTATCCACGAAAGTCTGATTCCCGCATTCGTAACATTCGCAAACGACGGTCGTGCCGTGAAAATTCGCGCTGTAAGCGTATTTGCCGGTTAAAGAATGAATCAGCCGCGACTTGCCGACTGATTCCTTGCCGATAACGTAAATCATTTGTAGTTGCAGAGCGATTCTTTTATTGTTGCCGGAATTTTTTATTGAAAGCAAACTCCGTTCGGATTCGCATTGCCCGCCTCATTGTCCGCGACGGTCGTCGGTCGAAACAAACTTTGACGGCTGTTGTAAGTCGCCGTTCCGGTCAGGCGGCACAAATTAAACGAGACTTCGATTTCGCGTCTGCCGAAACGCAGTTGACTGCGCAGAGTCAAAAGACAGCCGTTGACGATCGTTTCGGCTTTGCCTTCGACAACCGAATTTAGCTGACAATCAACGATGCGGTAATCACCCGATGAGGAATTTATCAAAATCGTTACGCCGCGCTGTGCGTCGGTCAAACTCACGTCATATGGTGTCATTAAGAAAGCGCGGGTTTGTCCGCCGCGTGTGCCGAAGCCGACGATTTGACCGTGATTGTTGATGCCTTCGGCGGCGGTTAATAATGTCCAGCCGGAATCGGGCGGCAGCAGCGAATTTAAATCGGTCGGCGCGTTTTCGCCCGGTCGCCAGATGACGGCGCGTCCCGAAAATCCTTCAAACTGCGAAGATGTTCCGATGATTGTGCCAAAGGCGTTAATGTCGTTGGCGCGTCCGAAATTGACACCCTCTAATCTGCTCAAATCACGCATCGTGCCGTTTTCCCATAAAAAAGCGTTTTGTCCGGTAACGCCCGCCATTACGGTCGAGCGTCCGACGATTTGCCCGCGGTCGTTGATGCGAAGAGCTTCGCTGAAAGCCGTGTCGCCACCGAGTGAACCTAAATCCGTCGCCGTTCCGTTTTGCCATAAAGTGGCGTGCGAAACTCCGCCCGCATTGCGCGATAAACCGACCGCCTGACCGAAATGATTGATTCCCCAGGCGCGCGCCGGGGTAGTCGTCAATTCGTCAATCGAACCCAAATCGCGCACCGTGCCGTCGGCGTAAATGAATCCGCGAATCACCGATGGCGAAAGGCGGGACATCGTGCCGACGATTTGCAGATTGTCGTTGATGCCCGCGCCGAAACCGCCCGCGATATTCAATCCGTCGGGATTGTTGGTAATTAAACCGAACAGCGCGGTCATCGTCGTATCGTTTGGAAAAACAACGAACGCTTTTGAACTGTTATTATCGCTTTCGCCCGTGATCGTGCCGTTTTCATTGATGGCGTAACCGCGTGAAAAATCCACGCCGTTCGGTAAAAATCCTAAATCGCGCATGAAGCCGTTTTCCCAGATATAAGCGTGCAGTCGTCCGTTCGCCGTATTGGCGTTGCCGGTAATCTGTCCGCGGTCGTTGATGTCGCGGGCAAACGACGAATTTCCGCCGAGTGTTCCGAGTTCCTTGATGCTGTAAGATAAGACAGGCAAGGCGGAAAAAAGTGCGTTCGTGTTTTCGGTATTTTTTGCATTTTCATTTTCCGTCCACGTCTGTGCGTGAAGGCTGAAAAGCGGGTTAATAAATATCGCGCCGAATAAGATGAGCGCGGTCAAAAAGTGTGAATAGTTTTTTTTTATCATAAAATTCTCCCCCAAAATTAAATCCTAATGTTTGCCTTTACACAGAATTTTCCGCAGCCGGGCATTTTGCCGGAAGTTCAGACGTTTCGTTTATAGCAATTTCTTAAAATATGTGTGATCGGAAATTTCCGCGCTCTTTTTTTTATTAACTGTCCTAATCAATGAATCAAATGCCGATTCAGGTCATTAGACGGTTATTCACTTAATTTTGTAAGCTGTTGCCCATGACCCACTTTAATCCCGTTGTGGCGTTTCAACCGACCGGGAAGCTTCTGGCTTCGGGCGATTTAAGCGGAAAAGTTTCTTTGTGGGATGTTTCCAACGCAGGACGCATTCAAAATGCGGTCGTGATGAACGATGAAATTACGCAAATTTCGTGAGCGGCGGACGGCAAAAATCTCGGCGGCGGCGATTCGGGCAGAAAATTATTTTCGATTGATTAATCGTCAGCATTTTAATCAATCTTTTGTAAGCGGTAGTTGAGAATGTTAAAGACTTCCGCCGCACTTTTCAGTTTCGGTTCCGGATTTTATATTTTGTATGAAACGGTTTTCAATTAAAAATTAGTTTTTTAATTTCAGCAAGTCGCGCATTGCTCGCGGCAGCACGATAAATCGTCGAGATACATTCCGCGCCGGCGGTATTCATCTAAAACGGAAGTGTCAATTTTCAGTCGTTCGCCGATTGTCTTGCCGACAACGGCAAAGCGTTGGCGGAATTTGTAGATGAAACAAAAAAGCGCGTTGCCGTGTTTGACTTGCGAGCCGACTAAAAATAAATTCGGCGTAACGGTTGATTCGTCCGCTTCATCGGTTAAAAGTGCGAATCTGCCGTCTTCGTCAAACTCGAACAAATCTTTGACCATTTCGATACTGCCTGCAAAACCCGTCGCCAGAATCGGGCGCGTCGGGCTTTTGATTTCAAATTCATTTTCGTCCAAATCTTCGCCGCGGATCAGATACGAGCCGTTATTTTTTTCGACGCGGGCGAAAATCACGCCGCTTTTCAATTCGAGATTGCCCGTTTTAGCTGCTTTGCGGATCCTTTGCAGAGTGAACGGCGAAAGCGCGACGCTCGGATCGCTGTCGGTTTCCTCCCAAGTCGCATGAAGGTCGAAAACGCGCACCTTTTTGCCCAATTTGACCAGATGAAAAGCCGCGTCAATGCCGCTTTCGTAACCGCCTAAAATGTTGAACTCGTCGCCTTCCAAACCGCCCCAATCTTCGACTTGCGAATTATGAATCGTGTGTTCTTCGCCGATAATCGAATCTGTTTTCGGATAAAAAAATTCGCCCGCCGCCCAGATTAAAAATTTCGCCGCCATCTCGCCGCGTGAAGTTTCAACGACGAATCCGGACGAAACTTTTCTCACGGAAAAAACTTCCGTGTCTTCCAAAACGTGGAGGTCAAACGCCTTGACCACGCCTTGCAGATAGCGGGAGTATTCCGCGCCGGTCGGATGTTCGGTTTTTAAGGTGTAAGCAGGCGAAGTGTTGAACGTAATCGCGTTCAAATCGGGCGAACCAAAATTATTGGACGTAAAAGACGGCGTGATAAAACGCATCCCGCGCGACCATTTCATAAACGACGCGCCGACTTTTCCCTGTTCGAGAACAACGTAAGCGTCAACGCCCAAATCGCGCAAAACATTCGCCATTCCCACGCCCGCCGCGCCAGCGCCGACGATGATGACGTCAAGCATTTTCATATTTTTTTCAACTCGTTTTGCAAAAAATTCCACTGCTTTCTTATTTCCCGTTTCTTCAAAACCGCGTTTTGCCAATCGCGCAGACATTTTCCGCGCCAGCGCGTTCCGCAAGTTTGCTCGATCCAATCTTCGTAACGCACAATCCAATGGATAAAATCGAGCGTTAAGTTCCGCGCATTTTCAATTTGAAAATCTTTGCGCGGAACGCGGCTCGGCGGCAGATTTTCGCTTTTAAAAACGGGAACCCTTAATTTTCCGACACCCAAAAGACGCGGACGAAAATCGTAGCGTTTGATTAAGATTCCGCCCGTTTCATTGCCGTAGAAAACGCCCCAACCCCAAAGATTAATTTCGTTTCCGGCTTCGCGCCAACGATATAAATTCGAGCCTTTTTCTTTCTCCGTCGGGGCAAAGCGTTCAAATCCGTAACGAATCAACAAATTTCCGCGTCCGTGCCAGATGTCGCGCCCGAAGAACCAGCATTGATGATGAAGAAGCCGCTCGCCCAATTCCCGAATCTCCGGCGTAAAAACTTCGGCGCGGCAAGTTTCGGCAATCATTTCGATTCCCGGTAAAGTACGTGCCTCCGCACAACCGGATCAAATTTTTTAAATTCCAAACGATGCGGCGTGTTTGCCTTATTCTTCGTCGTGTAATAACAATGCGCCGATTCCATGCTTTTCAATTTGATATTTTCTCTTTTTCCTTTTGCCATCAGATTTTTTCTCCTCTTGCTCTCATTTCTTTAACAACAACGTCAATTCCTTTTTTAGAAATAGTTTTTATACCGCGAGCCGAAACTTTTAAGCGAATCCAACGTCTTTCGCTTTCCAGATAAAAGCGTTTCTTTTGCAGATTCGGCAGAAATCTCCGTTTCGTTTTGTTATTCGAGTGCGATACGTTGTTACCGCTCATCGGACGTTTGCCCGTTACCTGACAACGTTTACCCATAGTGATTCTCTCCTGTGAATAAAAAATCGGTCGGGTCAATCATCAAGATTAACCGACCGATGATTTTCGGGACACAACTTTTTAACCAATGAACGAAATTATGTAATCAGCGGAAATAAATGGTTGTTCAATCGTTTAAATAAATCTGAAAATATGTGCTTGTTGTTAATTACTCTTAATTTGTTTGAGAGGTTTTTCAAAATGCTGATAGTCTTGCAATCTTGTCCAATTACCGCCCCATTCCCAGCCGAGTTCGATAAACTTTTTGGTGATCGGATGGTCTGCCGTTAAAGTTCCGGCGGCGTTCGGGTTATAACTTCCGTTCGGCGGTAAAACGAGCGAGCCTTTGACATACGGATTTTGTACCGTATTGATGTCAATCGCTCTGCCGTAAGCGTGATTGGAAAGATTTCCGCCCCCTGTTTTTTCACGGTAATTAAACCCGGAAGTATTGTTGGCAAGCATTGAAAGATCATCATCCCAGCGCCCGTTTTTGCGAAAGTTCGGATGTGATACAGGAATAATCGAATAAACCGGAAACTTTATTTTAAGGGCGATTTTGAAAATCTTTTTAATATCTTTAACCAGCGATTTGTCAATGACCAGTTGCCCCCGGTGAATTTTGCCGTCAAACGAATAATATTTGATTTTGACGATTTTTTGACGCTTGCGGATTTTTCGCGGACAATTCGGATCGAGTCCGTCAAAAGCTTCCTTTTTTGACATTTTGCTGTCAATTATCGGTTTGTCAAAAGTTCCCTTTTGGGCAAAAACAAAGTTAGTAGATACCAGCAAAAACAAAGCTGCTAGAAATAACCTCACTGATGTATTTACCGGATTTCTCATTAGAACAGTTTTCTGTTTTGGACCGAGGCTTTATCACCTTCTAACCGGTAAAGACTGATGATCTCGCCGTTTTCGACAAGTTCGCCGACTTCCAAAACTCCGGAAACGGTGGTCGGACTATGCGAAAACTTTACTTTTTCGCCCTCGTTCATTTTGACGTGAACCCATTGATTAATTCTGGACGGTGCGCCGTAAAAACACATATCGTAATTCCCGTTGAGCGCAAATTCCGCGACATTTCCTTCATTATCGATCCTGACCGGCATCATAAAACCCGTGATCGATACTTTTTGCCCGTCCATCTTCATAATTTTTTCAGGAATCTGGCTGTTTCTGTAGGATTCGTTTTCAACCACATCTCGATCGGTCGGAACTTCATAATCGAAATCGGCGAGAGTTGAAATATTCAAGGCTTTATAACCCTCGGATTTCGGAGTTTCGCTCGAATTAAAACTCGCTCCCCAATAAACTACGGCGGCAATAACTCCGAAAATTCCGGCAAAAAAAACGATTGTCTGCAAGATTGCCGAAAATGCCGATCTCTCTTTTTTGTTCTCCATGGTTACCTCAAAATTTCCAATTTTCATTTAGTGTGAATGTCCTTGTTCGTTGCCTTCCGGGAAATTAAAATGCACATTCTTAAATTCTCGACCGCGAATCGTGATCGAATTTACTTTTGCGTCGAATTCTTTTAAGTCTTTAAGCTGCGGGGCATTTGCCCGGAATTCGCTGGTTGCGCCGCGCGTTTCGCCCGTCAGAGAATTTTCGACGGCTTCCAGTTTAATTTGGAATTTCTGAGGTTTTTCGACTTCGATCTCGATCGTTTCCTGCGCGAGCGGCACGCTTTTTTCCGCTTCGCCGTCGAGCGCATACGCCGTGATTTCGCCGTTCGCCTGGTTTACAACGATTTCGAGATGGGCGTATTCTTCATCGAAGACGATCAAAGTTCCGCCGTGCGGCGCAAGGTGTTCGTGGCTGGTCGTTTTCCCGGATTGATTTACGTTTGCCGCCGAATTTTGATTATTTTTCGCCGAGTTTGAATTAATATTTGAAGGCAAATTACCTGCGTTTTGATTCATCTCGGGAGCGGTCTGACAGCCGCTTAACCACCAAACGATCAAACTCAAAAATACCAAACCGATAAAATTTTTCCGATACTTCATATTTTCCTATTTATCCTTATTTTACGAAGTCGGCGAGAGATTTTCGGCAACATCCGTTCGATAAGCCTTAAACGCCGGAATAATTCCGGCAAGCGTGCCGACTGCGATCATCAAAACGGGCGTAAAAATCCACATCGAATCGAATCGAAACACATTCAAAACCACGCCTGTCTGTTCGCGCACCAGATAAGCCGTCGCCGACATAATCACGGCAAAAACCAGAAAACCGATCAGAGTTCCGATCGCCGCAATCGTTACGGCTTCGAGCAGAATGACCGTAAAAACCGTCGGTCGGCTCGCGCCCAACGCCCGCAGAATCGCAAATTCGCGTTTTCTTTCATTGATCGAATTATAGATGCTTGCCAGAATCGAAAATGCCGCGACGACGACGACCAGATAAGCAACGAGTTCGAAAACGCGGTTGAGCCAGCCGAGCTTGTCAAAAAGCTCCGCCATCGTCCGTCCGATCGGAAATGCCAGCGTCGCCGCTTTTCCTTGTTTATTTACCGTCTGATCGAGATTCATTCCCGCCTGCATCGAGCTGAATTTGAGCATCACGGCGGAAACTTCCTTGGCTTCAACGGGAATTTCTGCATTTTCCTCAGCCGTAAAATTCTCGCCCGTGCCGCGCAAAACGTGTCCCTGTATTCGGTAGATGCCTTCGAGCGGAATCCAAACCACGCGGTCGGACGGCGAATTCGTCGGCTGCAAAATTCCGACGACGCGGTAATCGTCGTTGTGCCTGTTTTTTTCATCGAAGATCAGCCCGTGGTAAGGCTGAAAAATATCGCCGACCTTCAAACCCGTTTCCTTGGCGGCAAAACTTCCGATAACGGCTTCTTTCGCCCCGGGATCGAAAAATTTTCCGCCCGGTTCCAACTGGAATTTTTGCCCGAGCCGGTATTCGAATTTTGTAAAAATCTCTTCGCTCGTCCCGACGATGCGAAAGCCAAGATAGTTGTCGCCGACCGCATACGGAATGGCGAGTTCGACCTGCGGATTTTTCTTGATGTCCAGATACATCGAATACGGAATGTTTCCCGGCGAGGTTTCGAGATGAAAGACGGTGTTCAAAACGAGTTGAAGCTGGCTGCCGCGCGCGCCTAAAACCGCGTCGAAACCGATGTCGCCGCCCGTAAATGCCGCGTAAGTTTGTTTTTGAATGGCAAAAACGCTCAACACCAAACCGCTCGCCAGGGCGATGGCAAGAACGGTGACGAAGGTCGAAAGCGCGTGCTGACGCAAACTTTTGAGAACGATTTTCAGGAGCATTTGTTTATTTCTTCTAAATTTTGAACCGTTTCGAATTTGCCGAGAATTTCAGAATCGTGGCTGACCAGAAGCAGCGCCGCGCCGTTTTCCGTGCAGACTTCCCGAATCAATTCCAGCGATTCGAACGCGCGTTTTCTGTCCAGATTTCCCGTGGGTTCGTCCGCCAAAACGATTTTCGGGCGGTTGGCAAGCGCGCGCGCCACCGCGACGCGCTGCTGCTGTCCGACCGAAAGCTGGCGCGGACGATATTCGGCGCGGGTTTTCAGCCCGACTCTTTCAAGCAGATGCTGCGCGTATTTTTCATCAACGCCGCTGCCGAAACTCATCCCGAGCAGAACATTTTCAAGCGCGGTAAAGCCTTGCAGGAGATTAAATGTCTGAAAAATATAACCGATCTTCCGCGCTCGCAAATTATCGCGTTTCGATTCGCTCAAGCTCATTATTTCTTCGCCGTCAATGACAATGCTTCCCGAATCCGCCTGCAAAATTCCGGCAATCAGGTTTAAAAACGTCGTTTTCCCCGAACCGCTTTCACCTTTTAAGGCAATCTGTTCGGCTAAACGCATCTGAAATTCAGGTACATCGACAACCGCCCGCACGGTGTCGTCGGGTGCTTTAAAATCCTTTCGCAGATTATTTACTTCCAAGATCGTCATTTACCAAAATACATAAAAATCCCTGAAATTTTTATGATAAAAAAATGACGACAGGCAATGCTATTAGATTTAAATGAATGGCTGAATTTAAGAGATGTTCTGTTATTTCCTGAAAGTTTGAAGCCGAAAAATCTAAAAATCAATTTGAACGCAAACCGGCTATTTTTATTAATTCGACCTTTTTTATTGATACTTATTCTGCTCTGATCAAATATTGGTAAGGCAAAAGATTGACATCGATTTCAAACGTCGTGTATCCGGCTGTTTTCAACTCGGCGATCACTTGATCGATTGATATTTTATGTTCTTTCGGACCGACCGGCAGTTCCGTATCGAAGAAATCAATTATCACCAATTCGCCTTTTTCCTTTGTGCCTCTTTTTACTTTGGCGAAATAATCGGAGCGGTTTTCGATGTGATGATAAGTATTGACGATCAAAACCATGTCAACTTCTTTGTCTTTTAAGTCCGGGCTGTCATACGGTACTTTTCTGAGTTCGATGTTTTTCAAATTATCACTCTTGATGCGCTCTTTCAGAAAATTCTGAAACTCGTCGCTGACATCGGCGGCGATCACTTTTGCGCCTTTATCAGCCAATTTCACCGAAAAATAACCGCTTCCCGCACCGATGTCCAAAATAGTTTTTCCCTTGATATTGCCGAGATATTCCAGAACCTTTCCGGGCTTTTGATACGCGTCCCGTTCGGGCGATTCGAAACGCTTGACCAATTCTTCGGTCGGCGTTCGATTCATATGTTCATTCGACGCATTGCCGGATTTTTTATCGCCGTGATTTTCCTGGGCAAGGACGGAAAAACCTGCTAAAAGCGAAAATGTTAAAATGAATAATATTTTTTTCATAAAGATATTTTGAAGCTGGCTGTCATTTAATAATTAGAATCTTTTCCCGTCAGATTCGGTTTTCGCCTGACATTAATCACGCATATTTTCGAGATAGATTTTTTCCAGATCCGTGTGACCGATCTCGTCGGTCGTCATTTCTGTCATCAAGCGTCCGTGTTTCATAATGCCGATGCGCGTTCCCGATTCTTTGGCTCTGAAAAGGTCGTGCGTCGCCATTAAAACAGCGCAGCCCTCGCCGGCAAACCTGATCAAAAGCTCCGAAAATTCGTTCGAGGCTTTCGGGTCGAGTCCGCTCGTCGGTTCATCGAGCAATAACACTTTGGCGCGTTTGGCGGTCGCGATGGCAATCCCGACCTTTTGACGCATACCTTTTGAATAACCTGAAACCCTCTTCTCGATCGCATCAGGTTGCAGTCCGGCATCTATCAGAAAATTTCGGAGTTCGTCCTTTGAATAATCTTTTTGTCCGGCAAGCGTCGAGAAATAAGCGAGATTTTCGAGTCCCGACAAATTTTTATAGAGATTGACCTGTTCGGGAATATAGGCTAAAAACTTTTTAGTTTCGAGCGGTTCGCGCACTACGTCCAAACCGTTGATCAGAGCCTGACCGCCGGAAGGCGCGACAAAGTTCAAAAATAGGTTGATAGCCGTCGTTTTGCCCGCGCCGTTGGCACCGAGCAGACAATAGATTTCACCCGCTTCGATGTTTAAGTTAAGCGCATCGAGCGCGGTATTTCCGTTATAATTCTTTGTTAAATCAATAGCCTTTAGCATAATTTTCTGTTTTTCAATCCCAAGTGCAAATGACTGCAACAAAACGGAACGCCGCCGTTCCGTTTACTGACAACTTTTACTGCTCAAAATTTGTCCCTAAACTTTACCCGAAAATTTCAGTTTCGGGTAAATCGCAAAAATCCGTAACTTAAATTTAGCAGATGGCTTTTAATTTGAAACAAACTGTAATTTTTCGCGGTTGACCGAAAAACTCAAAAATTTTATCTTCTGAATATTTATCAATACTCTGTAGTAAATGCTCTTTACCGTCCGATATTTTCGTTCATTTGTTGTTATTTACATATGAACAAACATTTATTTCCATTCATTAAATTTTGATATATGCGACCCGGTTTTATCCGCTAAACTTGTCACTTTATACTGTCATTCAGCGCATTTGAGGCTGTATCTCCTGTCAAAATAATGATTAATAACTACCGCTATCGAAAGGTTATCTGTTTGTGCCTTATCTTCGTTTTTATACAAATTGGTCAGGCGCAGGAATCAAACGATCAAACCGGAACATCCGGCATTACGATCGTTCGCACCGATACGCCGCCGAAGATTGACGGAATTATCGAACCCGGCGAATGGGATAACGCTGCTAAAGTTGAACTGATTCATCAGTTTCAGCCTCAGCAAAATTCCGCGGCTACCGAAAAAACCAGCGTTTTTCTGCAATACGACAAGGAATTTCTATACATTGCTTTTTACGCCTTTGACAGCGATCCCTCCGCAATTCGCGCTCCGGTTTCAAAACGCGATTCGATCGCGCTCGACGATTTTGTTTCCGTCTGGCTCGATACCTTCGACGACCGCCGCCGCACATATGTTATGCGTTTTAATCCTTTGGGAATTCAGGAAGACGGAATCTTTACCGATAGCGAATCGGGTAATTTAACGTGGGACGGAATTTTTGAATCGAAAGGAACCGTTACGGGCGACGGCTATATCGTTGAAACGGCGATTCCATTTAAAACGCTGCGTTTTCAGATCAACAGCGAAAAAAAATGGGGTTTGCATCTTTTTCGCAAGATCGCCCGCAAGAACGAGAGAAATTCGTGGATGCCGATTTCGCCCGATAAACAAAATCTTTTGATTCAGATGGGCAATTTATCGGGTCTCGACGGAATTTTTGCCGGACGAACTCTCGATATTATTCCGACCTTAACTTTTTCAAATACGGGAAATAGAGAAGTAGATCCGACAATTCCTTTCGGAGCAAGATTAAATACGGTCAATAAACTCGATCCGGGCGTAACGGCGACTTATACTTTAACGCCGAATTTGACATTATCGGCAACGATCAATCCCGATTTTTCGCAAATCGAAGCGGATGTGCCGCAAGTTGATGTCAATCAGAGATTCCCGCTCTTTTTTCCCGAACGTCGTCCATTTTTCCTCGAAGGCGCGGAAATCTTTCGCGGGGCATTCGATTCGGCGCCGCGCATAATTGATACGCGGCAAATTATCGAACCCGATTGGGGAATAAAACTGACGGGAAAGATCGGGAAAAATACGATCGGCGTGCTTTCGGCTTCGGATAATGCTCCCGGACTGCGAATCTCTCCGACGGATGAGGATTTCGGCAAAAACGCACAGTTTACTATTTTCCGCTACAGCCGCGATATTCTCAAACAATCGAGCATCGGTTTTATTTATACTAACCGCCGTTTTGCCGACACTTCCAATTCAACCGCAACAATTGACGGGCGTTTTCAATTAAACGATAAAAACTTGATCGCTTATCAATTTTCGTACAGCCGCTCGACCGATGCGAATAACGTAAAAAGAAACGGCGGTGCGAGTTATGTAGTTTATAATTACGATGACCGGAACTGGGATTTCGGAATTTCCAACACATTTATCACGAAGGATTTTCGCGCAGATGCGGGATTTATTCGCCGCACGGACATCAATCGAACTTATGTTGACGGAGGCAGAGCTTTTCGTCCGAAGGAAAAATCCTGGTGGGTAAAAGCGCGCCCTTTTGTCGTTGCCACCATTTTGAAAGACGGCAACGGCAATCTTGACGAATCATTTTTCGATCCCGGAGTTGATCTGGAATTTGCCCGCGGCATCTCGATCTACACCTATTATTCGACGCGCCGCGATAATTTTCTCGGCAGAGGCTACACTTCGAGAGCTTATATCTTATCCTGGACTGTCGAAGCCTTTCGCACCGTTTCGACTTCCGGCTATTTTGAGTCCGGCACGGGCGTAAATTTTGACGAAAGCCGTCCCGAACTCGGAAAAGCCTTTAATTCCGAAGTCAATCTGACATTCAAACCGATCACGCCGCTCAGCTCCGAATTTCTCTGGCTGCGAAGCAAACTGACCAGCCGCACAAATGGCGACCGGCTTTTTGCTCAGGACATTATCCGCAACCGCACGATTTACCAATTCAACCGTTTTAATGCGATTCGTTCGATCATTGATTACGACACGCTCGAACGTCGCATCGGGCTGAGTCTGCTTTATTCTTATACGCCGCGACCGAATAACGCTTTATTTGTCGGCTACGGCGACGCGCTCTACAACGGATTCGATCCGCTTTACGGGATTCGAAGGCGCGGTATTACCAGAGAAAGCCGCTCACTTTTCGCCAAAGTTTCTTATAATTTCAGAATTTAGCGAAATGTATTTTAAGGAATTCGTAGGTTTTTCGATAAGCGGTCAAACGATTTTGCCGTTTTACGATGCTGTGTCCTTCGTCGTCAAAAATCAATAACTCGACTACCTTCCCTTCATTTTCAAGACGTTCGGCAATTTCCCGCGCCTGCTCGACCGGCACCCGCGGATCGTTTTCGCCGTGAATCAGAAGAAGCGGCGCACAAATTTTTTCGATATGATTGATCGGGCTGAGTTCATACAGAAACTTTTTAATTTTTTCATCTTTCAAATCGCCGTATTCCGCTGCGTCCGAAGCCATCAGTTGCGGCAGAGTGTTTTCCAAAGCCGTCAGCCAATCGGAAACGCCGACGACATCAACTCCGCAAACGAAAAGCGCGGGGAAATTTACCAATCCCGACAAAACCATAAAACCGCCATATGATTCGCCCAAAAGCGCAATTTTCGAACTGTCAACTGCTTTTATTTCAGCCAGATATTCAGCCGCCGAAGCAATGTCGCGAACGGCATTTTTTCTCAAAAGCTGATTGTCGAGCCGCATAAATCGTTTTCCGTAGCCGATCGAACCGCGAAAGTTTAAATCAAATATCGCAAATCCGCTTTTGATAAGAAATTGATGAAAAGCGTCAAATTTCGGACGTGCCTGCATCGTCGGTCCGCCGTGCAGATGAATGATGACGGGCGGAGAGGTGGCAGTTTGTCGCGGCAGATAAAGCAAACCGTGAATCGGTTCGCCGTCGTGCGCCGGGAAAGTTACAGTTTCGGGAAAAACAAAATCATTCGTTTTTAATCCCGCTTTTTCGGAAACAGTTGCGCGAACTGATTCGTCCTTGTCCGGCGCATAAATCCAAATATCGCCGGTAATCTGCGGACTGCTCAGTTCGATTGCGAGTTTATCAACATCTTTCGCCCAACGAATTTCATAAATCACGCCTTTCGGCAGTTTTTCGAGCGGGATTATTTCAGCCGTTTCCAGATTTTCAACTTGTAGTTTTGAATAACCGCCGTCATTTTCACACCAAGCCAGATATTTTCCGCTCGGCGATAATGCCGTATTTTCGACATCTCTACCGGACGTATGATTCCACGCAAACTCTTTTTTCTGCAAGTCGAAAAAGCCGAGTCCGCCGAAATCTCTCTGCTGGTTGGTCGCCAGAAAAAAGCCGTTGCCGTCCTTTTGCCACGAAAAAAAATTGTGATACGAAGCTTCAAGGGGCGCAAGCAGAGTTTCAGTTTCGCCGCTTTCAAGATCGAGATAAAGAACCTCATTGGCATCAGCCGCAACAATTCGAAGCAGCAGCATAGCTTTTCCGTCAGGATGCCACGAAACCGGATAAATTCCGCCGTTTCCCTGATAAACTTCGGATGCTTCACCGCTTTCGATTTCCTGAACATATATGCTGAAATCATAAGTTCCGGCACGATTGGCGGCAAAGGAAAATCGTTTTCCGTCCGGCGAGAAACCGCCCCAAATTCGGTAAGAATCCGCAATTTTAAGTAAAGTACTTGTTTTCTGACCATCCGCCGAAACCAGAAAATAACCCTGCCGTTCGTTTCCGCTTAAATCGGCGGCAAAAGCTATATATTTTCCGTCCGCCGTCCAATCGAGAATTGTTAAATTAAATGCGCTCGTTATTTTTTGCGGTTCGGAAAATTTCTTTGCCGATGCGATCCAAATTTGCGCCTGGTTCTCGTCCGTTTTGATAAAAACCAGTTTGCTCCCGTCGGGAGAAAGTCGCGGCAAAATTGCCGGGCTGAAGTTCAAATATTGTTCGAGCAGTTCCATATAAATAGCTTTGTTTCTCTTTTTCTCGCTTCGATTGCCATCGCCGCCGCGTAATTCCCGCCAATTTCCAGTTCGATAATTTGCCAGTTTTCAATAGTTACAGCGGTATTTTCGTGGGCAACTAGTCCCGGCTTTTCAAACGGCGAGAAAGCGACGCTGAAATCCTTCAGCGGATAAGACAATCCTTTGCCGACGGCTTTAATAAATGCTTCCTTGCGCGTCCAGCAATCAAAAAAGGCTCTTGTTTGCAGGGCTTTCGGCAAGTTTCGCAAAACTTCGATTTCAAGCGGGGAAAAAATATGTTCGGCTATGGCTTCAGCGGCAAATTCGGGGCGAATAAATTCAATGTCAACACCGATTCTTCTGCTTTTTGTGATTGCCAGCAGTGCCAATTCATGCGAGTGCGACAAATTAAAACAAATATCTTTTTTGCCTCCGCGCAAAAAGGGTTTTCCGTAAGAATTCGTTTCAAATTCAATATTCCGGAGGCGGGTTTCGAGATATAAACTTAAAATTTCGCGCATCGCTCCGTGTGAAACAATGTAAGTTCTCAGGTCTTTCTCGAATTTGAATTTTACGGCTTTTGACTTTTCCTTTACGTCAAGCAAACCCAGCAATTTATTTACGCTCTTATCCTTTTGATCGAGCGAAATCTGCCAAATATGAACCTGATTTTCCGCCCGAAAAGTTTTTTCAATGCCTCGCTTGCCGTTTTTCATCGAACATTTTTCAGGCAGCTTTGACCGTAACTCTATTGCCCGAAACCCTGCACAAATATTTATTTATCATTTTTAGCAATTCGTCCTCAGATTCGTGCAGATAGAAATGATTGCCGGAGAAAATTTCAATCGAAAAATTGCCTGCGGTTTGTTCGCGCCACGCGTCCAGCCGTTTATAATCCACATCCTTATCGTCCTGTCCGCCGAATGCCGCAAAAGGCAGATCAAAGGGCGGTTCGGGTGCGTATTCGTAAAAATGGAGAAGTTCAAAATCCGCCCGGAAAGCCGGTAAAACAAGTTCCATCAGTTCCGCGTTTTCAAGCAATTCCGAAGGCGTTCCGCCGAGTTTTTCCAGTTCCGCGATCAATTCGTCGTCGGGCAAAGCATAGATCGGTTTTTCTCTTTCATAGATCTGCGGAGCTACGCAGCCCGAAAAAAACATAATTTTCGGCATGTTTCGTTTTGCCCTTCGCAGCCAGCGAATCCATTCAAAAGCAAGCAATGCACCCATACTGTGACCGAAACAAGCAAAAGGTTTGTCATCAAACTTATTGAGGTATTCGGCTAAATTATCAATCAAAGGCGTGATGTGTGTGCAGGAAGATTCGAAAATGCGGCTTGCGCGTCCGGGCAGTTGAATCAGGCAAACCTCAATCCAAGCGGGCAGTTTTTCAGCCCATGCGCGAAAAATACGCGGACTCCCGCCCGCGTATGAAAAACAGAAAAGACGTAATAGCGCGTCCCGGTTCGGACGCGGTATTAAAACCCAATTCGAATCAAGTGATTTTTTACCTTCCGTATTTTTTTGCACTTGTTTTCAAATCAAACTTGTTCAGTCGTCATCGCCTCCATCTTTTTTCGCAGGCTGAGCGGACGCATATCTGTCCAAATTTCCCCGATATATTCGAGACATTCGGCTTTTGTTCCCGATTTCCCGACCTCCTGCCAACCGAGCGGTAATTCCCGATCGGCAAACCAGATCGAGTATTGTTCTTCGTGATTAACAACCACCTAGTAAATCCTTGTGTCTTCTTGTTCTTCGTTCATTTATTTTTTACCTCGAAAAAAAAATTTTGTTAAAAAGTGTAGCGCACGGCAAATTCCATTTCGCGTGAACCGCCGCGCGGACCGACCGTGCGCGTGATCCGACCGAAATTCGCCGGACTCGACAAGGTGAAACGATTTTCTCCCGGTCGCGCTGAAAAATTGACGGTATTAAATAGGTTGAAAACCGTCGCCCGCAGTTCGATATTGTGTTTTTCGCTCCACGGTAGATAAATGCGTTTGTTCAGACCGAAATCAAAGGTCGAAAAGGCGGGAGCGCGCAGCACATTTCGCGATCCCGTTTCGCCGAAACGAGTCGGAGCGAGCGAGGCTCTGGCACTCTGCGGATCACTGAATAAATTCGGACTACCCGACGGGTCGCGCCTGGTTATACCGGACGAGAGCGGACGGGTAACGGTTGCCGCGCCCTGGATAAAGAAATTAGTCGGAAAGTTAAAACCATTATCCGGCGTTAAAGGAAATCCCGAATGAAAACGGTAAATTCCGGTAACGGTAAATCCGCCGATGATTTGTCCTAAAAATCCGCGCGCTCCGCCGCCGAATCTTTGACCTTTGCCGAACGGCAGATCATAGACGAAATGTGCATTAAAATTGTGGCGCAGATCGAAATTTGAAACAGCGCGGTGCGCGTCCGGAGCGAAGGCATTCGGAATTTGCCCGTTCGTCGGAAACGGCGTTCCAGTGTTGAAACCGAAGTTTTCCGCTGCCGAACCGTTGTCAATGGATTTTGAAAAAACATAGTTCGCGCCGACAAAAGCACTGCCGAAACGTCTTCTCAAAGAAAACTGCATACTGTGATAATTCGATTTTCCGTAGTTAAACCACGCTGGCAGCGAAACAAATTGCGGCTGAAACAAAACCCTCCCGTCCTGTTCGGGATCAATTTGAGTGTTCCACGGACTGCTTCCGGGCGAAGTTCCAACACCGTCAATAACAAAATAAAGCGGATCTGCCCACGAAGGCGAAAAATCTCGCGCCATCTGGTAAAAAGCCTGAGTCGGTGTCAAGTCCGGCACGCCGTAAAATGCCGGAAGACCGGGCAGAAGATTCTGGAAAAACGCAATATTGCCGACGTTCGCGACATCGACATCGCGGTTGATCAGATCAATGATCTGCCCGTAAGCCTGATATAAATTTTGTCCCGATTGCGGATCGGTCAGGTAAAGCGTAGATTGCGCTAGATCTACTTTCGACAAAAGCTGTTTGCCGACGGTGCCGACGTAAGCCACGTCCATCACGAAACCTTTGGGAAGTTCGCGCTGAAATGACAAATTGAATTTCATCGCGTAGGGCGTTCTCAGTTGCGTGTCGGTAACGAAACCGATATTGCTGACATTCGCATCGGGCGTGAACGGAAAAGCCGCGCTCGACGGCGGCGTTACGAAAGCCGTGATGGCAGGAAGACCCGCACACCCGCCGATGCCGCAACTACCCGAAAAACGCGGTGCTGAGATAAGCGAATCCGCCGAGCC
>JBBRVS010000095.1:0-20300 GCA_038246645.1 Pyrinomonadales bacterium
AATTCTGATTCACGGCGGAGCGGGCGGAGTCGGTTCAAACGCGATTCAAATCGCCAAAGCGTTAGGTGCATACATCATCACAACCGCTTCCGGCGACGGCATCGAACTCGTCAAATCGCTCGGTGCGGACGAAGTTATTGACTACAAAACGACGAGTTTCAAAGACGTAGCGAAAGACGTTGACGTGGTTTTAGACATTCTCGGCGGACAAACGCAGGAAGATTCTTGGGGCGTTTTGAAAAAAGGCGGTTTTTTGGTCGCAACGGCAATGCCGCCTTCGCAAGAAAAAGCCCAAGAATTCGGAGTTCGTGCCGCTTTTATTTTTACTCAACCACGCGGCGAAGCGTTGGAGAAAATAGCCGAGATGGTTGATAAAAAACAAATTCGTACGATTGTCGGCGAGGAAATTCCGCTTGAAAATGCACAAAAAGCCCACGAATCAAAAGGCGGAAACGGTAAAATAGTCATTGCCGTCGGAAAAGCATAAAAGTTATGAATAAACACAAACTCGGAAAAATTATCATCAGTTTCGTCCTGATTGTCGGAGCGATTGTTTCGGTCGCGGTTGATTGGAACGACACGCATCTTTTCAATCCCGACTGGCATCCGCACGCAAAATTTCACGGTGCTTTAATGCTGTGTTTGCTCTGCGGCGCGTCGGCAATCGGCGTTTGGCAATTATGGCGAAAATCACTTGAGCCGAAAGTCGCAATTATAATCGCGTGTCTGATTGTCGTTTCGTTTTGGCTACCGTTTTTCTATATCACCTGGTTAATTCCCGGCACGAGCTTATTGGCAACCGAAGGCGTAAGCGAACTCGTTCTGCACATCGGCGGAATGAATGTCTATCCGAATGTTTTGATTGGCGGCGTTTTATTGACTTTGACGACAATCGGATATTTTCTGACGCGAGTCAAAGAAGACTAGACGATGTTTTTATTTCACGCAGGCGGAAGCGATGCGGGTTTAATCAGCGGTTTGATTCATCCCGTATTCGGGTTAGACCATTTACTCGCAATGGTCAGCGTCGGCGTGATTAGTTCGCAACTTGGCGGAAAAAACATCTGGCGAATTCCATCGCTCTTTGTTTGCGCGATGGTTTTCGGCGGAATTTTAGGAATGTTTGAAATGCCTCTGCCGTTTTATGAAAAGGGCATCGCGTTTTCCTTGATTTTACTCGGAGTCGGAATCACCTTTGCCGACAAAACATCTTCCGCCTTGATAATTTCACTTTTCGTCATCTTTTTCGGCATCTGCCACGGCTTCGCGCACGGCGTTGAGATACCAAAATCGGTTAGTCCGATGCTTTACACAATCGGTTTTCTCATCAGCACATCGGTTCTGCACATCTTTGGAGTCGTCATCGGAGAAGTTTCGGCAATGAAATCGTTTTGGCTGAAAACCCTGCGTTTTAGCGGCGTAATCGTCGGATTTGCCGGCGTTTATTTTTTGTTTCTATGAATCGAATCGAAGCCTTTAGCGACGGCGTTATCGCCATCATTATTACAATTATGGTTTTGGAGCTAAAAACGCCCGAAGACCATAATCTCGAATCGCTGTTAAAACTTATGCCAATTTTTCTGAGCTACGCGCTCAGTTTTCTGGTAACGGCGATTTTTTGGGTCAATCATCATCAGCTTTTGCGGATGACGAAAAAGGCTGACGGCAGACTTGTCTGGGCAAATATTTTCTGGCTGTTCTGGCTGTCGCTGATTCCGTTTGTAACGGCTTATATGGGAAATAATCACCGCGAACCGTTAGCCGTCGCGCTTTACGCCGTCGTTTTAACGCTCGCCTCAACCGCTTTTACAATTCTGCGTTATATCGTTTCACGCGAACATTTAGACAATTTCGAACTGACCGAACACCATAACAAAATCCATCTCAAAGGGCTGCTGTCAATTTTTCTTTACGCTTCGTCGGCGTTGCTGGCGTTCGTTTCGCCTTATCTTTCTTTCGCCGTTTTTATCCTGATTCCGCTCTCGTATTTTCTGCCCGACCGTAAACTTGAAAAACTCTCAACGAAAGTTACAAACGAATGATTTACATTTTCCACAATATTATTTATCGTTATGTTCAGCGATACTCTCTACGAAAGAAAAATATGTAACGCAACACGCCGCCCAACAAATCAATGGACGTGAGGGCGAAACAGCGACTTTGTTTGGGCGTTGTCTTGTTTCCCTAAACTTATGTGGTAGCGGTTTCGCCCCACGTCAACTCAGCCGTTGGGCGGCACTTGGTTATATACGCACAACGATTTATAGAGTTTAGCAAACGAGGTGTATTCGATATGAATACCACACTTTCCTTATTGAGGGAGGTTTAAATCTATATCTGATGAAAACAAAGACTCTCAGCAAGCAAATAACTTTAGGACTGTCTAAATTGAACTTTGATTGCCTTCCGGTCTCAAACACCGTGAAACAAAGTCGGTTTTCGGCGGTTCAGCTCCGTCCAGGTAATGAGCGCGGCGTGCGGCAGAGTCAGCGCGGAAAGCAAAACCAGATAGGCAGTGGTATAGTTTGCAAAGTCCGCGAGGCGAAGCTGTAACAGCCAGAAAATAAAGCCCAAACCGAACAATGAGACGAGCGTGACCGGGAGTGCGCGGCGGTGAAATCTACCGACGATTTGCCGTAAATTTCTACGCTCGAAAGCATTCTCATTTTGTTCGTAGATTTCGAGCCGCAGCAGGTGGCGCCACGAATGAACGCCGATCAGATAAATCGTGACGGCTAAAAGCGGTGTTGTGAGCCAAAAAAAAGATAGTAGAAAAGCCGATTCGAGCAAAATTAAAAGTCGGCTGGCGATTAGTAGTCTGGAATCGCGCAAAAGCGCGGCAAAGTTATTAAACGAAATCAGCAGAATTCCAAATGCCAGCGTGTATGGTGCGAGGGTCAGCAAAATTTCGGCTGAATTCGCATCTAATTTCCCCAGAACCGAGCCGCTTTCGTTCGGGTAAAAAGCCAACGGCGCGGACATTACAAGCAATCCGCGACCAAGCGAATTGATGAACCAATCGCCGGTGTTTTCGGCTTCCCAAACCGCATCGCCGCTGCCGAAATGCCATGCCGTCAACGCTAAAAACCCGATTAAAACCGCGCCCGGCAGAAAATACCAAACGCCGACAACCGCTGACGCGAGCAGCAGATATGTTCCCAGCAACCCGACAAGTCTGCGGAAAGATTGGCGTGCGCGGCTGGTTGTATCGAATAAAATCCAAAAATCGTAAGCGCCGTGCGGCAAACCGAAAAGCAATGCGCTGAACAAAAGCAACCACGCGCCCGCAATTTCCGAATTTTCACCGCTCAACGCGCCGAGCAACCAGCCGCCGAACAGACTTGTCCAGGGAATGATATAAAGTGCCGTGCGATGTCTGAATTTTCTCATCTCTCTCTCTTGCCACAGCAAAATTTCGCCGCAGACTTTGCCAGCCCGCCGCACCGAAACTCAGTTTCGGCAAAGCATTGATAACCGCTAAATCATCGGCTGCTGAACTTTCTTCGGTTAAGAATCTAATCAGCGAATCCGGTGAAACTTTTTCAAACATTCGCAGAAAAGAATCTTTCGCCAAACCCGGATTTCCGACGAGAGCTTCTAAAAACACGGCGTCGAAAAAGTCGTATTTGCGCGACGCGAATGTTTGCGGAATTCTTCGCTTTTCAACGATTGCCCGCGCTATTTCCGAAGTCTGACGCTGAATCCGGTGAAAAGCGTATCCGCTCGACGGGCGCGCGCTGCCGCCCGCAACGCCGATCGCAAACATTCGCTCGCCCAGTTTCGTCGGTATTTTCGCTGTCGTCATCGGTAATTTGCCCGATTCTTCAGCTTTAACATCGTAATCGTCGCCGAAATTTTCGGCAATATAAGTTGTCACGGCATTCAGATGATTGCCCGAATCCGTCGGATTACGGCTGAAAGCCGTGCTTTCGACGAGTGCTTCACGATCTGAATACGGAAGGACGTAGATAAAATTTATACCGTCGCTCTGTGCGGTGCGAAAATCCATCAGCGTCGCGTTTGAATCGTCAAAAACGGCGCGCGGAAACTCTATTTCCCAGCCGACAAATGTCTGATGCAGATGAACGCCGTTTGGTTTTTTGGCGTTATTGAGGTTCGTGCTTCCCAGATAACGCGCGTCAAATACCAGGTTTGCCCGCCAGGTTTCGCGGTTCGTTTTTACTTCGACATATTCTCGATTATCTTCGACTGTCTCGACCTTCTCGCCCGTATTCAATTCGACCGGCGATTCCGAATTCTGCCAGCCTGAGTGAAAATGCGTAAAAAAGTCAGGTGCGTAAATTTGCTGATAGGAAAAGTTTTCCGAAGTTCGCACGGTCGAATTATTTTCGTCGCAAACCGTCCAACTTTGCCACGATTTTCCCACGAGCGGCGCAAGCGACGCGGGTAGTTTCGCCCAACTGCACCAACGCTGCTCGCGGTTAAATTTTGTTCGGCTATCGAGCAAAACCACTTTTCCGGTGTAGCCGAAATCCTCCAGATAATGTGCCAGCGAAGTTCCGGCGCAGCCCGCTCCAAGTATTAAAATATCGGCTTTTTTCACGCTTTCTTCTCCTCATCGAGGGCTTTTGATATTAGACCGGTTCGGAGCTCGATCTTCAAGCTACAATTTTTTAACTGTAACTTGAAGATCAAACTCCGAACTTCAAATTATTCCGTCAGCTTACGCCGCCGGTGAAAAGGCGCCATCCGGGGCTTTACCGGTTGAAACCTCGACTGCCGGAGCTTCTCTCTGACGCCGCGAGAGTAACTGCGCTCCGGCGAGATAGACGACAATTCCGGGACCGATTTTGTTGATCTGGTCGCCCAAATTATAAACCGCGTGAACGATATTAAGGTCTAACTGCGGAAGCAACGAGGGAATCATATAGCCAATCGGGTAGATTCCCCAACCGGTGATGACAAACATCGTCATCCACTTAACCGCCCATTGTTCTTCGGGCTCAGCCGTTTTCGCCATTTCCTTCACCGTCGTGAAGAGGAAATAGATAATGCCGACGTATCCGACTGTAGAAATCGCGCCCCACAATAAGTGCATTCCGACGTTGTCAACGTATTGTTCGCCGATAAAACCGGCAACAATCATCAGCAAATCGGCGATAATCAAGTAAGTTATTACCTTGCCGACTTTGCGTCCGGCGGCGACCGCCAAAGGAATTTTCGCGACCAGGAGCGGCGTGGTAATCAACCAGTCCATATACCGAAAATTAATGATTCCCAGAAATGAATTGCGGGTGATTTCAGCATAGTTGGCACCGTTCGCCGCTAGCAGCGGCAGCGTCACGTCCGAATACAAACCTTTCATATAGAAATAGTGAAACGCCGCAATGCCGACGATAATGGCGGAAAGCGTTAGAGCCGTTCGATACTCCGGCGCGACACTATTTCTTTGCGAAATAAAAAAAACAAACGCCGCGCCCATCGAAATGTACGCGACGAAAAATGTAAAATTAACGATCATCGGCAAGATACCGACTTGATCGGCGGTAATTAAGTCGGCGGCGAAGCCGAGTGTCACCGAACCAAGAATTGTAGATAACATATATAATCTCCCTGTGTTAGCTTATTTTTGACTTAAAAAACTTCTCGGCAGGCACAAAATACACGTCTGCCCAACGCCATTGTTTCCTCGCCTTCAAAAGCAATCGAAATAGCTCTCAAATTTCTTGAAAAAAATGACTTCCTTTTACCGACCAACTGACAATTCGAAAATCCACAAACTGCGTTGCAAGTTCAAATTATTAATCTACTGGTTTACAGATTTTCACTTTGGTCTTTTACTAAAAGTGTTAATAGCAACTTAACGTTTATTGAATGCGAAGTCAATCGGAAACCGCTCAAACCGCACATTAAAATAATAATTAATCGCATTAGGCTTGCTAATAGCTATTTTGCAGAGCGTATATCTCATCTTGTTTTACTCGGGATTTCCCGGAAAGATTGCCCAATCGCACAAAACGCACAACACTAAATAAAAAGCTCTCTAATCTAATGCCTGAAATCAGAGAGCTTTTTTTATTACTTTTTTTAGAAACTTTGAATGGTTTCTTGTTTCTTTGTTTTAGAAAACCTGTATCTTTTATTCATTAGAGGTCTTTCCTAAATAATAATTTGATAAATTCAAGTGGAAATTAACCGCAGAGACGCAGAGACGCAGAGACGCAAAGTTTTTTCAGATCAAAGAAAAAGAAATTTGCCTACTATCAAAATATTACTGAATTTACAGCAATTTTAACTTAAATTTCTCAGCGTCTCAGCGTCTCTGCGGTGAAAAAGTTATTTTGGAAAGATGTCTATTGAACTATGTACCCGGTTCGGATGTTTTTGCGAGCATTGAGTTTTTCATATTGATTGTGAATGGCGAGGATAGTTACTCCGAACAATACCGCAACAATAATCAAGATGGTACTCATACGATTTCTACCTAGAAACTGGGCATTAGAGTCAGTTGAAATGGTATCAATCGTCAAATAAAAATAAAAATTATCTTCGCGGCGTATCTTCGCCGATTGTCCAGACGACGACCGAGCTTGAAAGTCCCAAGCCGGAAAGCCTTCCAGCCATCATCACGATTGTTTCTTCATTTTCGACCGCCGCATTTTCGAGCAGAGTTTTTTCACCGATCTTCAGGATTTTTTCGGTCGAATCGCAAGGTTCGTGGCAGAATGGATGAACGCCCCAGATCAGCGCGAGCTGGTTTCTGGTATTTTCCGAAGTCGTCAAAGCAAATGTCTGCAAACCCGAACGATATGCCGAAAGGCGCCGCGCCATCAAACCCGATTCCGTGAAAACCGCGATTTTGTTTGTTTTCTTTTCTTTGGCGCAATAAGCGGCGGCTTTGCACAAGGCTTGCGAAGTTCTGCCGGATTCTTCCTGCGAAAATTTGATCGGTTTTCTGAGCTGCGACGCTTTGATGGTTTCCGCCGAATCAATGATCTTTGCCATCGTCATCACCGATTCGACCGGATAATTTCCGGCGGCGGTTTCCGCCGAAAGCATCACGGCATCGGTTCCGTCCCAGACGGCATTGGCAACATCGGACGCTTCGGCGCGTGTCGGGCGCGGATTGTCAATCATTGATTGGAGCATTTGCGTGGCGGTGATGACAAATTTATCGTTGGCAATCGCGCCGGAAATTATGCGTTTTTGATAAACCGGAACGAGTTCGACGCTCGTTTCAACGCCGAGATCGCCGCGGGCGACCATCAAACCGTCGGTCGCTTTGATAATTTCGTCCAGATTTTCAATCGCTTCCGCCTTTTCGATCTTGGCAACGAGCATCGCGCGACCGAATTTTCGCTTGTTTTTAGCTTTTATAATGTTTTTAACTTCCGTGCAGTCTTCCGCCTTGCGGACGAAGGAAAGCGCGATGTAATCGGCATTTTGCTCCATTGCCCAATCCAGATCTCTGCGGTCTTTTTCGGTCAAGGACGGAATCGGCAGAGGCGTGTTCGGCAGATTTATTCCTTTGCTTTCATAAAGCAGACCGCCGGAAACGACGCGGCAGATGACATCGGTTTCATTTTTGTCTTCGACCTTGAGTTCCAGAGAACCGTCATCGAGCAGAATCGTCGCGCCGATCTTGACCGATTCGGGCAATTCTTTAAAAGTCGTCGAAACTTCCTTGTCGGTCCCGACAATGTCGCGCGTCGTTAAGGTAAAAAGCTGATCCGTTTCAAGTTGGACGGGCTTTTTATCAACGAGTGAACGCGTGCGGATCTTCGGTCCCGACAGGTCAACTAAAATTGACAAGGGTTTTCCCAGATGTTTCGCCGCCGCCCGCGCCGCTTTGACGGTTTCGGCTTGCTGCTCCTGCGTGCCGTGCGACATATTGATCCTGACGGCATCTGCTCCGGCTTGGATAAGTTTTTCGATTTTTTCCTGCGTGTCGGAAGACGGTCCGAGGGTTACTAAAATTTTGGCTCTGCTCATAAATTATTTTGTAATGATAGTTTAAAAGTGAAAAAGTGAAAATGTGTAAAAATGTAAAAGCTTTGCTTTGTTTGCTGAAACAATGGTTTTTTTACTGATGAAATTCTTGCATTTCAAAATTCGTTGCAAAATCCGGCGGCGCATCTATATCAACCGACATTGCATAATCTAAAAGCGAATGCGGTTCACCCGTTTTTTCCTTCTTTTTGACGACCAATTGCAGTTTTACTTTCGTGTTCGGATCGAGATCAACTTTTTCATCCGGTCGGAAAACTTCGCCGTCAAAAGTCGTTTCAATCGTTAAACTCATAAAATCTACCTCGCACAAATATCTTACGCCTTTTCAGTAAATTATAAAAACGAAGGGAAATTTTACACTTTATTTGCCTTGCTTCTCAAATCAACCGTGTCAATTTCGCCGAATTTGATTCTGCCTTCCTTCGGCAGCGCGTTGTCGGCGTAAACCTTCCACTTGATCGTCCAATTTTCGAGATTCGTAAAATTTTCCTTCAAGCGAATTTTCCAGCTCATCGTCATACTTCTCAGGAGCGGAAAATTCGCTTTGAAAACCTCGTCGGCGTATTCCTGATTAAGATTTGTCAGGCGATGACGATAGTATTTTCCGCCGTCCTTGACGCTTCGCTTGTTTTCGATACTGACCAGAGATTTGACCGGAACATCAACAAAACACGCGACATAACGCGCAAATGCCGAACCGTTGTTTTTTGCCTGAATAATTAAATTATATTCCGCGCCGCTGAAATTTCCCTCGTCATCAAAAGTGTCTTTGGCTTCGATCAAAAACTTGATATTAACATCCGGCATTTGCTGGCGAAATATCACATCGCGGATCTCGTAATCTTCCATCGGCACGCTCTGGAAATTAAAACGCTTGTAATATTTCTGATTTCCGGCTTGATGCGCCGTGTGGCTCTGCGGAATTTCGACGACATAGACGACATCCGCTTCGCCCGATTTCAAATTGACGGAATGAATCAAAATCCCGTCAATCCGCGGGCGAATGCTGTTGATCACCTGTTCGAGCCATTCGCGCGGAAGTTCCGTGCGGTTGACGGGCGAGATTTTTTCCGGCAGATGGCGTTTGTCGAGATTCGAGAATTCGGAAATCCCGTAAACGATCAAACCGCCCGCCGAATTTGCCATCGCGGATACATCTTTGGTGATCTCGTGTTTCTGATATTCGCTTTTGCCGAGTGCTTCCGCCGCTTTATATTCGAGCGTCAGAGATTCTTCCGTTTCGCTCGTGATAAAGTTTTTAACCCGGTTTTCCGTCCAGTTTTTCGGCATAAAAAATGTTTCAGACGTTGGTTTTAACAACAATGGTTCCCGCCATATAATCGTGAAGAGCGCGGTGTTTTTCGCCGAATAAGGCAACGATGATGTTTAAAACAGTCCAGATCAATATCGAAATTGTTAGAAGAAAATTCAGCGATTCCGCCAGTTGAACGTCCCATTGACTCGAATTGCCGGACAAACCGCGCGGATTTTCAAAACCAATCGCAACAATCACCGGAATCAACTGCGGCAGACTTCGGATCGCCGCCTGACCGAGATTGATCGGGGTTTCCGAAATATCCACGACCTTGACTTTCATCAACATTTTACCGAGCGTCTGCCCGTAACGCGCGTGCATTAAAATATAATAAAACACGGAAATCAAACCGAACAGAGTATTTACGGCAAAGATGATTAATGAAGAATTACCGATGTAATACGCTAAATACGAACCGAAAAGCATCAACGGAATCAGCACAATGGAATCAACGATCAACGCGACAAAGCGCGAGCCGATGGTTTGATATTTATCAAGGGAATTATTTAAACTCATTTAACTTCCTCAAATATTGTGCGACGGTCGCGACAAAAGTCGAATGCGACCAGGTGAGCGGCGAAACCGATGCCGGTTCGCCGCTCACGGGATTGACCTGTTCGGCTAAAACTCCCGACGGCAGCGCACGTTTCGCCGTCCATTCGAGAATTTCGACCACGCCCTTTAAATCTTCTTTTTTCTTTGCAACGGCAATTCGATAATCCGCCAGCCAGAGCGTGCAGATAAACCAGGGATTTCCCGTAACTTCTTCGGATGCGCGCATATAACCGTCGTTTTCAAACCGCGCCACGCCGCCGATCTTGGTCGGAATCCAGAGTTTTTCTTCGACGGCGCGCATCGTATTTTTGACCATTCTATCATCCGCATCGAACGCGCCAAAATAAAATGTGCCGAAAACTGATGCGTCAACGGTCGTGTCGGCTTCAAAATGTTCGTCGTTATGAAAATGAAGTGCGCGAAGAAATCTGCCTTTTTCTTCGCTGTAGAGATGTTCGCGCATTCCTTTAACAATTTTGTCGGCGGTTTCTTCATATTTTTCGCCGCGCGATTTTTCGCCGAAAAGATGCGCGAATTTTCCCGCCGCCCGAAGACCGGCGACGACCGAAGCGCACGTAAATGTATGAATTCCGCGCCGGTCTTCCCAGAGATTCCAGCTCGGCTTCGGCAAACTCAAATCTTCGTCAAAAAAACCAACCAGAAAATCCGCCGCTTTTGTAATCAGCGGACGATAGAGTTTGCGCGTAAATTCGACCTCGCGGTATTTGTCATAATGCTGCCACAAAGCCCATAAAACAAGCGAGGTTTCGTCTTCCTGAATCGGCACGATCCGCTTTTTCGCCCAAACGTCCCAAGCCGCGTGCCAGCCCGATGCGACCGTGCCGTCGGCGTTATATTTCTGTAAAAAATAACCGTCGCGGTGAATTATTTCGGCGCAAAAATAAAAAAATCGGCGCGTAAAAAACGGATAACCCGCCAGGTCTAAAGCGTTGGCGACAAATGCGCCGTCGCGCGTCCACAAATAACTGTAATGATCGGTTGCGCGTTCGGTTACGTCGGAATCATTTGCCGCTAAGATCGCGCCGTTATTGTCTATCTGCGTGCGGACGATTAACAGCGAACGCTTGTAAAGTTCGATGACTTCCGAAGATAGATCGCCGAAATCAACCTCGTTTTTATTAACCCAGACGCGCCAGTAATTTTCCGTGTAATGCAGATATTGCTGCGGTCTGCGCTCTAAAATATGTCTGTTCAGACGGCAAACCTCGTCGTGCGAAGTTCCGGCGGCGATCCAGTAAAACGCTTCGAACGCGTCCTGCGGTTCGAGCGAAAAATTGATCTGAATCGTCGAATCCACCGAGCCTTCGGTTTTCGCGCCGCCGCTCAATTGCCCGTCTTCGGCATCGCGCCACGTGCCTTCCTGATCGCGGAAAGCCTTGCGTCCGGTCGAAAACGTGTCGAAATGCGGTTCGGTATTGATCAGAAAATAGCGGTCTTTTTTATAATGAACAAGCGCGAAACTTTCGGGATCGTAAAACGCCGTATCGCCGATCTTGCTTTCCGAAATGCGAAAATCGTGATGCAGAAAAACGCGAATTTCGCGCTTTTTATCCCACAGATTGCTGATATGAATCCGCCGCAGAAAAATATTCTCGTGGCTCGCCACCGTGTCGTTGCAGACGATTTCCAAACCGAGATCTTCATTTATCAAAGTAACTTCCGTCACCAGAGTTTCGGAAACATACCGAAGTTCGCGCCGCCAGCCGTCTTCAAAAATCCACGAAAACTCGCCGTCCGCCCACACGCCGAAGCGAAACGGGAAACCTTCCGAATGATTCTCCTGCCCGACGTGCGGAAAATACACGTCGCGGATCTGATATTTATCGTCAAATGTTACCAGCAAAGAACCGTTGCCGACCGGAATATCGCGCATATTTTTAAGGTGTCAAAATGTTTTTTACAAGATTCGGATATATTTTGTCCAACCTGTTATCATTTGTCCAAAATTCACCGCAGTTATGATAAACAGCCGTAGCGAGATGCAGTGCGTCAGGCGTTTTTAACGCGGTAAAATCGGCGCGAAGTTTTACGACTTGATCAAAAACCAGCGGCGGTATCAGACAAATAGTTTGAGCGTTAAAGAAAGATTCGTAGAGGTTTTTCAGACGGAAATCTTTTGTTCTAAACGGCATTACCAAACATTCAAGCCGCGTCAGCGGTGAATAACGATAATCGGTTAAAGGCAGAGAATTCAACAGCTTTTCGATTCTGCTTGAATAAACCGGATGTTTTTCGACAATATAAATAATAATGCAGGAATCAAGATAAATTCGATTCATTCCCAGGAATTCCTCGCCTCTTCGATTTGAGCTTCTATTTCTTCTGCCGAATAGCTTTTTCGATTAGCAAATTCGGGACTTTTCAGAAGTTCCAAAAGTTTTTTAGAATTTCCTTCTCTTTCTTCTCGCGCTTCTCCGGTTGTTTCCTCCAGCAAAGTAACAATCGCCCGTGTCCTTTTAGTTACGCGCACGGGTTCGAGCAACACGACATTTCCATTGACATCAATTTCCGCTTCGACTGTTTGCAGCATATTTTTACTCCTCAAAACTTGTCCGATTATACCACGAAACCGACAGGCATTAAGGCTTCAAATCCGTAGCCCGAATAATTGCCTTTCGCGGGAATGATTTTCCTGCCCGACGTGCAGAAAATACACGTCGCATAAATTTTAACTAAAAAAATAATCACCCGAAACAATTTCGAGTTTCGGCACTTCGCGCTTAATGATTTCGTAATCATCAACATCCATCGTTACGACAAATCCGTTATTTTTAACCGATAAACGCGCAATCAAAGCATCATTTTGCAGAGTTTTGAGTTTTGAAACCGGAGCGGTTTTTTTGATATAAAGACGGCGAATAGCATTGGCGGTTTCCCGCCAATCAGTGTTTATCGGTGTCAAAATGCGGTCAATTTTGTTGAGCGAAATGCGCCAACGGTTATATTTCTGCAAAGTTGATTGGTCAATACTTGTTGCCGTCAATTCGTAAAAAACTATCGAATGAAATAATGCCGTTGCGATTTGCGGTTCAATCAGTTGACTGTAAGGCGAGAAAACCGATGTATCAAAAACCGGGCTTTTTACCATATTTTTCTTCTTCAAGGCGCAACGCTTCCATCGCTTCGCGGGTTGCTTTCATTGCTTCCTTTAATTCGGGTGAGATTTTTTTTGGTAACTTGAAATCACGCGCACGCGGAAGATGTGAGTAATCACGTGAGCCGTTTTTTTCTTGATTTTTTTTGTTACCGTTCTTCATCACAGGCAAATAGTAGCATAAAATTGAACTTTTTATAAAACTTTTTCCCAATCAATCTCCAGTTTTTCCCTGTCCCAGCCTGCCGGATTCGCTCCGGCTTCGTAAGTCGTCTGCATAAAATCCAAAATTGTTTGATCGGGATTTTCGGATTTGCGAACGTCTTCGTATTTCAGGAAAAATTCGCTCATCTCTTTTGAGTAAAAGGCTTCATCGGGTTTGACTTTTTGTTCGCCGAATCCTTCCGGCGCGGGCGCGATGTAGGCGTAAAAGGCGGCTTCGCCAAAGCCGTTTCCCGTCCAGAAACCGTGGCTGATTACTTCCTGATCGTAGGCGAGGCGCGTGATTTTATCGGCATTTTCACGCGGCGGCGCGTCTCGACCGCAAAATCTCGTCACCGCCAGATCGAAACTTCCCCAGAAAAAATGAACGGGCGAACATTTCCCGGTAAAACGGGCGCGGAATTCTTTGAAAACGCGGTCAATATTCGTCAGAATGCGGAAAAATGTTTCGACATATTTTTTATCATAAGATTTATGTTCGTGATCTTCGGCAAAAGGAATCGGATTTTCGAGTTCGTCGGGAATTGCCGTAATTTTTACTTCGATGCCGTTTGCCTTTAATTTGCTCATCAATTTCAGGTAAAAATCGGCAACCGTCATCGGTTCGAGATTGAACGAAAAACCTTCATTGAAATTCGTCTGGACGATCAATTTATGACTTAAAAAATCGAAATCAATCGAAAAAGTCTTGTCGTCGCAGGGAATTACAGAAGTCGCAAACCGCGCGGCGTAATATAAAGCGGAACATTCCACCATTGATTGGTCAGCGGTGTCAGCGTCAAACGGACTTTGCCGACGATCTGCGTCCACAGATGCAAAGTGTCATTCGTGTCCTGCCATTCACCGAGCGGCAAAGCCGGATATTTTTCTATTTCACTCATATTTTAAAATTGTTTGGTAATTGATTGTTGAAAAATTTTCGCCGGATATTAAATTAGAATGATTTAATATCCGGCGCGGTTGTTGGTTTGATTTTATGACTTTCGCCATTTTATCTCGATTTCCATTTCTTCATCATTGCCTTCGCGCTCGTATTCGAATTCGATTGTCGCATACGGCGGAACGTAAATTCGCTCGCCGGCGATCTGGATTTCAAAGGTTTTTTCCTGTTCGAGTGCATCGGCTAAACGCCGCAGTTTATCTACGACTTCTTTGTTTGAATAAGTTTTTTCAACGTCAATTTCTTTCGTTTCTTCTTTCATAATTCTTCTCCTTTTGTTTGAATTTATTATATTATAAAACTTTTTGCCCGAGAAACTGAAATTCGATGTTTTCTAATTTTTTCTTCGCCGCTTTGATCGCTTCCGCTGATTCATCAATACCGATCCAGCTTCTGCCGAGTTCGCTGGCGGCAAAAAGCGTCGTTCCCGAACCGCAGAAGCAATCTAAAACTAAGTCGCCTTCGTTTGAAGATGCGGAAATAATCATTTTCAGCATTTCGAGATTTTTCTCGGTCGGATAAACTGGGTATTGCGCGTCTTTATATTCCCAGATGTCTTGTTTTTTCTTACCCGTTTGCTCGTCGGCATAGATTTTCCGGCGCGGATTGCCGTTTTTCGACCATTCGATCAAACCTTTTTCGTCGAGTTTTTCCAATTCTTCCGGCGCGGTTCGCCAATGTCTGCCGCTTGGCGGCTGGATTCCGCGCCAGACATTTCCGGTTTTTCCGCGTTTTGTTTCGCCGGGCGCGTGTAGCGGGATCGTCGCGTACAATCTGCCCTGCGCGTCGGTTTTTTTGAAAAGTCTTTTGATGTCTTTTTCGGAAAACGCTTCCCGCGGTTCGTTCCACGTCGCGTTTTTGCCTTTTGAATAAAACAAAATTACATCTTTAATATTGCCGTAACTGCTGCGTTTGAAGTTTTTTGGATTGCATTTAATTCGCGTTATATCGCTGCGAAAATTTTCCGCGCCGAAAATTTCGTCCATTAAAATTTTGACGTAATGACCGATCTTGTAATCCGTATGCAGATAGATCGAGGATTTTTCCGACATCAATTCGCGCAAAAAAATCAACCTTTCGCGCAAAAATTCCAAAAACCGCGCGCCGTTTAAATTATCCGTGTAAGCGATTTTGTCTTTCAAACTTTTGCTGATCGAATTGGCGCGAGTTTCTCCGATTGAAAAGTTTTTCCCTGTCGCAAACGGTGGATCAATATAAATCAAATCTATTTTCGATCCGAGATTCTGTGCGCCGAGCAAATATTTTAAAACGCCGAGGTTTTCGCCTTGAATGAGTTTGTTTGATAAAGAATTCCATTTTGAATTTAATTTTGCAGGCAGAGTTTTTTTGAGAATTTCAGATTCTATCTTTTTGCCGTCGTAAATTAAATTCATTAGTTCTTCGAAGGGTGGCAGAAGCCCGCGCGTGAGCAAGAGCGCGAGGCAATGTGAAATTTGCGCGCCCTTGCTCACGCGCGGGCTTCTGCCCTTTTAAAATCTATTTCGCCAGAGCTTTTTCAATCGCCTTGTCCAGATCGTTTTTTATCTTCAGATCGTAGCCGACGAATTTTTCGACCATATTGCCTTCGCGGTCGAGAACGATCATTTGCGGAATCGCCGTATTGGTTGAAAAGACAAAACTTGTCAGAGCATCTTCGGGCGTGGCAAGTGTGTAATTGATCTTCAAACGCTCGGCAAATTCGGGAACTTTGAGACGGTCGTCGCTGTCGGAATGCATTCCGATAATTTCAAAACCTGCCGCGTTATGTCTGGTTTGCAGTTCGTTTAAATGCGGAATCGCCTCCAGACACGGCGGGCAATAGGTCGCCCAAAAATCAAGAACAACGACTTTTCCGCGCAGATCGCCGAGCTTTTTTTCTTCGCCGTCAATATTCGTTTTCCCGTCAAACTGCGTCCAGGTCATTTCGGGAATCGGCTTGCGCGGCGGCATCTGAGCATTCGTCGTCGGCAGATCGTTGATCGAAACCGGCTGATTTGAAACCGACACGGGCGCGGCGGCAGGTTTGCAGGCGATTGCCAGCAAAAGGTAAAAGGTCAAAGGTAAAAGGTAAAACTTTTTCATAATTTATAAGAATTTTAACGCAAAGACGCGATGGCGCAAAGGCACAAAGAGATTTTATAATAGAATTTCTGCAAAATTGATTTATTTGCGTCTTTGCGTCTTTGCGTCTTTGCGTTAAAAATTAAAGCGTGAAATTTTATCCGAAGAAAATAAACGAAAGATTTCAAAAGCCGGGAAATGCCGGGAAAGCGGAAAATGCGAATGCGGTCGGAACGAATGCGACCTTTGTTTGCGGCGCGGTTTTGCGGCTGAGTTTGCGGATTAATGTTGAAACGAAGGAAATTCTCGAAGCGAAATTTAAAACTTCGGGTTGCGGATACTTGATCGCTTCGGCGGACGTTTTGACGGAAAAGATCAAGGGGCGCAAATTGACCGCACTTCACGGTTTGGAAACGGGAAGTTTGCAAAGCGAAATTGAAAGCGAACTGGAAAAATTTGTGGAAGACCGGACACATTGTTTCGATTTGTCTTTTCAAACTTTGCAGGACGCCTTTGCGGATTTTCGCGCTTTTCAAATCGAAGAATTCACGGGCGAAAAGGCTCTCATCTGCACGTGTTTCAGCGTGTCGGAAAAACGGATCGAACAAGCGATTGCGGAGAACGATCTCGCATCGGTCGAAGAAGTCGGCGAATTTTGCCATGCCGGAACGGGCTGCGGTTCGTGCCAACCGCTGATTCAGGAAATAATTGATACAAGATTTACCATTTTCAATTAAAAATTTTATGCTATAATCTTTAGACTTAGAACGCCTTTGAGCGTTAAAATTTATTTAAGAGGCTTAGAGCGATTAAAAAATCGCAAATCACAAATCACAAATTATATAATGGACGATCCTGCCAGTTTATTTTTACTGTTCGCCGCCGAACTAGCTTCGGTCGAAACTCCGACACTTCTTACTACGATACTTAATTTTTTATTGGTTCTCTTTCTGGTGCTCGGCAACGGCTTTTTCGTTGCCAGCGAATTTGCGCTGGTTGCCGTCAGAAAATCGCGCATCGAAGCACTCGTCGCCGAGGGAAGCAAAGCCGCTGAACGGCTTTTGCCGCTTTTAAATAATCTCAACGCTTATATTTCCGCAACGCAGCTCGGCATTACGCTTTTTTCGCTCGGTTTGGGTTATGTTGCCGAACCGGCGATTGTTTCAGTTATCGAACCGCTTTTGATTAATTTTGCCGCCGCCGCAAATTGGCAGTTTCTGGCTTCGCCGACTTTTGCTCACGCCGTTGCTTTTGCCATTGCCTTTGCGCTGATTACATTTATGCACATTGTTTTCGGCGAACTCGCGCCGAAAACCGCCGCACTCGAATTATCGGAAAAAGTTTCGCTGATAATCGCTCTGCCGCTCCAGATTTTTTATAAAATTTTTTATTATCCGATTCGCCTGCTCGATTGGGCTGGAACAAGAACCGTCCGCATTTTCGGGCTTCATCCGTCGGGCGAACGCGGTTCGAGTTATACGGAAGACGAAATCCGCCAGCTTGTCAGAGTTTCGCACGAAAGCGGTTTTTTGAATGAAGAAGAACAAAAACTGATCAATCAGGTTTTTGAATTTTCCGATACGATTGTCCGCGAAGCGATGATTCCGCGCCCGGAAATCATTGCCGTTCCGCACACCGCTTCGCCCGAAGAAATCGCCAGAGTTTTCCGGCAATACGGTTATTCGCGCCTGCCGGTTTACCGCGATTCGCTCGACGATATTCTCGGCGTGATTCACAGCAAGGACGTAATGCAGTATTTACTGGTAAAACCGCGTGCTTTCAAGCTCGAGAGAGTTTTAAAAAAGCCGCTTTACGTCGTTGATACGGCGCGGCTCGAAGACGTTTTGCGGCAGATGCAACGGTCGAAAACGCATTTCGGCTTTGTCGTTGATGAACACGGCGGAATCGAGGGAATCATCACGCTCGAAGACCTTCTGGAAGAAATCGTCGGCGATATTTCCGACGAACACGACGAAGAAGTCAACGAACAAATCAATGAACAATCCGACGGAAGTTACCTTTTAGACGGCGGACTCGCCGTGCGCGATCTGAATAAACGGCTCGATCTGCATCTGCCCGTTTCCGAAGGCTACACGACGATTGCCGGATTTTTAATGAACGAATCGGGCGAAATTCTAAAGGAAGGCGAAGAAGTAAAATACAACGGTCATATTTTCAAAGTCGAAGCGGTTGATAAACGGCGGATTTTGAAGGTGCGGATGGAAAAAAGTTAAGAATTTTTTAACCACAGATTTTCACAGATTGACATGGATAAAAGATATTAAATCTGTGTCAATCTGTGGTTATCTGTGGTTTCATTTTTGTTTTTACAATTATTTCAAGCTACATTTAACCTACAAGTTTTAAAAAATGATGTTACGCAAATTTAAAAAATGACTGGAGCGCAAGCGTCCCCGCTTGCAATGAGCGCAACGCGCGAAAAAGCCTGTGTTTCAATAAACTTTATTCGATGCAACCGCTTTTTCGTCCTTTCGGACTCATTGCAAGCGGGGACGCTTGCGCTCCAGTCTTAGAAAAATCTTTTTTGAGGAGCAATTTATAAAATGAGTTTAATCGAAGAAATCTGGGCGCGGGAGATTTTGGATTCGCGCGGCAATCCGACTCTGGAAGCGGAAGTTACATTGGAATCGGGCGTTCAAGGTCGTGCGGCGGTTCCGTCGGGAGCTTCGACGGGCGAAAATGAAGCGGTCGAACTGCGCGACGGCGACGCGACGCGTTATTTGGGCAAAGGCGTTTTGCAGGCGGTCGAAAATATTAATGAAAAGATCAGTTACGAACTCGAAGGCATTGACGCGCTCGATCAGACTTTGATTGACGAAACTCTGATCGCGCTTGACGGCACGGAAAATAAATCGAATTTGGGCGCAAACGCGATGCTTGCCGTGTCGCTCGCGGCGGCGCGGGCGGCGGCAAATTTTGTGGAAATGCCGCTTTACCGCTACATCGGCGGAACGAACGCGAAAACATTGCCGACTCCGATGATGAACATCATTAACGGCGGTTCGCACGCCGATAATAATGTGGATTTTCAAGAATTTATGATTATGCCGGTCGGCGCGGAATCTTTCGCCGAAGGACTGCGAGCCGGCGCGGAAATTTTTCATAATTTAAAGAGCGTTCTAAAAGGTCGCGGATATTCGACGGCGGTCGGCGACGAAGGCGGTTTTGCGCCGAATCTGAAATCGAACGAAGAAGCGATTGAAACAATTCTCGAAGCCATCGAAAAAGCCGGATATTCGGCGGGCAAAGATATTCTGCTCGCGCTCGATCCGGCGGCAAGTGAGTTTTTCAAAGACGGCAAATATGTTTTCAAAAAGAGCGACAAACGCGAACTAACAAGCGAAGAAATGGCGGATTACTGGATTGACTGGACTCAGAAATATCCGATCATTTCCATCGAAGACGGAATGGCGGAAAATGATTGGGACGGCTGGAAATATCTGAATGAGAAAATCGGCAAAAAAATTCAGCTCGTCGGCGATGATCTTTTTGTGACGAATGTTAAATTTCTGCAGCGCGGAATTGATGAAGATGCGGCGAATTCGATTTTGATAAAAGTCAATCAAATCGGAACTCTGACCGAAACTCTGGACGCCATCGAGCTTGCCAAAACCAACAATATGACGTGCGTTATCTCGCATCGTTCGGGCGAAACGGAAGATTCGTTTATTGCTGATCTAGCGGTGGCGACCAACGCCGGACAGATCAAAACCGGCTCGCTTTCCCGAAGCGACCGCATCGCCAAATACAATCAATTACTCAGAATCGAAGAAGATTTAGGCGATTCGGCGCGTTATTTGGGACGCAAGTCTTTTTATCAGATCAAGCAGTAATTTATGATAAAATTAAGGTTCGCCGAAGGAGGTTTTTTATGGGACAAGTAACAATCGAAATTCCGCAAAATATCAATCGCACATATCGCGTCAATGATTCCGAATTCGGCGAACAGCTTCTTAGTGATTTGGAAGAATTCGAGAAAAAAACGAAGTCGGAAAAATCACCATCAATTATTCCGCCGCGCCGGAATAGTTTAAAGAAAGATTTAGCGGAAGCTGTTGGGATTTGGGCTGATCGTGAAGAATCGGCGGAAGAAATTGCCC
>JBBRVS010000096.1:0-20204 GCA_038246645.1 Pyrinomonadales bacterium
ATCTCAATGGATACTGATAAAGAACCGGTCATTTATCAATTACGGGTTGTTCTTGACGGTATCAGTCCGTTGATCTGGCGGAGGCTTCTCGTGCCGGGTGATTATTCGATTGCCGACCTTCATTTTAGTTTGCAGATCGCTTTTGATTGGGATGACTGGAATCTTCACCGTTTTTTTATTCACGGCAAGGATTACGGCATTTATCACACCGGCGGAATGAGTTTTGCCGATGATCCGGATCAAGTCAGCTTAGCTGATTTCAAGTTTGGGAAGGGTGAGAAATTTATTTATGAATATGATTTTTTCAACAATTGGAAACATCTGCTCAGAATCGAAGACATTTTAAGTGTTGATCCGAAGAAGAAATATCCGCTCTGCACCGGCGGCGGAAATTTATCAATTTCGGAGGCTGAACGAAAGGCAGAATTTGATCGAGTCGAAGATGAATTTTCCAAACAGTTGAAAGATAAATTGCCGGCGTTTCTTAAGCAATATCAAGAGTTGATAAATTTTGTTACCAATCAGGAAAACGCCGGGGAAGCAATCGGGATTATTCGAGAAAAAGTCAAAAGGCTGCAAGACGAAGCCGCAGAAATAAAAAAACTGAATCAATTATTATTGCCCGAGACCTTCAAACGCCGAAGGCTGAACCGGCATTTGTTATACTATTCCCAAAATAGAGGCAGCCTACCGGAGGAGGATTGGGATGAAGTTTAAGATGCAGATTCTGGTGGAAAAAGATGACGGAGACGAAGTTTTATTAGCTAAAAATATCGAGTTTGAACGGGGAAAATCATCGCTTGAAAACCTTGGATTGAGTTTGGCGGAATCGAAGGAATTATTGCGAAAAACCCAACAAGCAATGGTTCACGAGCAAGTCAGGGAGTTTCTTAAACAGTCCGAACTTTGTCCGCATTGTCGGCGGAAAAGATTAAAAAAAGGCACTCATCGTCTGGTCTATCGAACTCTTTTCGGAAAAATGGAATTGGAAAGTCCACGACTATTTTATTGTGGTTGTGAATTGGCAAAAGAATTGCCGCCGGCGAAAACATTCAGCCCTTTAGCTATCGCTTTGCCGGAACGCACATCGCCGGAACTGCTTTACCTGGAATCGAAATTCGGCGCACAGATTTCTTATGATCTGAGCCGCCGGTTACTGGCGGAAGTTCTGCCTCTGCACGAAGAGTTTAATGCCGCGACGATCAGAAATCATTTGCAAAAGGTCGGCGAAAGATTAGAAACCGAGTTAGGCGTAGATAGAGGGATGTTTATCGAAGGATGTCCGCGCGATTGGGCGAATCTGCCGCGCCCTGATTTGCCTTTGACGGTCGGTATTGACGGCGGTTATGTGCATTCCACTCATCCCGAAAGTCGAACTGAAGGCTGGTTTGAAGTGATTGTCGGAAAGAGCATCAAGGCAGACGGAACGGCGAAATGTTTCGGTTTTGTGTGCGACGCCAGCCGGAAACCGCGCCGCCGTTTGTATCAGGTTCTGCAATCTCAGGGAATGCAGATGAATCAGCAAATTACTTTTTTGTCGGACGGCGGTGATCTGGTCAGAAATTTGCAGTATTACTTGAATCCGCAATCGGAGCATCTGCTCGATTGGTTTCACCTCCGCGATGCGTCTGACCGTGATGCGGCAGATGGCTCGCGGGCTTGAAAATACGGAGTTGAAAGAATTGATTTTACCGATGATCGAGAGTGCGAAATGGTATCTCTGGCACGGCAGCGTCGTTCGGGCTTTAGAGAAAATAGAAGAGTGTTGGTGCTGTTCGGATACGAAAATTCCGACAATAAAAGAACTCAAACTGCAAAAAGCGGTCAAAGAATTTCAAACTTATATCGAGAATAATGCCGCGATGATTACCAATTACGGCGAACGCTACCGGAACGGAGAAGCGATTGCGACAGGTTTTGTCGAATCCGCCGTCAATCAGATTATCAGTAAAAGATTTGTCAAAAAACAACAGATGCGATGGACAAAGCGAGGGGCGCATCTTTTATTACAGGTCAGAGTCAAAGTTCTCAATGATGAGTTACGCGACAATTTCAGCAAATGGTATCCGCAATTTGAAAACAAAAAAAGTTTCCGACAATGAAAATTCGGAAGATATGGCTCTAGCTGTTTGAAAAAGCTCTTTGAAAACCTTCTTTCATCATCTCGGTTGAAGATTCGGCATAGATTTGCGTCGTTTCGATTTTTGAATGTCCCAGAAATTTCTGGATTTGTTCGAGCGGCATTCCTTTTTCAAGCAAAAAAGTTGCAACCGTGTGGCGCAAAAGGTGCGGATGAACTTTTTTTGTGATGCCGGCACGCTCGGCGGTTTCTTTGACAATTTGTTGAATTCGGCGCGGCGTGAATTTCGTATGGCGATTCGACTCGAAAATGTATCCGATCCGCCGACCATTCAGATGAGTTTGCAGTTCCTGAGCCAGTTCCGGCAGGATCGGCACATAGCGGCTTTTACCGCCTTTGCCTTTTTGAACCAAAATCATCTGCTCGTCAAAGTAGAAATCTTCGACTTTGATGGAAACGAATTCGGAAACTCTGACTCCGGTCAGAAAAAGCGTTTTCATCAATAATCCGTATGAACTGTTTTCCCGGTAGGCACATCCGATCAGTTTTTGCTCTTCATCACGGGAAAGGCGATGAATTACATTTTTGCGCGTCTTTACTCTTTTTATATCAAGGCGGCGACGAACTTCCTTGCCGACATAACCGGCTTGGTCGTAGGTCAGGTGGCATTTGCGCCAAAGTTTGACGGTTTCGTCAATTAATTGTTTTAATTCTTTGGGTGCAGAATTCTGTATGGAAATGGAATTTTTCGCTTTACTCATAAAATCAAGCATTTCGTCTTACAAGATGAAGTCCGAAATTAGCCTTGATTTTACCCGATAAAAGATCAAAATGAAATCAGAAAATTTAAAAAGATTTCGCTCTTTGTGTCTTGTGCGAAATTCTTAAAACAACTTTCTGATTCAAATCTACCCCGTTTTTTTTCGCTCTCCCTTTTCCGCTAAAGGTCGGACTGATGAGCAACTGAATTTCGCCCAAGTGCCGCGACCATGTTAAATTATTGCAGTTAAGTGTGCCGTGTCCGACGATTGCACCGTCCGATTCAGCCAGAATCGTTACGCTCCGCCCGGCTTCGATTTCTTTGACCCAAGCCTCAACCGCCGCCGGTTCGGTAATATCCATCGAAAGAAAAAGCAAATCATCGCCGGGTAAAGTTCTGGCAAACGCGAGCAGAGAATCGCGGTCGTCCGGCTGCATCAGACGCAAATTGATTTGTTTGCCGCCGAGCGTCGTCGCCCACGGATAATTTCGCTTTGATAAAGATTGTTTTGTCATCTCGAGTTTCCTGTGTTTTAAAATATCGTTACTGTTTTTCGGAATCGTTTTCCAAAAAAACCAAAACATCGCGGTTAAATTCATCAGCCCATTCGAGAATCGGAATATGTCCGGTATTCGGATAGATGATTAAACGTGCATCCTTTATGTTTTGAGCCAGAAAATGTCCATTGTCAATCGGCACAAGCGGATCGTTCTCGCCGTGTATGACAAGCGTCGGAACTTGAATTTCACTTAAATTCCCCCGTGCGTCGTGCAGTTGACAGGCACGCAATTGCCGTTCGTAAGCAACTTTGCTCTGTGGTTTGTGGCGGGCGGCTTCGGCAATGAAATCCATTTCCGCCGGATTGCTTTCGCTGTAAACATTCGCCGTCAGCCGCCGGTAAATCGCCCTTGCCCGGTTTCCCGCGTCTTTGCGGTGAACGATAGAATCCAATAGCAATTTTCCGACAAAAGCCGGTTTCGGTTTCACAGCCTTTTTTCCGCCCGCCGAAGTTGCGACCAAAACCAGTCGCTCGACGAGTTCGGGATGCCGCAGGGCGATTTCCAGTGCGACGAAACCGCCCATCGAAATTCCGACAAGAGCGGCTCGTGCTACGCCGAGCTTGTGCAAAACGGCGGCGGCATCGTCGGCTTGGTCGGCGGCGTGTAGTCATCGGCAGCCAAATCGCTGTCTCCGACATCGCGGTGATCAAACGCGATGGTTCGGTAATTCTTACCGAATTCGGCGAATTGTTTATACCAGCCGAACCGTTTAGCCGATAAACCGTTTAAAAGCAGTATCGTTCCTTTCGGTGCGGGCGGGCTAAGCTCGCTGTAAGCGAGTTTTCTGCCGGAAACCTCGACAAAATTCGGAGTTGCGCCAAAGACCTTAGCTATTTCTGAAAACATTAGCTCTCTCTCAAACCATTATGAATTTTTAGCTGTCAGCCAAATAAAAAGCAGCTAATTATCCATTTTAGCCGCTTCTTTCCGCTTATATATTTCAGTCTATTTTAAAAAAACAGCTTTAAAGCGAGCTGCAGCCGACGCGGACCTTCGGCACTTGTAATTCTCCCGAAATTCGCGCTTCCTAAAGTCGTGCCGGGATCTCTGAAATTCACCTGATTAAATACGTTAAAGGCTTCGGTGCGAAACTGCAAACGTAATCTTTCAGCTAATTGAAAGTTTCGCATTAAGTTCATATTCGTTGAAAAAAATGCGGGACCGCGGACGTTTGTCAGAGTGCGCGGCGTGTTGCCGAATGTGTAAATCGCCGGTTGGGAAAATACGGATGTGTCAAAATACTGCGCGATGCGCTCATCGGTCGTGCCGCCGCTGAGCTGCGGATCGCCGTTGATATCCGGACGCAAAGCAATAAAAGATAAACCCTGCTGCCCGGCTGCGCCTGAAGCGGTAATGGCGAGCGGAAAACCGCTTTGATACTGTGTAATCGCGCTAAGGCGAAAACCGCCGAAGATTTTACTGGACGCGCCCGAACGGAAAAATGTTTTACCTTTGCCGAACGGCAATTCATAATTGACGTTAGTTACAAAACGGTGAGTCGCGTCGAAAGTCGAAATCGATTTGTCCGCGCCGCGATTGTAAAAGTCCTGATAATTCGTAACCGCAACGCCCGTTCCGCCAGTAATCGTGGAGATGTCGTCAATCAGTTTTGAAAATGTATAGGCGACCTGAAATGTCAAACCGTTCGACACCCGGCGGGCAATTTTTAACTGACCGGAATGATATGTAGAATGCGCTTCGTTATTAAAAAACGAAACGATTTTTCCGAATTGCGGATATGGACGAAGGAGTTGGGAAACAGTAAGCGTCGCCGTGCCGAGAATCGAATTCGCCGCCGGACGCTGGTCAACCGGCAGAGTCAAAAACGGATTGGCGACCCTGGTTTCCAGCACGGTTTGTCCGAGCGCGAGCGCGTCGGGCGAGAGTTGATTAATGTCGGTCGTCGTCGAAAGCAATCCGCTGCCGCTGCTGCCGACGTAGGAAACATCAACAAAGATTTTTCCCGGCAATTCGCGCTGCACGGTCAGATTCCACTGGGCGATTTGCGGCTGTCGCGTCGTTCGCAGGCGGGCAGGAATGTTGTTCTGCCCATAACCGAAAAGGGACGTAAAAGACGATGGCTGATTGATTCCGTTCGGAAATGGATTGCTCAAATTTGCCACGCCGCCCGCCACAAAAGAAGTCGCCGTTAATCCGCCGATGGCATACGTCCGAAGAGTTACGCCGCCGCCCGTCAGCGATGAATAAAAAATGCCGCCGCCGCCGCGCAGCACGGTTTTGTTATTTAATTGATAGGCGAAACCGGCGCGCGGTCCGAAATTATTCAAATCGCGTTTTTGCTGTTCGCCGTTCACCGTGTCGTCAACCGCCGCGAATCGTCCGGTCAGACTCAGCACTCGACCGGCAACTCCCGCCGGAAGCGGTGTGCCGGTGCTGCTCGTCGTTGGAATCGTTACGCCCGGAACGGGAAACGCCTGTTCGGGCAAAAAGTTTGTCAATCCTCCGTTGCGTTCGGTATTCGGAAAATCGCTTTCCCAGCGTAAGCCCAGATTGAGCGTCAGCCGCCGATTGACTTTCCAATCATCCTGAACATATCCGGCGATATATTTGCTGACAATCTCAGGTGTCGGCGAAATGGTGATGCGTCCGGTCGAGATTTGACCGAGCAGCAAGGATGCGAGTCCGTCGCCGGTGCGCGTCGTGTCCGTACTGGTGCGGGCGGTGGTCGAACGAACGAACGTGAAATTCCCTGCCGGATCGTCGGCGCGGGTCGTAATAGTCGTAAAGCGGCGATAATTAAAGCCGGTCTTGATCGAATGATTGCCGCTGATGATATTGAGATCGGCGTTTCCGGTATATGTATCCTGCGTGTTTCTCGAATTCCCAAACTGCGACGGCGGTCCGAGATTTTCGTAGCTGGTCAGCGTGATGGTGGGAAAAACCCGTGCTTCGGGCGAAGCGTTGGCAAGGTATGAAGGCAAGCCGAGCGTCGCCGGATCAAAACCGTCCGATTGTGTAAAATTATCGGTTCTGAATCGAGTCCAGCCGCCGTTTAAACGCAAAACCAGTTTCGAGCTGAGCGTATTAACGTAATCAAGCGCGACGCTGCCCGGTTTATCAGCCCTTGTTCCGGTCGCCGAGCGCGATGAAATAAGTCCGGGGAAAGGTCCGGTTTGCACGGTCGCGTTCGACTCCAAAATTATACGACCGTAAAATTGCTGCGACTGAGAAACTTTGTAATCAATGCGGGTGACGTACTGATTGGTATCAATATTGGTCGGAGCGTTGACGAAATAATTGTTGCTTAAAGCCGCGCTCGTCGGGCTGAAAATGCTGGCACTGTTCGGCAGCGGATAAAACGCCATCAGAGCGCGTCCCACCGGGTCTTGCTGCGCCAGCGGAATAATATTTCCCGCATACGCGATGCGCGAACCGGCACCCGGTTGTCCGGTTGGGACAGTCGCTCCGGGAACAAAAACCATCCCGATACGCGCCGGAATCAAATTGCCGTTCGTGTCGCGCACCGTTACACCGGAAATCACTGGACCGAGTTGTTCGCTGAAATCGCCGTTGCGCTGCCGTTCGGTCGGCACTACCGAGCCGATAAAACCAGTCGTGTTGCGGCGCAGAGCTTCATAATTGAAAAAGAAGAATAATTTATCGGCTTTAAAGAGCGGTTTTGTGCCTTCGCCGAAACCGGGCAGATAAATCGGTCCGCCGATGGTAAAACCATACTGGTTGGCGCGAAGTCTCTCTTTACCCGTGCCGTTGCGATTGGCGAAAAAGTTGTTTGCGTCGAGCGCTTCGTTGCGGAAATATTCATACGCGCTGCCGCGAAACTTTTTCGTGCCGGAGCGTGTGACGAAAGAAATCGCGCCGCCGCCCGAACGTCCGCTTTCGGCTGAATAAGCGTTGGTTTGAATGCGGAACTCCTGAATCGCGTCCGGCGAAGGGCGAAACGCCGGCACATTGTCGGCTTTGTTGACCGCCGAGATACCGTCAAATAAAATCTCGTTGGTCAAACCGCGTCCGCCGCTGATGGAAAACGAACCGGCTTGCTGTCCGGTCGGGAAATCGTCCCGATTTTCAGCCGTATTCGTAACGCCCGGCTCAAGCGAGGCAAGCTGTAATAAATTGCGCCCGTTCAGCGGCAGCGATTCGACGCGCTCGCGCTCGATCACACCGCCTAGCGCACCACTCGAAGTTTCGAGGCGCAGTTCGCTGTTGCTTTCTACCGTAACTTCTGCAGACACCAAACCGACTTCAAGCGCGATTGGAACATCCGCCGTCTGCCCGACATCGAGTTTAAGATTAGTTTGCTTATAAGTCTTAAACCCTTCAGCCTGCACTTCGAGAATGTAGGTTGACGGTTCAACGAACGTAAATGTATATAAACCGCTGTCATTAGTGGTAACGGTTTTCCGCTCGGTGGTGTCCGGGCGTGTCAGCGTAACGGTCGCACCCAGCACAATACTGCCGGAAGCATCCGTTACCAAACCTTTAAGCGTCGCCGTTGATGACTGCGCCAAATTTATTGCCGCTAAAGACAATACAAAAAATACTATCGCCAAATATTTAAATTGCTGTTTCATATAATTCTCCTCTCCGGGTGCATAACGCACATAGTTGTTAATCTGAAATTTCCTGCCTGATTAACATTGACCATCTGTAAATTTGTGTAAAATTACTTTGTATCTCCGCCTATAAAATTAGTTCTGCAAATTCTCGAAAACGGTTGCCGCACCCTGTCCGCCACCGACGCACATTGTAACCATTCCATAGCGGGCATTTCTACGCCCCATCTCACCCAAAAGTTGGACGGATAATTTCGCCCCCGTCGCACCCAAAGGATGACCGAGTGCGACCGCACCGCCGTTGACATTTACCTTATTTTCATCCATCCCGAGTTCGCGTATTACGCCGAGAGCCTGACACTCAAAAGCCTCGTTAAGTTCGATTAAATCTATTTCATCGAGCGACAAACCGGCGATTTTCAAAGCCTTCGGCACGGCGGCAATCGGACCCATTCCCATTATCTCCGGTGCAACACCACCTACCGCAAAAGAAACAAAACGTGCCAGCGGTTTTAAACCGAGTTCATCTGCTTTTTCTCTGGACATTACTAAAACGACTGCCGCACCGTCGGAAGTCTGGGACGAATTACCCGCCGTTACCGTTCCCTGAGCGTGAAAAACGGGTTTTAATTTAGCTAGTGCTTCAACTGTCGTTCCGGTGCGAATTCCTTCATCTTTGTTAAAAATATATTTTGAAGTTTGCCGCTTACCGTTTTCATCTATAAAAATATTTTCAACTTCAAGAGATGTGATACCGTCGTCGTCGAATTTTCCGGCAGATTGAGCAGCATCGGCGAGGTTATGACTACGGACGGCGAAAGCATCCGCATCTTCACGCGAAACATTGTATTTTCTTGCCAGCGTTTCCGCCGTCAAACCCATCGTCATATATGCTTCGGGCGTCTGTTCGACGAGCGTCGGATTAGGGCTGAAAGTCGCCTTGTTTGCCAGAAAACTCATACTTTCCGCACCACCTGCGATGACTATTTCGCTCATTCCGGTCATTACCGACTGAGCCGCGAGTGCGATAGTTTGCGAACCCGAAGAGCAGAAGCGATTGACCCGCATCGCCGCCACCGATACGGGCAGACTAGCACGAAGTGCGGCGATGCGGGCGACGTTGCCGCCCTGTTCGTGTTCGGGTGCGGCACAGCCGATAATTACATCATCAATTTGTGCGGCTTCGATTTGCGGAACTTTTGAAAGTAAGTCCTTGATAACTTCCGCCGCCAAATCATCGGGACGAAAGTTTTTCAGGCTGCCGCGTGGGGCTTTCACGACGGCGGTGCGTGTTCCGGCAACGATTACTGCTTCCTTCATAAATTTAATTTCTGAGCGGTTTTCCGGTCGTTAAAATATGTCTGATTCGTTCGAGCGTTTTCGGCTCGCCGCATAGAGAAACGAATGCTTCACGCTCCAGGTCTAAAAAATACTGTTCGCTCGTCCATTGCGGGGCGGTCAAATCGCCGCCGCAGATAATGTATGCTAGTTTTCCGGCAACGAAAATGTCATATTCGCTGGCATACCCCGACTGCTCATACATATAAAGTCCGGTTTTTAAAGCCGCGAGTGCGTTGCGACCCGCAACATAACAATTAAATTTGTTCGCCGGGGGAACATAACCCGCCGCACTCATTTCCAAAACTTCCTTTTTCGCCGCACCGAGCAGAAAATCGCGGTTCATCACGATTTTATCTGTGGCGGTCAGAAAACCCATCCGGCGGGCTTCATAAGCATTTCCCGACACTTTCGCCGTGCCGACCGTTTCCATAATTTTTTGCAGCAGCGGGACGACATCGCCTTTTTCACTACTTTCTTTAAATGGAATCGAAACAACCCGACGCACCATTTCCTTGCAGCCGCCCGCCCCCGGAATCAGTCCCGCACCGACTTCGACGAGTCCCATAAAAGTTTCCGCCGCCGCGACGATTTTTCCTCCGGCTAAAGTCGTTTCACAGCCGCCGCCGAGCGTTCTACCCGTCGGTGCAACGACAACCGGCTTTTTGCAAAATCTGAAATTCTGCAAAAAATTCTGCATCGCCGCCGTGCCGCGTTCGATGCGTTCAAAATCTTTATTTTCAATCAGAGCGGCTATATTGGCAATATTCGCACCGACCGAAAAATCCGCCCCTTCGTTGCCGACGACCAAACCCGTCCAATTTTTCTCGACTTCTTCGACGGCTTCACGCATCATCGTTACGTTATCGTCATCGAGCGTGTTGAGTTTCGAGTGAAATTCCATGCACAAAACGCCATCGCCCAAATCAACCAGACTCGCCGACTTATTAGACGAAACGATGCCGCCGCTTTTTTTGATTAAACTCAAATTCAGTTTGCGAGCGTCCGGTTTGTCGGCGACGTAGCCGCGTTTTTGCAAATCGTAATATTTCGCCGTGCCGTTTTCTTCGTGGTAAAAACTCTCGATGCCCGCGTCCAACATTTCCTTGACCCAACCGGCGATTTTAAATCCTTCGCTCTCCATTTTTCCGGCGGTTTCGCTTACGCCGAGTGCGTCCCAAATTTCAAAAGCACCTTTTTCGTGGGCGAAACCCCAGCGAATCGCATGGTCAACATCGCGGAAGTCGGCGGCGATTTCCGGCACACGCAACGCAGCGTAAGATAAAGCTCCATAAATAATCTGCCGCACAAATTTACCGACTTTATCGTCTTGTGCGAGCAAAAATTCGAGACGTTCGGGCAAAGATTTAATTTTCGCGGCTTCCGCTAATGAAGGAATTTCCGGCTCGATACGCGGGCGATATTCGAGCGTTTCCAAGTTCAAAGTCAAAATGTCGCCTTTCGTTCCGGGCGGCGGTTTTTTGTAAAATCCCGCACCGGTTTTGTTGCCCAAACGTCCGCTTTCCATCATTTTATCGAGCAGACTATGAAGTTCTTCGCCATTCAAACCGTCGCGTGATTCATCTTCGGGAATCAAATCGTAAAGATTGGAATTGACCAATTTTCCGACATCCAATCCGACCAGATCAAATAGGCGAAAAAGGGCGGTTTTCGGTCTGCCGACAAGCTGACCGGCAATCGCATCGGTTTCTTCGACCGTGTAACCATTTTTGAGTGCGAACGTCATCAGCGGCGAACTCGACACCGAATAAAAGCGGTTGGCGATAAAATTCGGGGTGTCTTTGCAGATGACCACGCCTTTGCCCAATCTTTCCTCGCCGAATTTTGTGATGAACTCGACAACTTCCGGTGCGGTGTTATCAGTCGGAATGATTTCCAGCAGTTTCATATAACGCGGCGGATTGAAAAAGTGCGTTCCCAGAAAATGCCGTTTCAAATCGTCTGAACTTTCATCGGCGATTGCCGAAATCGGAATACCCGAAGTGTTGCTGGCGACGATATTTCCCGGCTTTCTATACTTTTCGATTGTTTTCATCAAAGCCAGTTTTGCGTCGAGTCGTTCGATGATCGCTTCGATTATCAAATCACCTTCCGAAATCCACTCGGCGTTGTCGGTCAAATTTCCAACGGTAATTAAATCGGCGTTTTCCGCGAGAAAAAAAGCAGACGGCTTTGATTTAATGACACGCTCGAAACTTTGGCGGACAATGCGGTTTCGGACTTCCGGCGATTCTAGAGTCAAATTTTTGCTTTCCTCTTCCGGCGTGAGTTTCTGCGGTGCGATGTCGAGCAGATAAACCGGAATTCCGGCATTGGCGAAATGTGCGGCAATGCCGCCGCCCATTGTGCCGGAACCGATGACAACCACTCTGTTGACGGTGAAATTCATATTATAGCTTTTTGATTGAAACGGAAAAAAGTGAAACCTACCTACCGTTTGGTAGAATTTACTCTCAAATCAATTTCTTGTCAAGTCAAGATTTGTTACATGCATTTAATACTGTTCGGAGTCTATCGGCTGCACGAATGATTTTTCTTGTTCGGCGGCGATTCGTGCGAGTTCTTCTTTGTCGGCACGATTAGCGACGATGTATCGGATTAAAATTACGCCGCGATTGGTTGGCGATTCGACGACTTCTTCACCCGTTTGGGCTTGATAGTTTGAGCCGGATTTGACCAGAATCAAATCGAATTCGCGGGCTTTTGCATTTTGGTCGTTGCGGATGAAAAAATTATCGGTGTTCCACGCATACAGCGAGATTGACCAGTAATTATCGGTTTTAGGAACGACGCAGTGAATTTTCAGAGGCTTTTCGGAAACATCGTAAAAGGCGATTGAGTTTCGCATATCTGCGTTACTCATCACGACTACATCCGTTTTAGCGTAGGATAAATCGTTATTGAAAAGCCGATTAAATTCCGTCGTTTTCTTTCGTGCCAAAATCGCCCCAACGGTTTTTTTCGTCATATATGAAGGAATCTGCCAAACAATGACAAAATGCAAAACGGCGGCGAGTGCGACGGTAAAAAACGTCCATAACAAAAAACCTTTAACGCGATTTCGCTGCTTGATTTTTTCGCTCATCGACAATTCTCCTTTGTAACCGTCGGCAGTTTGACACTTCCGACGTTTGCGGCGAAAGCCGGATTCGGATTATAGACGCGAAACAATAATTTTAAATCGCCCGCCGCCGCCGTGCCGCCGCTTTCATCGCCGGTCGGCAGCCAGTTTTTCGCCTGTTTCTCCGGCGAAACCGCTACTTGCCAAGAATTATCCGGCTCGAGTTCAACCGATGTTTGCGAATAAGAATAAACTTTTTGCTCGTTCGGAACGAAATGAAAATTTTTATAAACCGTCAAACTCCACCAGCGTCCATCTGGGTTTCCTGAGCCGCTGACGATATAAGTGCAGTTTGAAGCAAGCGGTTCGCCGCTTGAATCGGTGTTGGCGATAAAATAAATAGTTTCGTCCGCACTCATTGCCCACAACCCGTAGAGTGCGATTTTCGCCCGCTGATAATGTCCGGCATTACTTCCGCCGGTCGTCAAATCCGTCGTCCATTCGCCGTTACGGATTTTTCCGCCGTAATTCGTCGGCTGCAAAACATACCAGACTGAACCGCTCGCCAGCAGAAGGGCGACGGCAACGGCAATGAGAAATTTGAGTGCAAAAACACCGATTCGACGCATAAAATTTTAGACTTTGACGAACCCGCTGCGGACGATTTTTAAAAGTTCTTCGACTACCTGTTCGTCAGACATTTTTCCTTCGCGGCGATACCAACGCGATAAGTAAAGAATCATTCCGATCAGCGAGTGTGCCGCCGTCGAAGGATTAAAATCGTTCAATTTATCTTCTTTTTTCAACTCCTTGAGCGTGTCGCGGACGACTGCATAATAAGCAAGTTTGCATTTTTGAATTTCCTCCTGCTGTGTTTCGGTCAAGCCGCCCATTTCGTCCATCAAAATCGTCATCGGACTGCTGCCACGCATTATTATCAGCCCGTGATTTCTGACGATTAATTCCAAACGCCGCATTGCGTCCGGTTCGTCGCGTGCGGGTTCGATAACATCTTCTTCGAGCGTTTCAAGTGCGAAATTCATCACCGAAAACAGGAGATTTTGTTTGCCATCAATATAATGATACAGCCCCGCTTTCGTCAGATTCATCGCGTCGGCGATGTCGCTGACGCTCGTTGCATCGTAACCTTTTGCACAAATTAAAGTCGCTGCGACATCGTAAATCTGAGCCATTTTATTGCTCATCCGCTCGCTTCCGACCGTCGCTTTAGCATCTTTTATTTTTTTTGCAATCATTTGACCACCTTCTTGATTTTACCAACTATTCGGTAGGTCATTTATAGCCAATGAATCTGCTGTTTGTCAAAAAAGTATTTTCGTTAAATTCGAGGCAAGACTTGTTCAAAGTCGGAAAATTTTTTTGCCACAGATTTGCACAGATAAACTCAGATGATAAGAAGATAAGACCGATTTTATAATTTATATCCGATTTTTATCTCGTGTTTATCTGTGTAAATCTGTGGCTAATTTCTTTTCCCTAACGCATTGCTCAAACTAACCCGCCGCCGTTGGCAAATTTGACGGCAAGATTGCTAAATGCCGCACAGACGCGGACGATAACATCGAAATCAACCGTGTCCGGGTAACGGTCTTGCGGCAGATGAAATAAATTATTGCCGCCGATTAAGGAAATAAATTTTCCGCCGCGTTTGTAAAGATTTTTCGCCTCTCCATTCGGCACGACATCACGCGGCATCAGACGGTCGGGTGCAACGCCTTTTTCCGTCAACGCTCGGACAGCGATTTTTTCGAGCGTTTCGGTTGAAGTCCGCAATCTGCGGGATGCACCGTATTTTGAACCGATATTTGCCCCGTAATGCAGCCAGACGAGTGCGTTTTTCGTCAAATCGCCGTGCGATTCGAGATAATTTTCCAGACCAATATGACCGAGTTCGTGACCGCTCGAAGCGGAGAAATAAAATGTTCGTTTGGGTTTGATTTTTGAAATTGCCCGAATCGTTTCCAGCCACGCACACAAACCACCACCGCGTTCGGAAGCGATTTCCCACCAGCCGCTGCGGGGCGTAATCACGCCGACGGGCGAAAGATTTTTATCTGTTCCCATAATTTCCGTCGTTACATTATAAGCCGTCGTCCGCTTTCGTGTTGCGTATGCAACAAGCGTAATTTCCTGATTATTTGCCGCACTCGAATAGAGAAATTCGGCGTTTTCGCGTCCGACTTGCAGTGCGGGTTGAGCAAACGGCTCAAGAAAATACGGTGCGTTAATCATCGCAATCCCGTTCGCACCGCCTTTTGTGATAACCACAATCGCTTTGTGTTTCGAGTTGCGGCGGGCTTCAATAAATGCGTCGTTAAAATCGGTTGCCGCATTCGGCGGAGTTTCGAGCAGACCGATTTCCGCGTCCGTGCCGATTTTCCCCAAACGTCCGCGAATGCCGTTTTTGTCGGTCAAACCGCCGTCAAACATTGGAATTCCCGCAATTTGCTTTTCGCCGATTTGCAGAAAGTTTTTCTTTAAATCAATGCGGTTGATTTCAAACGGTTCGAGTCGCGGCTTCGCACCGTTTTCCTCGACCAATTCAGCCAGCCATTTCGCACTTTTTTTGTCAACTTTGGTCGCCGTCCGATGAATTCCCTGAGCGTCGTATTCGCGGATGATTCGGTCGCAGCGTTTCTTTATGGCAACAAGTTCGGCATCCGTCGAAACGCCGATTTGTGCGAAAGTGCGTTCGGATTTTCCACCGAGCAAAACGGTGGCTGAAGACATTGACAGCAAAATCATTTCGCGGCGTGTTAGTTTCATAAAATTACCTCATTCGCCCGAATATTATCCAGACTTCGGCGATAAGGTTTTAAGCCCGCAAAAAGCAGAATCGCCGATAAAACAAGCGTCGCACCGCAGATGATGGAAAGCGATAAATAAACCGCATTGTCGTTTTTGAAAACATAATCGGTCATTAAGGCAATCAGCGTCGGACCCAAACCGAGACCGAGCAGATTGATGATAAAAAAATAAAGAGCCGTCGCCTGTCCACGCATCCGGTTCGGCATAATTTGCTGGAGTGCGGCGACGGCAACGCCGATGGGTACGCTTGTCAGAAAAGCGACCGGAACGTAAAGTGCGAGTGCGAAATTTGCATCGGAGAAGAGCGGGTAAGCGATGACGAACGGAATCGCCGATACGACGGCGTAAAATGCGACACGCATATTCGCGTCCTGCATTCCGCGTTCCGCCAGATAATCGGCGATTTTGCCGCCGAGAGCCACACCGAGTGTTCCGAAAACGAGAACGACGATGCCGAGAGCGATACCGATGTGTCCAGCCGTCCAACCGTGGTTACGGACGAAAAACGTCGGCATCCACGAAGCCGTTCCGTAAGTGGCGACGGTTAAGAGTGCGATGCCGAAATTGTGTGTGAAAATTGTGGTTTTATTCGCCGCCAAATAGTCATAAGTTTCCCGCATCGAAACCGCACCGCCGTCCGCCGCTTTCAAACCGCGTCGCACGGGTTCACGCACGGTCAGCATCAAAGCCGCCAAACCGATTCCCGGCAGACCGACGACGAAAAAAATAAATTGCCACGGATGAACCCCGCCCAAAACCGGAACGTGCCAAATGTCCTGCTGACTGGCGAACTGAACAATCAACCCGCCGAGCAGAAAGGCGATGCCCGAACCGATATAAATTCCCATCGAATAGACGCTCATCGCCGTCGCCCGTTTTTGCGGCGGAAAATAATCGGAAATCAAAGAATACGCCGCCGGTCCTAGAGTAGCTTCGCCCACGCCGACTCCGACGCGAAAAAGTAAAAGCGTCGAAAATGAATTTGCCAAACCGCAGGCGGCAGTCATCAAACTCCACAACACAAAGCCGACGGCAATCAGCATTCGGCGGCTTCCCGCGTCCGCCAGCCGCCCGACGATAACGCCGAAAAACGTATAAAAAACTGCAAAACTGAAACCCATCAAAAGGCTCATCTGCGTATCCGAAATCCCTAAATCGCGGCGAATCGGTGCGACTAAAAGATTCAAAATCTGGCGGTCAATAAACGAGAAAACATAAACCAGCGTCAGCACGCCGACGACATACCAGGCGTATCGTGCTGCCGGGTAAGGCTGTTCGATTTTGGATTGCGGATTTTGGATTGCGGATTTTTCCGATTCGCTTTTCAATGTGTTTTCCGTTGCTGCCATTAAATTTTATAATTGCCGAATCGTTTGCATTTCTCGTTTCAGGCTTTTCATTCGTTTTTTTTAGAAAAGTTCGCGGGCATTTTGATTTGCGTTTTTAGTTTTGCCGATTTCCATCTCACGCAATTCGCGTTTTAGGATTTTGCCCGTCGCATTCAGCGGCAGACTTTCATAAAACTCGATGACACGCGGATATTTGTTGGCAGCGATGCGTTCTCTCGACCACTCGCGTAATTCGTCGGCAGTCAATTTCGCGTCCGCTTTCAGAACGACGCACGCCTTTATTTCCTCGCCATATTTTTTGCACGGCACGCCGATTACCGCGACGAGCGAAATTGCCGGATGCGTCGCCAAAACTTCTTCGACTTCACGCGGATAGATGTTATAACCCCCACGCAAAATCAAATCCTTCGTCCGGTCAACGATTGAGAGATAACCTTCATTATCAAACGTGCCGACATCGCCCGTGTAAAACCAGCCGTCACGGATTGCTTCGCGTGTCGCGTCGGGGCGTTTGTAATAGCCTTTCATTATATTATGACCGCGAATGACGACTTCGCCGCGTGTCCCAGTCGAAACTTGTTCGCCGTTTTCGTCAATCAGGCGAACTTCGCAAGCAGGCAAGGCTTGTCCGACCGTGCCGGGTTTATGTGCGAGTTCGACGTGATTGTAAGTGGCAACCGGCGACGTTTCCGATAAACCGTAACCTTCTGAAATCGCAACACCCGCGAAGGTTTCTTTAATTTTCAGCATCAACTCGACGGGCATCGGCGCACCGCCCGAACTCAGAAGTCGCAGATTTTCGGACATTTCTGAAACATCCAGATTGTTTTCCTCGATATGTTTGAGTAACGCCCAATACATCGTCGGAACGCCCGTCCAGCTTGAAATTTTCTCGCGTCGCATCGCATTTATAACCTTTTCCGGCTCAAAACGCGGGAGCAGAACGCAGCAACCGCCGCCCCATAAATTCGTCAAAAGCTGTGCGGTTAGTCCGGTCGAATGAAAAAGCGGGAGAGTGATCAGTTGATTCATTCCGCTCGCGCCGAAAAGCTGTTCTTTATCGAACGCCGCAAGCGTGATTTCGCGTGTAAAAATTGCATTCAAAAACAAATTTAAATGCGTCAGTTCCGCTCCCTTCGGCTGTCCGGTCGTCCCGGAAGTATAAAGAATGACGGCAGAATCGTCCGGTGCGGTCGGTTGAGTTTCAAACTCATTTGATTGATTTTCGACAAATTCCGAAAATGTTTTCGCACCGTCAAACGGGCTTTTGTCACTCGGATTCGCCGTCATCACAAATAGATTTTCGCAGGACGGAGTTTCATCGAATCCGTTTTTGACAATTTCGGCGAGCGGCAAATTAGATGTTCCCTCAAAGACAAAAACGGCTTTGGCTTCCGAATCTTTCAAGTGATATGCGACTTCACGCGACATTAAAAGGATGTTGAGCGGCACTGCACACGCTCCGGTTTTCAAAATACCGAATAAAATTATCGGAAAATATTCGAGGTTGGGACACGATAAAGCGACATTATCGCCGCACCCAAAACCGAGATTTTTCAAGTTGTTGGCAACGCGATTCGCCGCTTTATTCAGTTCGTTGAAAGTCAGACGCACACCGCCCGCGACAATCGCCGTTTTGTTCGGTTTAAAACGGGCGTGATGCTCGATAATGTTAGCGAGATTGATTGTCGTGGCTCGGTGTTCAATCATAAAAAAGAGTTGCAAGACATTTTTGTAACAACAGATGGACACAGATATTTTTCTGATAAATTAAAAACGATTTTCTTAATAATTTTCCATCATTTCTTATACCTTCTTATCCGTTTTTATCTGTGTAAATCTGTTGCTAAAATTTCTTTCCTCAAACCGTTGTCGTAATTGCTTCGGGCGGTGCGGTCAATTCCTCCAAACTCGCGGCTAAAACTCCGGCTAAAACCTGTTTATTTATCGGAATCAAATTATGCCGCCAAACGGGAAGATACATTTCCATTCCGCGTATCAGTTCGTCGAGCGTAAAATAACCGCTGACTTTGGCAAATACGCCCAAGACCAGCATATTCGAGATTTTTGAAATCCCTTTGAGTGCGGCAATTTCGCTCACGGCGACCGGAACGCTTCGCACATCTTCGGCAATCGGCGGATTTTTTATCAAAGACGAATTCCAAATCAGCAATCCGCCCGATTCGAGATGCGGAGCGTAATTCTCAAAAGATTCATCGTCAAACGCGATAACCGTCGTGTAGCGGTCAACCACGGGACTCAAAACTTCTTCGGACGAGAAAACCGTGCATCCTTCGACCAATCCGCCGCGAGTTTCAGGGTTGTAATTCGACGAATAAGCGACCTGCCAATTCTTCGCCGCCGCCGCATAAGAAATGGTTTTCAGAATCGTCAAAAGCCCGTCGCCGCCCTTGCCCGCACCACCGATTATTTCGTAGACATCTTTCATTAATTTTGTTGCTGACTGCTAACTGCCGACTGCCGACTGCCAACTGCTTCCGAAGGCTCTTTCGCCACGCCCAATTTGAAGTATTTGGAAACTTCATCGTCAATCAATTCGTTTGCCGTAATCGGCGTAAAAGTTCTGTCGCCCTTCCAGTTGACGTTGCAGTTTCCCAAAAAATCAATCAGCTTTATTCCGCGAACGCCCGACAAATGCAAATCGAATGCTTTTTTTAAAGTTTTCTTCGCGTGGAAAATGTTCTTTCCCGTCGTCAATCTCTCACGAGCCGCGAAAACACAACCCGGCAGCGGTTTCACCAAATCAATTATATCGAGCGGAAAACCCTGCACGTCTTTGTCGCGTCCGCTCATAAACGTCGTCGTCGGCACGACTTCGCTCGTCGTCGGACCGAGCTGCCCGCCGGTCATTCCATAGACATTATTGTTGTAAATCAAGACGATAAAATTTTCCTGTCTGGCACACGAATGAAGCAATCCCGCCAAGCCGATGGCACACGAATCGCCGTCGCCCGAATACTGCACGATGGTTTTTTCCGGCAGCATCCGCGAAACTCCGGTGCAGACATCCGAAGCCCGTCCGTGCGGCGTGCCGACCACATCAACCCGCTGCAAACCGCCCGATGCCGAACCGCAGCCGACACCCGTAACTAAAACGGTTTTCGTCTGAATATCTAATTCTTCGATAATTTCCGCCAGCAAAATATTTAATGAACCGTGTCCGCATCCGGCACAAAACGAGATGTGCCGCTGTTCCTGAAAAACGTCGGAATGCGGCGATACTTTTTTCGATTGTATTTGCGTAAAGTCCATATTTGTTTTTGCCACAGATTTTCACAGATAGACGCGGATTTTAAGAAGATGATTTGTTTAATTTAGCGGCTTTTATCTATTCTTATCCGTGTCCATCTGTGGCTAATTCTCTTAATTTCGCCAATAATTCCAACGGCTTTATCGGCATCGCGGGCTGTCCGTAAAACTGGACGGGACACGCACCGTTGACGGCTAGTTTGACATCAATTAAAACCTGACCGAAATTCATTTCCGTCACCAGAATTGATTTTACTCGACGGGCGATTTCATTTAATTGAATTTCGGGAAACGGAAAAATCGTTATCGGGCGAAAAAGTCCGACTTTTATTCCGTTTCGACGTGCCGTAACGACCGTCTGTTTGGCGACGCGAGCCATAATTCCGAAAGCGACGATAACG
>JBBRVS010000097.1:0-20131 GCA_038246645.1 Pyrinomonadales bacterium
CGCGCTGGCGTGTGATCTGGTTTTTGCGGCGGAAAACGCGAGTTTTAATGAAGCCTTTATCAGAATCGGACTTTCGCCCGATTGCGGCGGTTCGTTTTTCTTGCCGCGAGCCGTCGGCGAAAAGCTCGCGGCGGAACTTTTTATGACGGGCGAAACGCTTTCTGCAAGCCGCGCCGAGCAAATCGGTATGATAAATCGCGTTGTTCCGGCAGACAATTTATCGGAAGAATCTCTGAAAATAGCGCGAAAACTCGCGCTTGCGCCGACCGCTTCCATCGGAAGGATTAAAAAAATGCTCAACGCTTCGTTTTCAAACAATCTGGCGCAGCAGCTCGATCTGGAACATCAGCTGCAAATCGAATCGGGCAAAGGCAAAGATTTCAAAGAAGGCGTAACCGCATTTTTTGAAAAACGCGCATCGAATTTTACCGGAACTTAAAATTAAAAAACTTTTACAGGAAAAAAGCCGTTAGGTCTTAAAGCCTGACGGCTTTTTTAGTTTACTCATTGGTCATTAGTCATTAGTCCTTTGAAATATCAGTTTTTTCAAATGACTAATGACCAATGAATATGGACAATTCAAATGAATCTGACTTATTCACAATTACTAAAGGGCAACCGCAATTTCCGATATCTTTTATACGGACAATTTGTGTCCGAGATGGGAAATTGGTTTAATTTCATCGCGGCTTTGGGTTTGATCCGGGTTGTTTCGGAAGCCTCACCGACCGCCGCCGGAATTTTGTTTGCGTGCCGGATTTTGCCTTTTGCCGTTTTTTCGCCGATTGCCGGAACTTTTGTTGACAGATTTTCGCGGCGGCAGGTAATGATCTGGTCGGATTTGATCCGTGTTTTCGTCGCGCTCGCGTTTTTATTTGTGAACAGTGCGGGAAATCTCTGGATCGCTTATATTGCAATGGCTTCGCTTTCAATGCTGGGAGCGTTTTTTGACGGCGCAAAAAATGCCGCCACGCCAAATCTGACGGGAAAAGACGGGCTTCTATCGGGAACTGCGCTGATGTTTTCGACGCGCTTTTTGCTGATGGCGGTCGGTTCTGCGCTCGGCGGTTTTGCGGCGGCTTATCTGGGTTATGAAATCGCGTTTATTATTAATGCGATTTCGTTTGCCGTTTCAGCATTTTACGTCTGGCTGATTCCCGACGAAGCGACGCGCGAACAGATTAATTCGAAGGAAATTGACAAAACAGTCATTACTTCGCCGATTACTCCGGCGGGCGCATTTCAGCCGGTTAAGCCGCTCGAAAAACCGAAACACGCATCTTTTTTTACCGAATTAAAGGAAGGTCTTGATTACACGGTCAAAAATCATTTCGCGCTGACGATTTTGCTGATGAATATTATCTGGGCATTGGGCGGCGGCGCGATAAACGTGATTTTCGAGCGAATGGGCGGCGTTTATTTTGCGGCGCGGGAGAATTGGCAGCCCGATCTGGCAGTCGCTCTGCTCTGGACAGCGGGCGGTTTGGGTTTGACGTTCGGAATGCTGATCGCGCACCGGACGGAAGCGATTGTCGCACGGCGAAAATCTCATACTTCATTTATCGTCTGGTCGCTGATTCTGCACGGAGTTTTATTTTCGGTCGGCGGTTATATGCCGAGTTTGTGGCTGTTTATGGTCTTCGTCTTTGTTTCGAGGGCATTGATCGGCGTTGAATTCGCCGTGCAGGAAACTCTTTTTCAGAGAAGTTTGCCGGATTATATACGCGGTCGCATCACGACGCTTGACCGCGGCGCGGAAATGTTGATTTTCGGACTTTCCAGTTATTTTTCGAGCGAGCTGATGTTTTATATCTCGCCGCAGATGCTGACCGTAATTTCGGGAATTTTGTCAGCCTGCGCCGGAATCGTCTGGTTGGTCAGAAGCCGTCAGAGTAAGGTGAGTTATGTTTAGAGCCGGGAGCGTATGTGCGCAAAGCGCAAAAAAAGTCATTCATAGCAAAACGGTTTATTCAATGCAAGCGCTTGTTCGTGCTATCGCACTTATGCACACGCGAGCCGCGAGCGCTCCAGTCGTGCGCTCCAGTCTTATTTATTGCGGTTTCCAGCGTGATACCTTGTGATGATCGGTCAAAGATTGCAGAATTTCCTGAATCGTTTTATCTAAAACCGGGTGAATAATATGCGGATCGAGTTCGGCAAGCGGAACGAGCACGAACCGGCGTTCATGCATTCGCGGATGCGGCAGAATCAGAAAATCGGTTTCTTTTTGAACGTCGCCGTACAGCAGTAAATCCAAATCTACCGTTCGCGGTTTTTTCAGGTTTTTGTCTTTTCGACCGAGCAGATATTCGATGCGGAGCATTCGCGCCAGCATTTGCGAGGGCGAGATGTTTTTGACGCAGATTTCCGCAACCATATTGAGAAACGGCGCGTGTCCGTCAACGTCGTAAGGTTCGGTTTCATAAATGGCGGAAAGTTTGTTGACGACAAAACTCGCCTCCATCAAACCGCGCACGGCAAGCAGGAGATTTCCGGCTCTGTCGCCTAAATTCGAGCCGAGACCGACGTAAGCTGTTATGACTTCCGATTCCACAAAGATATTTTTGCTAAGGTTTAAAATGTTGGTAAAACATCCATAGTTTGCGAAATATTCCGGAAAAGCGCAAATGAAAACTTAAATTTTTATGGTTCTTTTACTTTTCGAGGCTTAAATGATTCAATAGAAGTAGTTTGAAATTCCAGTAATACTTTGAAAAAAAGTATTCGGGCGGCAGGCGATGAGCCGTCTTGACAGAAATAAGTCGCCGAAATACATGTCACGAAAAAAATTCCGACGAAGCCAGAGGTTTGAACCCACCGGCGAACGCTCTTTTCAAGAATATATTTTAAATACGCCCGCACCGCCGACCACACGGTCGGAACTCATTCGCCTGATTCGCGGCGGCGAAGACACCTATCTCGAATTAAAAGTAAAACTATCAAATCCCGAAAGAATCGCGCAGGAAATAATCGCGCTTGCCAATACGGACGGCGGAGTGATGATTTTCGGCGTTTCCGATCAATTGCGCGTCGAAGGTGTAAATAACCCGGAAGGCGTGCAAGAGGAACTCGCCCGAATTTGCCGCGAAGAGATTTATCCGCCGCTTGTTCCGCTGCTCGATTGCGTTTCTTTTGACAACGGCAGACGGGTTGTAGTTTTGGAAGTCGAAGCGAAAAAACGTCCCTTTCGCACTAAAGACGGCAGATTTTATATCCGCATCGGCGCGGAAAAGCGCGAAACTACGCGCGAAGAATTGTCCGCTATGCTGGACGAGATCCGTCCGCTCAGATTTGAAAATATTCCGGTTCAAACGGCGACCGAAGAAGATTTTGACGACGGGATTTTATGGAGTTTTGCCGATGGATATGAGGACGACATTTTAGGCAGAAATCTCTATAAAACCGCCGATTTTCTGAAAAATGATCTATTAATGGCGGTCGGGAATGCCGATGAATTTCTGCCGACCGTGGCGGCTGTTTTATTGTTCGGCAAAAACGAGCGGGTCGGCGAAATTATCAAGCGTTCGGGGATTAAGGCAATTCGCTATTCGGGCGAAAATACCGATGCGGAAATTATCGAAGAAATTGAATTAAACGGAAATCTTTTAACGCTTTACGAATCTTCGCTGCGGTTTATTAAACGCTACTGCGATCTGGAAAAATATAAACCGAAAAAAAAAGCCGTCATTGAAAATTCTCCCGTTGAGTCGAGAAAAAATTATCATCTCTATTCGGTTCGCGAAGGAATTATCAATGCTTTGATTCACCGCGATCTGGCACTTCGCGACGGCATTACGCAGATCAATATTTTTGATAATGCGCTCGAAATCATCAATCCGCGCCGGACAAACGGTTTCGTGCCGATTGCTTCAAAAGCGATTCGCTACGGCATTACGCAGCGAATAAATCCGCAGATTGCCGCGATTTTCAAACGCCGTGAATACGGCACAAATGTTCCGCAGGGCGGTTTGCCGATGATCTTGCGCCAATCGAAAATCTTTTCGGGAACACGCACCGAAATTTACACGACCGGTGATGAATTTCGTTTGAAGATCTACGGAATTTAGATCAAAAATGAAAAGTGAGAAATGAGAAGTAAGAATTAAAAAAATGAGAAGCGACAAAATATCTGACCGCTTCTCATTTTTAATTTCTCACTTCTCACTTCTTAAGCAGCCAGGCAAAAGTTTTGAGATACAATTCTTAATGGTGAATTGTGAAATGTGAATGATAAATGGTTTCATTCTTCATATGAAAATTCTGAAAGGTTTCTTTAACTATCAGAATTAAAACGGTTTAAGAGTTTTCTTACATTTTCCACTTTCAATTTTCCATTATCAATTTTATATTCGTTTTTCATTTTCCATTGGTGCTTATTTCTTTTTTTTATCTTCTTCCTTCGGTGTTACATAAAACGGGCGATGCTGGACGATAAATTGTTTTTCGTCCGTTACGCCGTCGCCGTTGACATCAACTTTTACTTCGATTTTGTTTTTCTTTCCGGGCTTATTTTCTTCATTGACATTATAGGCAAGACTATATTGATTTCTCAGTAAAGCATTGATGCTGTTTAAATAATCGGGAATTTCGCCCTCGAAAGTCATCTGAAAATGCGTTCCGCCGGATTCTTTGGCAAAAGTATTCATCGCGTTTGTCGCTTGCAGAAAAGTTAATCTGCCGGGAAAGCCCGAGATTGAATCGGTTGCCGGAAGTCTGTCTCCGTAGAGTTTGAAAAAGTAATTTCCGGTGCTGATGATATAAATCGGAATTCCGGCTTCCTGAATGATTTTGCGGATTTCGTCGTAGTTTGTTCTGCTGAAGGTATCAATGCCGGAAGCGACCAGAATAATTGCGCGGCGTTTTGCCTTAATATCAACCATTCCGCCGTATTGGGCTGTTCTTTCTTCGGAATTTTCCAAAACTACCGAATCGCCTTTTCCGCCGATCAGAGCAAATTTAAGCGCATCATAAAGATTATTTTCCCGGAAAGCCGGATTGTTTCTCAAAAGTATATCAACCGATTGACGCAAACGGTTCGGATCATTTGTAAAATCCGTAATCGGAGTCGGTCGCATATCGAAGGCAATCAACGAAGCATAATCATCGGGCGGTTTGATAAAACGCGAAAGAAAGTAAGCGACGGGACGAACTACTTCGAGTTTGCCGTTATTGATTCCGCCCATCGAACGGTCGTAACCGAAAATTTCCGACCATTTACTGTATTCCACCACCATCGTCACGGTGATCGGAGCTTCCGGTGTGGCAAAACTCGTGATTTCCTGTTTGATGCCGTTTTCAAAAATCGCAAAATTTTCCTGTTTTAAACCCGTCATAATCTGACCGGATTTTTTGTTATAAACGACCGCGTCAACATTGACGATATTGGTTTTAATATCAATTATATCGTCAGCAACAACCGCGTTTCTCTGCATTTCTTCGAGCTTTCGCTGTTCTTCTTCCTGCCGCAGTTCTTCTTCGGTTTTCGGAATCGGACGTTTGTTTATCTTTTCATTTCCTTTCGGAGTATCAGGTCTTTGCGGACGCGATTGTGCCGAAATTAAAGAGTTAAAGGTGAAGAAAATGGTGAAGACCAAAACGAAAAATCGAAAAATACGACCATTTAAAACGGATTTCATAATTTTGCCTCTTTATAAAGATTTCTTTTTTAGATACATATTTTCGGCTTTTGGTTGGAATTAATCAAGCCTTTTTAAAGCAGAGCGAAATTAATTCGTTTTAAATGTTCAGGTGTTTTTTTTATTGGTGGAAAAGTTTAAAGGTGAAAAAGTGAAAAAGTTTTAAACATTTCAGTTAAAGTTTTTTCCGGCAAAAAAATAATTCAGATGAGAAAAGTTTATTTCTCAAACAAAAAAACTTTTAAACTTTTAAACTTTTAAACTTTTTCACTCTAATTGCCGATATTCGGATCAATTTCGATGGTAATTTCGTAAGAACCGGAATTATCGTTCAAGTTTCCTTCATTAACTCCGAGAAACAAATCTCCGTCGCGCGTGGCAACAAATTCGAAAGAGTCGCCGACGAAAATAAAATCATTATTATCTGAACCGATGACGGCGATCAAACCGCCGGTCGGTTGATTTTTGACGAGTTTGTCGGTATCGGGAAGCGAAGAAATTCCGCCCGGATTTGAAAGTCGTCCGTTGCCGAGCGAAACGCGACCGCTGCCTCTGATTCTGATTTTTTGACCTTTTCTGACGACCCAGCCCGAATTTGTCCAGCCGTTTGCCGTATTATCAGCCATCACCGAGATTTTAATCATTATCGGTTTTGCCGTGATTACTGTGGTGTTCGACGAATTATTGGTCGGTGTTGTATTTGAATTATCGTCTGTAATGACTTGCGGAGGATTTTCCGGCGGCGGATTGTTGCCGTTGGAATTATTGTTCGGCAAATCATTGGTTTTGGGTTTTTCCTGACCGACCGTAATTATTGTCGAGTTTCCCTCGGTTTTTATTGTCGGCGGATTTCTTTGTGTAGAAGTGTTTTTGGAAATCGGCATTGTAGTCGAATCAAAAATGATTGATTCGACTTCATCGGCGGAAAAATTAAGCGTTCGCTGACGCGTGCCGTCATCAATCAAAACAACAAATTTTCCGCCGTCAAAGCTGACGATTTTGCCTTTGATGATGCTGCCGTCTTTAAGGCGAATCGTATCGGCAAACGTAAAAACCGCCAACGAAATAACTAGGCAAAATATAGAAACTAACCGGAAAACACTGGATTTTATAAACATATTTCCTCCATCACAAAAAAACTTTCGGAAAGAACAACAAAAGACACCTAAACATAGAATTATTTTTGATTTAGAGAACTGCAAAAGGAGATAAACAGCCGTCCAAACTAAAAATGTAGATGCTAAACTGTTGTAAAAAGATTGCAGAAAATTGAAAAGTATCAAATACAAGCCGGATTATACACAAATTTCCCGAAGTTGTGAAACAAAAACCGGAATACAAATATCAGAGAAATCTGCGCCGGCTTTTGTTTTTGAATATTAAAGTTTAACGACTTTGAAATTTATTTTCTTAACTTTTCAATTATTTTTGTCGCAATTCCGGGAATGATTTGTCGCTCATTGGCGTGATTTTGCGTAAAAATGACGATCACCAATTTCAAGCCGCCGGACGTTTCGATATAAGCGGCATCGTGGCGCGTCGAGCTTGTCCAGCCGGCTTTTGAAAAGAGTTTTGCGTCTTGTAAATTCAATTCTTTCAATGAAATTCCGGTAAAACCGTGCGCCTGATCTTCTTCGTCTTTAGTCGGCGCAAACGGTTCGCGTTTCATTAGATCGAGCATTTTCCGGCTTCTTTCAATGGAAACCGATTTGCCGAGCGCGATTTCCGTAAGCAGCCGCGCTGTTGCATTGGTCGTCAGCATATTACGCTGTTTTCCGCCGTCCCAAAACTGGCGTTCACGCCCGTAAATGTCTTCGCAATAGGTTTTTTGATTGATGTTGATATTTGAATACCCGAGCGTCTGAAAATAGCGGTTGACAGCATTTTTCTTAAATGCATATTTGTCGAGTTCTTGTTGAGAAATTTCCGCGCCGCCGCCGGTTTCGGTCAAAATATCGAAAATATAATGGGTTGCGTCATTTGAAGAATCAACGATCATATCCTTCAAACCGCGTTCGAGTTCCGGCGTGAGCTTGATTTTGCCGTCTTCGAGCCACCGGTGAATCGCCGCCAGATAAAACATTTTGACGACGCTTGCCGGATAAATTTTCATCTCGCCGTTAAAATTCGCGGTTTTGAAATTGTTTGCATCGCTTAAATCAATGACGGTTGCGGCAATTTCTTCGGGTTTGATCGCTCCGGGCGAAACTTTTTTGATCGTTTCGTCAACCGCGTTTTTCAAAAGCGTTTCGAGTTCCGTAGAATTTTGAAAATCAAAGTTTTTTTTGATCGTGATTTTTGTCGAATTTTGAGCATTTGCCGGGCTAAAACATAAAACAATACAAAAAATAATTGCAGTAAAAGATTTCATCTATTAAACTCCTTTGAATAGAAAATTTAGAATTGCCGAAAAAAGTATAAACCAAACAGCTTTAACAAAAAAGTTTCGCAAGTTAGTACCGCCGCCGTCCCGCTGGCACTTTCCAGTAGTACAGCCAGCGTCCCGCTGGCTGTCGTGGCAGCGTCCCGCCGGCACTTTCGACATAAAAAAGAATACGTGAGAGCGGGACGCTCTTTTGGGCAGCCGCCGGGACGGCGGCGGCGGTACAATTTGCGGCGGTACAATTTTATGCAAGAAGAAAAATTAGTGCGCGGCATCAGCCGGATTGATTTGATTGCGATTACGATAAACACGATTATCGGCGCGGGAATTTTCGGTTTGCCGTCAAAAGTCAACGCGCTGATCGGCAGTTACAGCCTGTTTGCTTTTATCGCTTGCGCACTGATCGTCGGGTTTATCGTCCTGTGTTTTGCCGAGGTCAGCAGCCGTTTCGAGGCGACGGGCGGTTCCTATCTTTATGCGAATAAAGCATTCGGTTCGGTCGTCGGGTTTGAGGTCGGCTGGCTTTACTGGATCGTCAGAGTTACGACGTTTGCCGCTAATTGCAATCTTTTGATCGCTTATTTAGGATTTTTCTATCCGGCGGCAAACGAAGGAATCATCCGTATTCTGCTGGTAACTCTGGTCGTTTTGATAATGTTTGCGGTAAATTTCGTCGGTGTGCGGCAATCGACGATTTTTACGAATATTTTTACGGTCGGAAAACTCGTGCCGCTGATTATTTTTATCGCCGTCGGTTTGTTTTTTATCCAACCGGAAAATTTCGTCTTTGACGCAGTGCCGGAAGCGGGCGCGTTTTCGGCGGCGGTTTTGATCTTGATCTATGCGTTTGTCGGTTTTGAAGTCGCCGCGATTCCGGCGGGCGAAATAAAAAATCCGCAGCGAAATGTGCCGATTGCCTTGCTGACCGCACTCGGAATCGTCGCGGTTTTGTATATTTTAATCCAAATCGTCGCCATCGGAACTCTGCCGGATCTGGCAGCTTCGGAAAGACCGCTGGCAGATGCCGCCAATCAATTTCTCGGAACTTTCGGCGCGGCATTTATCACGATCGGTGCGCTGATCTCGATTTTCGGCAATTTAAACAGCGGATTTTTAACGACTTCGAGAATTCCGTTCGCAATGGCAGAACAGAAAGAACTTCCCGAATTTTTTGGCAAAACGCACGAAAAATTTAAAACGCCGCATTTTTCATTAATTATAACGGCGGTTGTTATTTTAATTTTTACCATTCAAACTTCTTTTCTCGCCGCTTTGACGATCAGCACGATCACTCGTTTGATCGTTTACGCGACAACCTGTGCGGCTCTGCCGGTTTTTCGTTTCCGCGAAGACGCGCCGGAAGCAAAATTCAAAGTTCCATACGGAATTATCGCCGCCGTTCTGTCTTTAATTTTGACGATTTGGCTCTTATTCAGCGTGAAATTTCAGGAAGTTAAAACGATTTTGATTGTCGTTGCAATCGGATTAGTGATTTATTATGTCCAAAAGTTTTTTGCAAAAAATAACTGACGGTTCGTTATAAAACGGTAAATTCTTCTGAATTTAAATTTAACTGACGGAGATTATTTGAATGAAAAACAAAATTTTTGCGGTATTTTTGCTGGCGATTACGGCAGTGACAATTTATGCGTCAAATGACGGAGTTTTTGAAGACAGTTCGCGCCGCACGCTCGGCTATATCAAAACCGACGGAACGGTTGAAGATTCATCGAGACGAACACTCGGTTATATCAAAGACAGCGGAACCGTTGAGGATTCGTCCCGCAGAACGCTCGGCTACATAAAATCCGACGGAACAGTCGAAGACGGTTCGCGCCGCACACTCGGTTATATCAAATCAGACGGAACGGTTGAAGACGGTTCACGCCGGACGCTCGGCTATGTCAAATCGAGCGGAACAATCGAAGACAGTTCGCGCCGGACTCTGGGTTACGCCAAAGACGTAAAACCGGAACACGCCGCCGCATTTTTCTTCTTTTTCTTTAAACAGAACGCTAAAAAATAAAAAATATGAAAATAATTGTGCTAACTTTTTTGTTGATAATTTTAAGCGGATTTTCATTCGCTCAGACACCGAACAATGCTGATAAATCAACTTTTACGCCGGTGGTTGATATGAAATTAAAAGGTTTTCTCGGCGGCGCGAAAAACGGGAAATGGATAAAAACCAAAGATGCCGCATCGCTTTTTGAAGCAAACTCGGAATTTGTTTTGATAAGTGAACATATTATCGAAGAAGGCGGCGTAACGGACGGAAATAAATTTGAACCAGAGGTGCCGTGCGAAGAATTTTACCGTGTCGAATTTGATCTCGATTCCGACACCGGAATCGCCGTCGGTTCGGGCGCAACCTGGAATCTGCTGCCGCGTGCGCCGCAGAAACTCGAAAACGAAAATAAAACCTATCAAGCCATCGTCAAAACTTTTCTTGCCAAAAAAGGTTTGGCGAAAACGACCGTTAAAATTCAGCAAATTTTCAAAGTTGATCTCGAAGGCGACGGGCAGGACGAGATTGTAATTTCGGGAACTCATTACAAAAACGGAGTTTCGCCGAGTGCCGAAGTCGGCGATTATTCGTTTGTTTTGGTCAGAAAGGTTTCGGGAAAAAAAGTTGAAGAAATTCTGCTCGACGGCGATTTTATCAAAAAACGCGTCGAATTCGGTGCGCCGAATGCCTATAAAATTTCGGGAATCGCCGATCTGAACGGCGACGGCAAAATGGAAATCGTCGTTTACGGCGAATATTACGAAGGCGCATTTTCGAGCGTTTATGAAATCAGCGGCAGCAAAGCAACAAAAGTTTTAGAAACGGGCTGCGGCGTTTAAGCAATTGTACCGCCGGCATCCCGCTCTCACGTTCGGCGAGCGAGACGCTCACCGGACAGCCGGCGGTACGCCGGCGGTACATTTCTCTCATAAATCATCCGAAGTCCTTCGAGCAGAAGATTTTCGTCCAAGATTTCAATAAATTCCGAATTCTCCGAGATTAAACCCGAATACCCGCCGGTGGCGATTATCTGCGGTTTTTCTTTTAATTCAGCGAACATTTTGTTTATAATCCCGTCAACCAAACCGATATAGCCGAAAAAAATTCCCGATTGAATTGATTTAACCGTCGAATTTCCGATTACGCTTTCGGGTTTTACGATTTCGACTTTCGGCAGTTTAGAGGTTTTTTCAAACAGCGAATCAGCCAGTGTTTTCATACCGGGCGCAATAATTCCGCCGAGAAATTCGTTTTTTGAACTGATGACATCAATCGTCGTCGCCGTGCCGAAACTGCAAATAATGCAGGGTTTTCCGTATTTGTTTACTGCCGCAAAAGCGTTTAACAATCTGTCGGAACCCAGTGATTCGGGCGGGAAATAATTAATCGAAAATCCGAAATCGAAGGTATTATCAACAAAAAAGGGCGAAATTTTAAAAAATTCTTCAAAAAGCGAGCGAAATGGAAATTCGAGCTGCGTGACGACCGTTGAAATAATGACAGCGGAAATTCTTGAGCTTAAATGAGATTTGATTATCGAATAAATATCTTCGGAAGTTTGATTTCTATCGGTTGGAATTGCAAATTTGGAAATAAGTTTTTCGCCTGCAAATGTGGCGAACTTTATGTTTGAATTGCCGATGTCTATTGCTAAAAGCATTTTTTTGCAAAACAAATGCGGACAAAAAAAGGAATTTGCCCGCATTTCAAAAAATAAGTTTTTCTAGTTTTAACCGCGCAGCGGTAAACCGTCATAAACTACCGACCAACCGTTGGCTTTACTCGTTTTCAGACTTTTTGTGAACCATTCGATGGCTTTTTCGGGATCGTCGTAGAGTTGAACGGAAGGATTCGGTTCACGCGGATCAACGCGGCAGATCGCGCCGCCCTGGGTCGCGGTTTTCACGCATAAAAGTGCGAGCATATTGTTTTTTTGCAAAATCGCCGTGCGGATATTTACTTCGAGCAAATCAATATCTTCAAATTCGCCCGGATCAAATTCTCCGAATTCTTCCAATTCATCAAACTCTTCTAATTCATCAGATTCTTCGAAATTTTGTTCAAACTCCTCAAAATCCAAATCTTCCGACTCAAAATCAAATTCATCTTTCATAAAATTATTTAATAAAAACCTCAGTTACAAGTTACACTTTCAAGATTAAAAGTTCAATGCAACTTTGAATTTGTCGGGATCTTTCGCAGATTTTCGACATCTCCGGCTTGAATTATTTTTATCTCACCCTTTTCAGTTTCAACGCGCAACGCGCCGTTTTCTTCGATTCCGCACGTTTTGCCGAAAATCGTTTTGTTTTCCAAAACTGCTTTGACTTCTTTTCCAAACGCATAACTCGAACGATTTATCCATTCGTGCCGAATTCGTTCCGCGCCGTGTTCACTTTGAAAGATTTTGTAAAACGCGGAAAATTGCCGGATTAATGTTTGCAAAACTATTTCATAATCCGGCGTTTTCCCCGTTTCGGCTTCGATTGAAGTTGCCGTTTCCAGTAATTCGGGCGGAAAAATCGGGGATTTTAAATTTATTCCGATTCCCAGAATCACCGCTAAACCTTTATCGGTTTCCGCTGTTTCCGCCAGAATTCCGCAGATTTTTTTCTCTTTAATGTGAACATCATTTGCCCATTTGATGTCTGGATCAAGTTCGTAAAGTTCGCGCAGAGTTTCAAAAACAGAACACGCGCCCGCAAATGTGAGAAGCGGCAGAAAACGCGTTTCGCCCTGCGGGCGCAACACGATGCTGAAATAAAGTCCGGCATTTTCGGGCGAAATCCACGTTCTTCCCAAACGCCCGCGTCCGGCGGTTTGATGTTTGGCAATAATGCACAAACCTTCGTCCGCGCCGCGCTTTGCCTGATTCATCGCTTCCGTATTGGTTGATTCGATTGTCTCGAAACGCAGAATGGAAATATTCATTAAACAGGTTTCCAGAGCGAATTTGTATAAAATCTGTTTTCGTCGTAAAAGTTTTTAACCATAGCAAAACCGCTTTTTTCCGCCAATTCTTCGATCATTTTTTTATTATATTTCTGCGAAACTTCCATAAAGATCGGCTCCCATTTCTTAAATTTAAAGGATTTGCCCAAAGCCTCGATCTTTACGGTTTGCTTTTTTTGACTGATTAAAAACGAACGGGCGGCGCGTTCGAGCGGATGATAGCTGGCGTAATGCGAAAATTCTTCAATATTAAAATCCGCGCCGAGTTCGCGGTTGATGCGTTTTAATAAATTCATATTGAATTTTGACGTAACGCCCTGTGAATCGTCGTAAGCGTTCAAAATAGTTTTCGGATTTTTGTGCAGATCGAAACCGATAAACAAATAATCCTGCTCATTCATCGTTTCGCGCAGTTCCTTGAAAAACGCCAAAGCGCGCGCTTCGCTGAAATTTCCGATGTTCGAACCCAAAAACAGTATGATTTTCTTTTTATCCGATAATTTTGAAAAGGTTTCGAGCGTCTTGAAATAATCGCCCTGTTCGGTTTGAATATCGAGCGCGGGGCATTCCTTATGAAATTTATCGGTCAGAAAATTCAAGGCTTCCGCCGAAATATCAATCGGAACGTAGCGAAAATTCAAATTTTTTTCGAGAAAATATTTGACCAACACGGAAGTTTTAGTGCCGTCGCCCGCGCCGAGTTCGATCAGATCGAAATCAACCGAATCGGCTTCAAAAGCGGAAAAAATTTCGGCGGTTTGAAGTGAAAAAATTTCCATTTCGCTTCTTGTTAAATAATATTCCGGCAGTTTCATAATTTCCTGAAACAGGCGCGAACCATCGTCGTCATAAAAATATTTGGAAGAGAGAAATTTCGGATCGGCGGAAAGCCCCGAATTTATATCTTCGGCGAATGTATTTTGTTTTGCTTTGCTTGTTGTCTGCATTTTTTAATAAAAATCGGTTAAGCAGGCGGTCTTTGACCGCGTTTTTCGAAAAAAATTTACCAACGGCAGTTAAATTCGATAGCTTAACTTTTGGCTAATCTAATTCCCGTAAATTGCCATCGAAGCGGCGGATGAAAGAAATTTCGATAAGTTTTTCGGCTGTGCCCCTTGGGCGTGGCGACGGACGCGCCGCGCAGAACCATCTGATTTATCATAAACTTACCGTTATATTCGCCGACCGCGCCCGCCGGTTTTGTAAAATTCGGATACGGCAGATATGCCGAATTCGTCCATTCCCAGCGCACGCCCCAATCGAATTTCGTCGAAGCGATTTCCCATTCGAATTCGGTCGGAAGTCGCAAATTTTTCCATTCGGCAAAAGCCGCCGCCTCAAAAAACGAAACGTGGCAAACCGGATTTTTCGGATTCAATTTTCTCAAACCGCTCAATGTAAAATGATTCCATTCGTCGTCAGTTTTATTCCAGTAAAGCGGCGAATTAACGCGGTTTTCATTAACCCAATCAAACCCTTCGGAATGCCATAAAAGATGATTTTCGTAACCGCCGTCTTCGATAAATTCCAGAAATTCGGCGTTGGTGATCAGATTTTCCTGAATCTCGAAATCGTGCAAAAAGACTTTGTGCCGACCGAGTTCGTTGTCAAAATGAAAACCTTCACCCGAAAAACCGATTTCATAGATTCCTTCGTTAATTTCGATAAATTTATTCGATTCGATCTCGCCGATTTCCGTGAGCGCAAAATCTTGTTTATAAACGGGATAGAGCGGATTGCAGCTTAAGGTGAATTTCAGATCGGTGATAAAAAGTTCCTGATGCTGCTGCTCGTGATTCAAACCTAAAATGATTAATTCTTTTAATTCTTCCGACAAATCGGTTTCGAGCAAAGCAGACATTTTCGCATCAACATATTCGCGGTATTCAAAAACTTTTTTCACCGTCGGGCGCGACAGATCGCCGCGATTGTCGCGTTTGGTTCGCTCGCCGATGGAATTGTAATAACTGTTAAAAAGAAAGCCGAAATGCGGATCGAATTCCGCGTAGTCTGCCGCGTGTTTTTTCAAGATCATTTCCTCGAAAAACCACGTCGTATGCGCGATATTCCATTTCGGCGGGCTGACATCAATGACAGGCTGCGGAATATAATCTTCGATTTCGAGCGGCTGGCAAAGCTCGACGGTTTTAGCGCGAACTTCGCTGTAAAAACCCTTTAAATCATCGAGTGCGGATCTTTTTTGGTATGTTCCCTGCATTGTTTTATTAAAACAAAATTTGAGGGAAATTAGAAATTGAAAAAATTAGAAGCTTTCTCAAAAATAATTTACTTCGTTAATCAAGCGGTCTTTGACCGCGTTTCACCGTTGTTTTTACGAGAAACACGGTCTTTAGAGCGGCTTGCTTAACTGTCGGGTTAGAATTTTTTTTATTCTAGCACCGTGAATTCTTTATATCTATTTGAACGTGATTTTAAACAAACGCGGCTCGCTCTTACTGACCGGCAATTTTATTCAAAGATTTCCGAAGAATTTCAACCAAAAAATAATCTTCCGAATTGAGATTTGCCCGCAATGCGCGGATGGCAGATGCGTCGCCGATTTCGCCGAGCGCGGCGGCGGCTTCGCGTTTTGTGTCAATTGCTTCCTTCGGATTTTGCAGTAATTTTATTAAAACCTCATTGGCAACGCGGAAAACCGGGAAAGATTCAACTAGATTTTCGTATTTCGGCTTTTTGAGTACTTGCGGATTTTTCTGCAAAAAATTTGTAAATTCGCTTTTCGGATATTCCTGAAACTGCTTGAAATGCGCGATTTGTCCGATTGAACGCGCCGCGCTGCGGCGCAGAAATTCTTCGGAAGTTCGGGGATTTCTTTGCAAAATTCTTGTTAATGCGTCAACTGCGCTCAGGTCGCCGATTTAGCCGAGTGCGATTGCGGCAGCGATTCTGACCTCGATTTCCTTGTCGCGCTGCAAAATTTGCAGAAGCGGATTTACTGCGGTTGGATTTCGCGTTATGCCGAGCGCGTAAGCCGTTTCGCGTCTGACAAAAAGAGATTTTTCCTGCAAAAGCGGTAAGAGAAGTTGAACGGCTTCGTCGAAAGGCAGAAAAATTACGGAAGAAACTGCCGTGGCGCGGACGATTTCCGAAGAATCTGTGAGCGAATAAATCGCCAAACGCGATGCTTCTTCCGTTTGTAAATTCCTGATTTGAAATAAAACATCGCGTTTTTCTTCGTCTGAGCCGTTTCGCAATCTTTCGGCAAAACCGGAAAAATCCGCCGAATCCTGAGCAAATACATTATAAGAAAAACCGAAAAAAAGACACACAAAATAAAAAGGCAAGAATTTCTCAAAAACTTTTGCCTTTTTGTTTTTTAAGCCGTTCAGCAGAATTTTTACGATATTGTGAAATCTCGTGTAACTTCCGCGTTCAAAGCGGTTTATCGGTTTTCTTACATTTTCCATTATCCGTTTTTCGGTTTACACGTGTTTTGTCATACGCTGCGCTGGAGATTTTGCCGTCTGACGCGTTCCCATTCAAACACCTGACGAGCGCGTTTGTTCTCGTAAGCGTCGGACAGGGAACCGATCAGATCATCGTTAAAATTGTTTTCTTTTGCTTTGGAAGTGCGGTTGGAAAGAAGTTCGGAAATATAAGTGACTACAGCTTTTGTTTCGTGTTCGTTAAGTTTTTTGATTTCGCCGGCGATATTTTCATTTGTTCGGTTGACCATCTTCTTTGCCTCCTCGGATTTTGGCAGACAGTCTCGAATAACAAACTAAATTTTTAAGTATTGACTGTCTGAAATTGGGTTTTTCTCATAATTAAATCTTTAGTTTTGTTAAATCTCCTGAAACCTGTAATTGATTATGCACTTACAAAATTATCATAAAAATAAAGTTTTTGGCAATAAATAATCGCGAGAAACTGGACAAATTATGTTTCTGTGAATAAACTTCTGCTTATGATTTTGTTTTGTCAAAATAATTCCCTCCGCCTTAGATAGCCACTCGTGTTAAATGCGTGTGGCGCATACCTGCTTATTATCAATCAAAAATTTAATAATGGTTGTTTGGTGAATTTTCAATTATTCACTAAACTTGGTTTTTTATTCGCATAACCGGAAAAGTAAATTTTAATATTATGGACGAGAAATATTACGCACAAAAAATCGAGCAAAAATGGCAAAAGCGTTGGGCTGAAAAGGGAATTTTCGAAGCACGGGTTGATGAATCGAAGGAAAAATTCTACTGCCTCGAAATGCTTCCGTATCCTTCGGGACGCCTGCATATGGGACACGTTCGCAATTATTCGATCGGCGACGCTCTGAGCTGGTATAAACGTCTGCAGGGCTACAACGTGCTGCATCCGATCGGCTGGGATTCGTTCGGTCAGCCCGCCGAACAAGCCGCGATTAAAAAAGGGGTGAATCCGCGTGAGTGGACGGAAGACAACATCAATCAAATGCGCGAACAGCTCCAGCGTCTCGGCATCAGCTATGACTGGAGCCGGGAAATCGCCGCGCATCGCCCGGAATATTACAAATTCGATCAATGGTTTTTCCTGAAAATGCGCGAAATGGGTTTGGCGTATAAAAAGATGACCAAGGTCAACTGGTGTCCGAAGGACGAAACAACCCTGTCGAACGAACAAGCGAGCGGCGGAGTTTGCTGGCGGTGCGGCAGCGCGGTGGAAAAGATTGATCTGGCGCAGTGGTTTTTTAAGATTACGAATTATGCCGAAGAACTGGTCGAAGGACTGAAACAGCTCGAAGGCGGCTGGGCGGAACGCGTTTTGACGATGCAGAAACACTGGATCGGGCGGAGCGAAGGCGCGTTTGTCGAATTTCAGGTCAGAACCGGCTACGGTAGTGGGCGGTTAAACTCTGATAATTCTGATGTCAGAAAGGATTCAAAAGCTTTGAATTCTACCGTTCAACCATCCGCTACCGCAGATGGTTCTGACTGTATTCGAGTTTTTACGACCAGAATTGACACGATCTACGGCGCAAACTCGATTGTTGTCGCGGCGGAACATCCGGTTGTCTTGGAAAATTACGAAAAGTTTTCCGATGAAGTAAAGGCAAAAATCGAAGAAATCAAGATCGAAAAAGCCAAACCGAGGGATTACGGCGAGGAAATCGAAAAAGACGGAATTGACACGGATTTGAAGGCGATAAATCCGTTCAGCCGGGAAGAATTGCCTGTTTGGATCGGAAATTACGTGATGATGGAATACGGCACGGGCGCGGTGATGAGCGTTCCGGCGCACGATGAACGGGATTTTGAATTTGCCAAAAAGTTCGATCTGCCGATTCGACAGGTCATTTCCGAACCGCATCTCATTCACGAACATCAGCAGATGCAAGCTCTGGCTTTGGAACAGGCGTTTACTGAAAAAGGCGTTCTGGTTCATTCGGATTTTTGGAACGGGAAAACCAGCGACGACGCAAAACGCGAAATGACCGAATTTGCCGAAAAACACAGCTTCGGCGAAGGCGCAATTACTTACCGTCTGCGCGATTGGGGAATTTCGCGCCAGAGATTCTGGGGCGCACCGATTCCGATCATTTACTGCGAAACGTGCGGCGAAGTTCCCGTGCCATACGATCAATTGCCCGTCGAATTACCGGAAAGTGCGCCGTTTACGGGCGTTGGCGAATCGCCGTTGGCAAAAGTTCCCGAATTCGTCAATACGGTTTGTCCGAAGTGCGGCGGTAATAAAGCAACACGCGAAACCGATACGATGGACACTTTCGTTGATTCGAGCTGGTATTATTTCCGCTACGCCGACCCGCATAATGCGGAAATGCCGTTTGATCCCGAAATCGTTAAATACTGGGCTCCGGTTGATAAATATATCGGCGGCGTGGATCACGCGGTGATGCACTTGCTTTACACGCGTTTTTGGACAAAAGCGATGCGCGATATGGGTTTGGTTGATTTTGACGAACCCGTCAAAAATCTTCTGACGCAGGGAATGGTCGTCGGCGAATCGTATTACAGCGAAACTCATTCGAGTTATATCGAACAGGATTTGGTCAAAATCGAGCGCGACGAGCGCGGCAAAATTCTGAGCGCGATTCTTAAGGAAGACGGAACGCCGATCAGAGTTGCGGTCGAGAAAATGTCGAAATCCAAATATAACGGGGTTGACCCGGACGATATGGTTCTGGTTTACGGCGCGGATGCCGTCAGGATTTTCGCCCTGTTTGCCGCACCGGTCGAAAATGAACTCGTCTGGCTGGAAACCGGGATTGACGGCGCAGTCCGCTTTTTGCAGAGAGTTTATCGCCAGCTCAATAATTGGCACGAAGCCTTGAAAAACTCGCCGCCGGAAGCACCGCAGGATTTCGGAAATGATGCGCGCAAACTGCGTCAGAAAACGCATCAGACGATTAAAAGAATCACCGAAAATTTTGAAACCGGACAATTTAACACGCCCGTTGCGGCTCTGATGGAACTGTCGAACGCTTTGAACGATTTCAAAATTCAGCCGCTCGTTGCCGATGAAGGCGATTTGTTTGCGGTTAATGAAGCGGTCAGAAGTCTGATTTTGATGCTGACGCCGTATGCGCCGCATATTTGCGAGGAATTGTGGGAAGTTCTGACCGGAAGCGAAGACGGAATTTTGGCATCGAATGCGAGATTTCCCGTTGCCGATGAAGAATGGGCAAAAGCCGTTGAACTCGAAATTCCGATCCAGGTCAACGGAAAATTGCGTTCCAGAGTTGTGGTATCGCCCAAAACGACAAATCAGGAACTCGAAGATTTGGCGTTAGCCGATGATAAAATCAGGGAACACACGGACGGTAAACAGATCGTCAAAATCATCGTCGTGCCGAAGCGGCTTGTTAATATCGTCGTGAAATAAAAATGCTTTGATAATCACACTTCTTATTTTTAAGATACCGGCGGCTTGTGTTCAAAAGAGTACAATGATTGCAAAACCGTCACGCGGGTTCCGTTTGGTTTTGGTTTTTTTTCCCGATCTAGTGTTCAGTCAAGTTTGAGTTGACGGGTCAGAACCGTTCGCGGTAGCGAATGGTTTTAGACTTTGGACGAAAATCCGGCATTTGCAACTTAAAAGCCATTTAGCAACTTGCTTAACTCTATTAAATTGACATTTTAACAACATCATTCTGAAATTGCGGAATTTTGCCAACCCTTTTTTGCACTTTTGTGTAAA
>JBBRVS010000098.1:0-19961 GCA_038246645.1 Pyrinomonadales bacterium
CCTGTTTGTAAGATTCAAGATTTTGACATTAACCTCAAACCTTTAGCCAAAGAACAAAATATTTCAATTTTAAGCGGTTCGGTTTACGATGCAATTGGTGCTTTAATTATCAAAGCGAAAGTAACGGCGATAAATGAAAAAGGTGAGAAATTTGAAACTTTAACAAATGATGAGGGAATTTATATTTTGAATTTACCTTATAATCCGTATAGTTCAAGTGGTGATTTTAAGATAGCAAAGTATGAAATAATCGTTGAAAAAGAACATTTTGAAAAAACTATAATAAAAGATTTCAAGTTTGCTCCATCTTACACAGGAAAAGTAAATGTAGATTTTGCTTTGGATGTTTATACGTATGACCATCCAATAATTATTGATTCAAATAAAATTAAAAATAATAAAGAGGAAAAATAATAAATAATGAGTGATTTAACATTTGGAATTATCAAGCCCGATGCGGTGGCGAAAGGGCATTCGGGAAAAATTATTGACCGGATTTTGGAGAACGGTTTTAAGATTCGCGGGATGAAACTGATTCATCAGACATTAAAAGACGCGCAAGGATTTTATGCGGTTCACGCCGAACGCCCGTTTTACGGGGAATTGACCGAATTTATGTCGAGCGGTGCGTGCGTCGTGTTGGCGTTGGAAAAAGATGATGCGGTCAAAGCGTGGCGCGATCTGATGGGCGCGACGAATCCGGCGGACGCTGAGATGGGAACTCTGCGGAAGGATTTTGCCGGTTCGATTGGTGAAAATGCCGTTCACGGTTCGGATTCGGTTGAAAATGCGGCGATTGAGATCGCTTATTTCTTCAGCAAACTTGAATTAGTTTAAAAGTAAGGATATAAAAGGGCAAACGGCTTTTTTTTCAAAAATTAAGCTTGTTTGCTCTTTTTTGTAAATTTTTTTGACATCTTCTAGGTAAAAAGGACTGAAAAACCAATGAAAAAATGCCCGAACTGCGAAAAAACTTTTGACGACAACCTGAAATTTTGCCAGACCGACGGCACGCCGCTCGTTGCGGTTGAGGAAGAAAAGCCGGAAGACCCGTATAAAACGACGGTCGCCAACGCGAGCGATCTGCCGATTCCGCCGCTCGATCCGTTTAAGACGATGGTCGCCAGTCCGATTATTCCGCGTGCGGAAGAACCGAAACCGGAAGTCAAAGAAGAAGAAATTGATCCGATGAAAACGCTTGTTTCAACGGATTTTCCGCCGTTTAAGCAGGAATCAAAACCGCAAGAAAGGGAAAAACCGAAAGCGCCGCCTTCGCCGTTTGGCAACGCGCCGCCGGAACCGAAATCCGCATTTTCCGGTGATATTTCGGCAACGCCGCCCGAACCGCCGAAATTCAGCGAACCGAATCTAAATCCGCCGAATTTCGGTGAGATGCCGCTGAAATCTGCGCCGCCGCCGCCTGCGCCAAGCAAGCCGTTTGAAATGAGCCAGCCGGAAGTCAAAAAATCAGGCGATTTTTCGGGCGATTCGCCGTATGGCAATACAACAAACGCGCCGATTCCTTCGCCGTTCGATCTTTCGATGCCGCCGGGGTATCAAATTCCGTCAGCCCCGATGCCGCCGTATAAGGAAGCGGAAATCGAAGAAATAAAAGCGGAAGCCTTAAACACGCCGTTTGCCGAAGAGGTACAACAGCAAAATCAACAGATCGAACAACAAGAACCGCAGGGCTGGAATCCGCCGCCCGCGCCGAATGCCAATTGGCAAGATCAGCAAATCGGACAAAATACGCCGTTTCAGCCGCCGGCTGCCGGAGTTCAAGGACAAAATAAAACTTTAGCGTTTGTCTCGCTCGGTTTAGGAATAATCGGCGTTCTCGGATTAATTCCGGCACTACTTATTCCTTTGTGCGGTGCGCCTTCAATGCTTTTGGGAATTGGAGCGGCAATCACCGGATTTCTTGCCCGCAGTCGTGCTAACAGCCAGCCGGAAGCGTATGGCGGCGGCGGTTTGGGATTATTCGGACTTATTCTCGGAATTTTATGTGTAATTGCTCCGATTGCGATATTCATCTTTTATTTTGCTTTATCAGGTATAATTAGAACACTTTCATAGTAATATTAAATATATGTCAATAATCAGCGATGTAATTCAATCAACCAAAGCCGTTCTGTTGGGAATGAAAACGACGATTTCACAGATTCCCAAGAAAAAATGGACGGTTCAATATCCGGATGTGCCGATTACGGTTCAGCCGCGTTATCGCGGACAGCATCTTCTCCACGTTGACGAAGCGGGCAAGGAAAAATGCGTGGCGTGTTACCTGTGCGCGGCGGCGTGTCCGTCGGACTGCATCTATATCGAAGCCGAAACCGATCCGCGTTCAAAAGAAGAGCGCATCGGGCGCGACGAGCGTTATGCCAAAGTTTATAACATTGATTACGGACGGTGTATTTTCTGCGGTTTCTGCGTCGAAGCGTGTCCGAAAGATGCGATCACGCACGGTTATAATTTCGAACTTTCCGTCTATAACCGCGCCGATCTGCTCAAAACCAAAGACGATCTGTTAATTACCAAACAAATACAATCAAAAGGCTACCGCGTCGCGCTTTCTTCGGAAGACGTTGATTCGGAATTTAAAGAAGTCTAAAGAAGGTAAAAGGTAAAAGGTAAAACCTATAATTTTGATAAATCGAGTTTTGATTGAAATCGAGTTTTCTTAGCTTTACCTTTTACCTTTTTACCTTTTTACCTTTTTACCTTTTTACTTTTTACTTTTTACCTTTTACCTTCTTACCTGTGGATACTGAAAATTTACCACCAACCCAAAAAGGCAGAAATTATGAGATCAAAGCCATCGGTCTGCGCGATTTTGCGCGGCTCAAAAGCGATGAAGATTTATTAAATCCTTTCGAACTGGCGCGTTACGCCAAACTTCTGGTTGCTTCATTTGAACAAATCGAGCCGTTTTTGACCGAAGACACCAAAGCGCATCTGCTCGGCACGGGAAAAGACAAATGGTCGGGCGGCGCGTGTTCGCAGGCTCTGCACGACGGCAGAAAACTGATTATCTTAAATCCGACTCACGGCAAAAATCGTCAAAATGCGACGCTGATGGAAGAAATCTGCCACGTTTTTCTCGGACACAAGCCTTCGCGGCTTGCCATCGAAACCAAAAACAAACAGGGAAAAGTCATCGCCAGAGATTATCACGCCGAGATCGAAGAAGAAGCGTATTCGGTCGGCGCAGCGGCGCTTGTTCCGTTTTCGGCTCTGCGCCGGATGGTTAATCAGGGCAAAACTTCCAGAGAAATTGCGCGGCATTTCAACGTCAGCCGCGAACTCGTCGAATACCGCATAAAAGTTTCCCGGCTCTGGAAGGATTATTCGCAAAAAGTCGTCAGCGGCTAAAGCGTAAATTTTGCAGTTTTTCAATTTACGACTTGCGATTAAGCGGAAAATATTAAATTATTTTACTGTTTCCGTAACATTACTAATGCCCGAATCAAATGTAAAACTCGATCAAAGTTCTTCGCCCGATCCGAATCTTTCGGTTGTGGACAAATTGCGGATGCTGCTTGATATTACGAAAACGATCAGCCGTTCGCTCGATTTGGAAGAACTTTTAACGCTCGTGATGGACACGCTCGGCTCTCTGATTCATTACGATGCGGCGGGAATTTATTTGATCGAGGCGCATACGGAATCGCAGGATGTCGAGTATGCTTTTAAATCGAAGGCTCTGCGCGGCTATCAAATCAGTTTCGAACTGATCGAACCGCGCTTGAAACTCGGCGAAGGTTTTATCGGCTATGTCGCGCAAACCGGAAATCCTCTGATTTCGCCCGATGTCAGCCTGGACGAACGCTATTTTCCGGCGCGAAAAAGAACAAAATCGGAAATCGTCACGCCGATCATTTCCAATGATCAGGTGATCGGCGTGTTCGATCTGGAAAGCGACAGATTGGACGCTTATAATGAAGATGATCTGTCAATTCTGCAGCTGCTTGCTTCGCAAGTTGCGATAATCATTGAAAAAGTCGAACTTCACGATCAACTGATCGAAAAGAAACGTCTGCAAGCCCAGCTCGAAATTGCCCGCGAAGTCCAGCTCGAACTTCTGCCCGATCACGATCCTGAATTAGAAAACTTTGACATCAGCGCGTATATTTTCCCGACCGAAGAAGTTTCGGGCGATTATTACGATTGGGTAAAAATTTTTGAAGATCAGATCGGAATCGTCGTCGCCGACGCGGTCGGCAAGGGAATCCCCGCCGCGCTTTTGATGGCTTTCTTGCGTGCGTCCTTGCGAGCCGGCGTGCAGGTCGGCTACGCGCCGCATATCGCCATGGCAAAAGTCGGCAATCTTTTGTGGGATTCGGTCGAAGATCATCAATTTATCACCGCAATTTACGGGATTTTAGACGCGACAAACCGCACCTTTGTGTATTCGAACGCCGGACATAATCCGCCGCTTTTGATTAAACAGGACGGTAACTATCGCTTTGTCGAATACGGCGATCTGCCTTTGGGGATGTTTCGCAATATGCACTATCATCAGCATTTTATCAGGTTTGAAGTGGGGCAAACGCTCGTGCTTTACACCGACGGCATAACGGAAGCGACCAATGATGCCGGCGAAGAATACGGACGCGACAGATTTGCCGAACTGGTTTTACAGGGAATTCATCTTTCGGCAAAAGACTTAATCGAATTTATCCGCAAAGACCTGACAAAATTTACCGGGCAAAAGTTTCTGGACGATGACGGAACGCTTTTTATCGTCAAAGCTGTCTAAAGTGGAAAAGTTTAAAAGTGAAAAAGTTTAAAAGTTTTAAGACATTCCGATGTTTAATTTTTTAGGTTTCAGTGAAATATTCAATAATCAGGAGTAAAACTTTTCACTTTTAAACTTTTAAACCAACAAAAAAGCGGAAGGTGGATTTCTCCGAGCCTTCCGCGTTCCTTCTTTGTTGTCTATTGGGAAATTGAAAATTTTCTTAATGTGCCGTTAGAGAGCAATGAACATTATCGCCGCCCGGCACGATCGGGGCGCGGTAATCTCCGTAATTTATCTTTTCGTCTTTGGTTGAAAAGGCATAAACATCAAACCCGTTAGCGTCCAGCAATTCGGCTAACTCACGCGAACCGTCCAAATAAATAACTTCTGCAAAACCAAACTCCGAACGGATTTCGAGTAATCTCTCAATGACTTCCAGAGGAGCAAAACATCTGATCGGGTCTTTGAATGTTGCCATAATAATTGCCTCGCTTATAATTTGCTCAACCAAATCGGTCAAGCAAACACTTTGATTACGTTTTCAAAGCAAAGGTTGTTCCATTTTTTGAAACAACTTATAAATCAATAATTGTCTCTAATTGATAGAAAAAAATTGTAAAATTTGCGGTAATCAAGTAAGATTAAAACAAATTATACGTTTCAAAGAGGTAAAATATGAAAAAAAATCTGCTAACTATTTTCTCGATTAGTGCTATTGTTTTGGCGTTTTCCGTATTTGCTTTTGCACAGCAAGAAAGCCGAACGGCTTCAACCGGCGCAAGTAAATACGTGATTTCGGCTGAGGCAGGCGGCGTAAATTATATTCAAGGAAGAGTCGCAATTTCCCGGAAAACTGGAAGAAGCGGACTTCTGCTGAAGGGCGATCAAGTAAAAATCGGCGACCGTGTTTCGACCGAAACGGACGGAAAAGTCGAGATTTTGCTCAATCCCGGTTCTTATATTCGTTTGGGCGGAAATTCGATTGTTGAATTTGTTGACACATCGCTGGAAAATCTGCAAATTAAATTAAATCGCGGAAGCGCGATGTTTGAAGTTATCACGAGCAACGAATTTACATTTGCCGTAAATACCCCGAAGGCGACTTTTAACGTCGTAAAATCAGGGGTTTACAGAGTTGATGTGATGGAAGACGGCACCGGCAAGATCGAGGTCTGGAAAGGAAAAGCGCAAATCGGCGAAGCTGAAAATGCCGAAGAAGTCAAAAAAGGACGAACCGCATCGGTCGGCGGTGATAATGTTGCCGTTGCAAAATTCGACCGCGACGAAAGAGATGATCTCGAAGAATGGAGTCGGACGCGGGCTAAAGAATTAGCAAAAGTTAATGACCGGCTTGAAAGAAACGCTCTAAGAGGAACTTTGCTGTCGGGTTTTAGTATGAACCGCTGGAGTTTATATGATTCATTCGGACTGTGGGTTTATGATCCGTTCTGGGGCGGGCATTGTTTCCTGCCGTTCGGTTACGGTTGGAGTTCGCCGTATGGTTTCGGATTCGGACGAGATATCTGGTCTTACAGACTTCCGTCCTGGGTCTATTATAATCCGCCGCGTAACAACAATCCGCCGGTAAATCAGAATCCCGGAGGAAACGCCAACGGAACGGTCAAAACGACAAATCCGAATGGCAGAGGTAATACGAGAGATGCAACCAGAGCCGTTCCGCCGTTCGAGCAAGTTGACCGGCAAAACGGACGCGGTCGCGTAAGAGATACCGGAATTGATACGTCGTCCGATTTTCCGAGTCGTTCAACTCCGCGAGTATTTATTCCCGCACCTTCATCCGATCCCGGAATTCCGACGCAAACCGGCGGCAGAGGCGGCACAAGACCGTAAATAAAACAATAGTTTAGCAGAATAAAAAAGCGGGAGAATTTTTACAAAGATTCTCCCGCTTTTTGTCTGTTTCATATTCCGGAAATTATCAAAAAAGCTGCGGAATATAAGGCGATAAATAAACGAATAAAGAAGATTTTTCCGGCACCGCCTCGAGACTTTCAGGCAGCGGCAAATACGGCTGGAGAATCATCAAAACCGATTGAATTCCGTTAAAAAACATATGGAAAATTATGCACGGCAATAAATTATCGGTTTTCACGCGAATCAAAGTTATGACTAAACTGACAAAACAAATCGAAATAATCGTCGCATAATCCGGCAAATACTGCGGAATATGAACGGCGGCAAAAAGCGTCGTGACGATAATAACGGCAAAAGTGGAATTAAAAGTGCGCTGAAATGCCGAATACAGAACGCCGCGATAAACTACTTCTTCAACAATCGGCGCGGAAAATGTCGCCAGAATCGCGACCATAAAAACCGCCGTGCGCGAGCTTTGCAAAATTCTGGTCATCTCATTTTCCTGCGCTCCGAGAAGATTTACCATCGTCAGCGCAAAGGCATAAACGCCGATCAGAATTACAAAACCGTGCCAAAACTTAAAACCGCCCCAACGCCAGCCGAGCATTTCCTTAAAGGAATAAGTGTTGTATTTAGTTACAATAAACCAGGCGAAAACAATCGTCAGAAGATGCGCCAAAATCGTGCCGCTTAAACCAACGACAACTGCCGTCGGATCGGATAAAAGAGTTTTGCCGAGTTCGACATTGTCGGATAATTTAATATTTTTACTGAATAAATATGCCAGTATAATTAAAGACGGTACAAAGGCGATCAGCCCGACGCTGGTGAACCAGAGCAAAAAGGCAAAAAAGGAGTTCCACGGCGGATTATTCGGAGTCGGTTTTTCTTCAATGATTGAAGCTTCAACCTTTTTCTCTGATTCCGGCGCACTTTGTTCGATTTGTTTTTCTTGATTAAATTCCTGCACGAAAAAAGTTTAGCTAAAATAGTTCAAAGTTCAAAGTAACTTCGTATCTTCGACTAAATTCATGATCTTTGGTTTTTTTCAAAAGACTTATTTATTTCAAAACTTTGAACTTTGAAATTTGAACTTTGAACTTGCAGGTTTTTCTGCTAGTCTGTAATCCCGTGGGCAACACGGAAAAAATCCAACAAAAAAATGTATATGCAGTCATCCCGGCGCGTCTCTTTTCGACTCGTTTGTCGAATAAATTACTGTTGTCTTTAGGCGGAAAACCTCTTATTTTGCACACTTTAGAGCAAGCAAAAAAAGCAAAAAATATTTCCCGCGTGATCGTTGCGACCGACAGCGAAGAAATCCTGAAAATAATTCAGACGAGCGGAAACGAAGCCGTTCTAACCGATAAAGATCATCAATCGGGAAGCGACCGCATTGCGGAAGTTGCCGAAACTTTGCCGGAAAATTCAATAATCGTCAATATTCAGGGCGACGAACCGCTTATTTCGCCGGCAACGATTGAAAGCGCGGTCGAAGCTATTTTGCTTGATGAAACCATAGATATGGCAACAACCTGCGAACCGATTTATGAAATAAAAGATGTTTTATCTGCGGATGTTGTCAAAGTCGTTACCGATAAAAACGATTTCGCGCTTTATTTTTCGCGTCTCCCGATTCCGTTTCCGCGCGAAGCGGTGAAAAAATACGGCAATTTGGAAAACGCCCTGCGCGGCGAAAAAGATTTACTAAAACTTTACCGCAAACACACCGGGCTATATGTTTACCGCCGAGAATTTTTGTTGGAATTTACAAAGTTCGAGCAGACAAATTTAGAAAAGACCGAATTTTTGGAACAACTCCGCGCTCTGGAAAACGGCGCACGCATCAAAGTTGTTGAAGTAAATGAAAGCTCGATCGGTGTTGATACATTGGAAGATTTCGAGCGCGTGAAAAAGATTTTAGAAAATCCAAAATCTAAAATCTAAAATCTAAAATTGTATGAGTGATTGGAGCGGTTTAGCATTTTTCGTTTTATTAATTATCGGCATAATTGTCGGCTTAAAAATTTTGGCAAAACCGCGCAAGACGACTGCCGAACAATTCGAGCAAAATGTTTCGGAAAGCGCTTCGATGCTAAGTGCGAGTATGAACGCTTTGAACGAAATACTCGATCCCGCCGCGGCGAAATCGAAGGAAGTTCAAACGCAGTTGAAGGAAGGAAGATTTAACAAAAAACAAGGTCAAAACAGAAAAACGGATGAAGATTTAAGCGAGGGAAATAATGATACCAATTGAAATGCCATCGCTTTTTGGCATTAAACACTCAAATCGAGATTTTACCGAAAAAGACTCTTGGGGAAAGAATCAATTCAATTCTTCTTTTCCTGCTGCTTTATCGGCGTATTTGTCTTACAAAGGGTTAGAAAATATTTATATAAAACTGGATGAAAATCTCGAAACTCACCACGACAAGATCAGCACTGAAAACTTATATGGATTATCGCCAATTTCGGAGAATCTTTTTTATTCTTTTGAATCTCAGTTTCTGCCGTTTCAAAAATTTCTCGTCGGCAGCATACCTCGGGTTGATTTAGTAACTCAGAATTCTATTGATGGAATGAGTTTAAGGGATTTGGAAATAAAACTAACTGCCTTGCCCGATAATTCGACTTGTAATTTAACGGAAGAAGATTACGGTTCTGAAATTGTTGTTCGTCCCGACACGATTGTATATTTAGCCTGTAGTTTGTTTTCATTTTTTGAAAATCGTCGGGAAGACTTAACAATGATATTAGCAGAAGAATTTGAAGACATCGGCTATTGGACAGAGCCGAAAGAAGTTATTTCTTATTTAGGACGCATCGTTCGTGTGATTAATGAAGTATCTTTGAAAATGCTTGATTTTCAAACGCCTCTCGTAATCCAGCCGATTTGGAAAACACAAGGAAAGACTCCGAAGTTAGCTGAAAATTGTTTAGATGTTTTTGTTTGGAGCAATCTGGCATTTATTAGATTATTTGCCAAGATTGCCGAATCGGAAATTCGAATAAATCAAATTACCCGTCAATTGCGGACTCTAATTTGGCTCTTTAAGATGCTTTACGATTTTAGTAAAACCGGACAAGTCAATCACCGCAGAATTATTGATTCATTATCTTACAATACCAGAAATGATAAAGCCTTTGCTTTAAGCGGAAGAGTGACACACGCTTTTATGCAAGGCGAAATTTTACGGAGTCCACGCATTACTAAAGATGAAATAAAGAATATAATTTTAGGCGGCGGACAAAACCTTTTAAGTCCTGAAAGACGTTTTGACGCGATAGTTTTTAATTCACCGGATTTATTTCAGATATGAATACGATAGATTTATTTTCAGGTTGCGGCGGTTTATCGCTGGGGTTTCAAAATGCCGGCTTTAAAATTAAAGCGGCATTTGATAAATGGCAGCCTGCAATTGATGTTTATAAAGCTAATTTTTCTCATAAAATTTTTAATTTAGATTTATCCGAAGGTTCTACAATAGAATTACTTAAATATTTTTCGCCGCAAATGATTATCGGAGGTCCGCCGTGTCAAGATTTTTCGAGTGCCGGTAAACGTGATGAAACGCTTGGTCGGGCAGATTTGACTTTGACTTTTGCCGAAGTCGTAACAGAATTACTTCCCGAATGGTTTGTGATGGAAAATGTTTCACGTATTGAAAAGAGCCGAATTTTGAGCGAAGCAAAAAGAATTTTTAAAAAAGCAGGTTATGGATTAACCGAAAAGATTTTAGACGCAAGTTTTTTCGGCGTTCCTCAAAAGAGAAAAAGATTTTTTTTAATAGGACATCTTGAATCTTCGGACAATTTTTTAGAGCTTTATTTAGAAAAAAAACACTCATTGAATCCAATGACAGTTTTTGAATATTTAGGTGAAGAAATAGATACAGAATTTTATTATCGTCATCCGCGAAGCTATAAACGACGAGGGATTTTTAGCATTCATGAACCAAGCCCGACTGTTCGCGGTGTAAATCGTCCGATACCTAAAACTTACGTTAAACATCCGGGCGATGCTTGTGAACCGAATGGAAATGTCCGACCTTTGACGACTATTGAAAGAAGCTACATACAGACGTTTCCAAAAGATTTTAATTTTTTTGGAAATAAATCGGATTTAGAACAAATGATCGGCAATGCCGTTCCGGTTAAATTGGCGGAACATATTGCAAATTGCATTAAGAAATATCAAACAGATTTTAAGGAAAATAAAATAGTTCAAGCAAAACAATTGGCTTTTCAATTTTGAGGGAAAAGAAAAATGCGCGTAATTTCATACATCAAAGAAAAATTAAGTGATCCTGTAAATGTTGGAGTTTTCTTATTATTTTGATTCCTTTAATTTCGGCTTTATCTACGCGCTTAGTTATTATACGAACAGCAATTTAATTTTTTATTTTGGAATTTACGTTTGCGGAGTTTTAAGTTTTATTCCTTTATGGATTTTGATCGGATTTCTTCTGCTACTGATAAATCCGGGAAAATACAAAGAATATGAAATGAAGCAATTGAGAAAAAAGAAGGCAGAGCAAAAAAGAGTATATTTTTTAATTCTTTTACATTTTTTATGGACGCATCCGAAAACAGCAGAGGAAAATTAACAATAACAAAAGACGAGGAACAAATGACAAAATATATTTTCGTAACGGGCGGCGTGGTTTCGAGTTTGGGGAAAGGTTTGGCGGCGGCTTCGATCGGGTGTTTGCTTGAATCTCGCGGGCTTCGAGTGCAGATGATGAAGCTTGATCCGTATATCAATGTTGATCCGGGAACGATGTCGCCGTTTCAGCACGGCGAGGTTTTTGTAACCGACGACGGCGCGGAAACCGATCTCGATCTGGGGCATTACGAGCGTTTTACTCACGCGAAATTGTCGCAGGCGAATAACTGGACGAGCGGCAGAATTTATCTGTCGGTTATCGAAAAAGAGCGGCGCGGCGATTATTTGGGGAAAACGATTCAGGTAATTCCGCATATTACCGACCGAATCAAAGAAGCGGTGCGCGTCATCACCGATAATGAAAAGCCGGACATTTTGATCGTCGAGATCGGCGGAACGGTCGGCGACATCGAATCGCTGCCGTTTATGGAAGCGATTCGCCAACTCGGAAATGAAGAAGGCAGAAAAAATGCGATTTTTGTACACGTAACGCTCGTTCCATATATTGCCGCCGCCGGAGAACTCAAAACCAAACCGACGCAGCATTCCGTCAGGGAATTGCGCGAAATCGGGATTCAGCCGGATTTGCTTTTGTGCCGCTCGGATCGTCCTCTGCCGCTTGATCTGCGCCGAAAAATCGGACTTTTCTGCAATGTGCAGGAAAGTGCCGTGATTTCCGCGCTTGATGTGCCGACGATTTACGAAGTTCCGCTCGCTTTTCACGAACAAGGTTTAGATGAACTGATTGTCGAACTTCTGCATTTGAAGGAAGAATTTCCGCAGGCTGATCTGAAAAAATGGCGCGAACTCGTTTCGACCATCAAAGAGCCGAGCGAAGGAACGGTAAAGATCGGAATCATTGGAAAATACGTCGAACTCGAAGATTCTTACAAATCTCTGCGCGAGGCTCTGACCCACGCGGGCGTGGCAAATAATCTGCGTGTGAAAGTGAAATGGGTTGAATCGGCGGATTTGATGGAAGACGGTTTTGAAACGCGCCTGCAGGATTTTGACGCGATATTAGTTCCCGGCGGTTTCGGCAAAAGAGGTGTGGCGGGAATGATTCGCGCCATCAAATACGCGCGAAAATCGGGAACACCGTATTTTGGAATTTGCTTGGGAATGCAGACGGCGTGCATCGAATTTGCGCGAAGCGTCTGCGATCTGAAAGAAGCCGATTCGACCGAATTTAATGAAGAAACGGAATTTCCGGTTATTTTTAAGTTAAGAGATTTGGTTGATGTCGAAGAACTCGGCGGCACGATGCGCCTCGGGGCTTGGGATTGCGAACTCAAAGAAGAAAGTCTGGCGCGTGAAATCTACGGCGGCGCGGAAACAATTTCCGAACGCCATCGCCATCGCTACGAATTTAACCCGGAATTTCGCGCTAAACTGGAAGAAAACGGTCTGGTTTTCAGCGGAATCTCGCCGAATAAAAAATTCGTCGAAATGATCGAACTCCCGCGCGAAGTTCATCCCTTTTTCGTCGGCTGTCAATTTCATCCCGAATACAAATCAAAACCCTTGAAAGCGCATCCGCTATTTGTTTCCTTCGTCAAAGCCGCGTGGGAAAATCGTTTGAGTAGCGAAAATTTAAAGGACGATGTTTCAAGCGATAAGCCTTTTGAAATCCACGAACGCGCGATTGCGGCGAACGAAGAATAATTTTGAACAAAAAACGGCGCAGATCGGCACGAATAAAATTTTTTATAAATTTGTGCTAATCTGTGTTTATATTTTGGAGTAAAATTTATGCAAACGACGATCAATTTATCGGAAAACGCCTATCAATATGTTTCGAGCATCGCGCAATTGACCGAACGGACGATTGATGAAGTAATTGAAGAAACTTTTGAAAATCGCTTTGAAAAAGAAGTCGAAATGTTGAAAAAAAGCGTTGCGGTTTCTTCGGATGAAGAAGTTTTGGCTTTGGCAAATTTTCAGATGCCCGAAAAGCAAAGCGAGCGTTTAAGCCGTTTGTTAGAAAAAAACGGTCAAGGAAATTTAAGCGATAAAGATAAAAATGAATTACACGATTTAATGCAGATCAATCGCTTCAATGATTTAAGAAAAGCCGCCGGAATTGCCGAGGCTTTGAAGCGCGGATTAATCAAATCGGTCGAAGAGTTGGCGTGAGCGAAATATCTAAAGAATTAGAATCGAAAATTCGCGCACAAGCCGAAAATCGCTACGGATATTGTCTTGTTCCGCAAAAACTTGTTTCATACAAACTCGAAATCGAACATCTTCGTCCGAAAGCAAAAGACGGAACCGATGACGAAGAAAATTTATGGCTCGCGTGTCGGCAGTGCAATTTGAGCAAAGGAATAAAAACTTACGGTTTTGACGGGATAAAATTTAAGCGCGTAAAAATTTTCAATCCGAGAAAGCAAAAATGGGTAAGAAATTTCGTGTGGAGCGAAGATAAAACCGAAATCATCGGCAAAACAGCTTGCGGACGCGCAACGGTTTCCGTTTTGCAATTAAACAGCGATTTGCAAAAAACGGCGAGAGAATTTTGGAAATTGACGGGAATTTTTCCACCGAAAGATTAAAGACACTTAGGAAAATCGTCTGAAAAGCGAAAATTTGAAAGAAGATGTAACGAGCGATAAACAGATCGAAATTCACGAACGCGCGATTGCGGCGAACGAAGAATAATCTCAAACAAAAAACAGACACGGATTGGCACGGATAAAATTTTTAACGAATTTGTGCTAATCTGTGTTTGTATTTTGGAGTAATAATTATGACGAAATAACGGTCTGTTTATCGAAAAATGCTTATCAATATGTTTCGAGGTAAGTAAAATACTGAAAGAGAGGTTTTAGGTAAAAATGATAGGTGTCAAAAATTATAAGGCTTCCGAAGAAGTCGCTAATTTTATTGCAATGACAAATCCGGCAAAAGTTTTGGCATTTCGACCTTCGGAAGAGGCAAAACAAAGAGTTTCGGATCTAATCGAACGCGAAAAAGCCGATGAAATTTCAGCTGATGAAAAGCGTGAACTCGATTATTATATGCAACTTGAACACCTGATGCGGAGGGCTAAAATTTTTGCCCGCAAATACGCAAAGAATAAATGAGCCGATATATCAGTGAAAGTTTGCGAAATAAAGTTGAATCTCGCGCTGATGGATTTTGCGAATATTGCCGAATCGCTATCGAAGACACATATTTTGGCAGCGAAATTGATCACGTTATCAGTTTTAAACATCGCGGACAAACAGTTTCTGAAAATTTAGCCTTGGCTTGCCAGCCTTGTAATCGCAACAAAGGAAGCGATTTGGGATCAATTCCCGCAAATTCAAATGAACTCGTGAGATTTTTTAATCCGCGAATTGACGTTTGGAACGAACATTTCCGCGTCAATTCAGATGCGGAAATAGAAACCTTAACCGAAATTGGTGAAGTTACGGCTGTCATTTTCGGTTTTAACGAACCGGAACGAATTGCAGAACGTCAAGGTTTAATAGAACTTGGCAGCTATTTAGTTTAGAAATTTTTATGACATCTTTTAATGTAGAAAATGTAACATTCGGTGGCGGAAATCTAACATTTATTTTAGGTCCGTGCGTGGTCGAAAATCATCAGCACGCGCTTTTTATGGCGCAGGAAATCAAGGACATCTGCGCGGAAGTCGGTGTTGAATTCGTTTATAAATCTTCGTTTGATAAAGCAAACCGCAGTTCGATCGAAAGTTTTCGCGGCGACGGAATGGAATTCGGTTTGGAAATTCTCGCGCAGGTTAAAAAGGAAATCGGCGTTCCGGTGATAACGGACGTTCACGAAACCTGGCAGGTTGAAAAAACCGCGGAAGTTGCGGATATTTTGCAGATTCCGGCTTTTCTTTGTCGTCAAACCGATCTTTTAATTGCGGCGGCGAAAACCGGAAAAGCCGTAAATGTTAAAAAAGGACAGTTTCTCGCGCCGTGGGATGCGAAGAATATTGTCGAAAAACTTAAAGCGGCGGGAAGCGAGAAAATTCTTTTGACCGAACGCGGCGCGAGTTTCGGTTATAACAATTTAGTTGTAGATTTCAAGAGTTTTCCGATTATGAGAAGTTTCGGCGTTCCGGTCGTTTTTGACGTAACGCATTCATTGCAGCTTCCGGGCGGACTCGGCAAGGCAACTGACGGGCAAGCCGAATACATCGAATACTTTGCTCGTGCCGGTGTGGCGTGCGGCGTGGACGCGGTTTTTATGGAAGTTCATGACAATCCCGCCAAAGCTCCGTCGGACGGTCCGAATCAATTGCCTTTAAATAAGCTGGAAAAACTGCTTCGAAAGCTGAAGCAGATTCACGAATTGGTAAATGCTGAATAATTTATGTCTTTAATTGTAGTTGATGTCGAAGCGGACGGCGCGATTCCGCATAAGTATTCGATGGTTTGTTTCGGCGCGGTCGTTGTCGAGCCGAGTTTGTCGAAGACTTTTTACGGGAAAACGAAACCGATTTCCGAAGAATGGAATGAACAAGCCTTAGCGGTCAGCGGTTTTTCGCGCGAAGAGCATCTGACTTTTGACGAACCGAAAGAAGTTATGCGTGAGTTTGACGAATGGATAAAAGCGAATTCAAACGGGCAAGCGGTTTTTATTTCGGATAACCCGGCGTTTGATTGGCAGTGGATAAATTATTATTTTCATTTCTTTTCAGGCAAAAATCCGTTCGGTTTCAGCGCGAGAAGAATCGGCGATCTGTATGCGGGTTTGGAAAAAGATTTTTTTGCCGCTTCGAAATGGAAAAAATTCAGAAAAACAAAACACACGCATAATCCGGTGGACGACGCGCTCGGAAACGCCGAAGCACTTCTTCGAATTCGTGAAATGGGTTTGAAATTTCCTTTTTAAAAAACTTATGAAATTTTTAAGATCAGCAGTTATTTATACATTTTTATTATTAAGCATCTTTACATCTTTAATAAATGCACAAAATGAAGTTCGGGTTGCAAGAACCTGGGAAGTGCAGAAATATGATATTATCGCCACTTTGCCGCAGAGCGAAACCGACCGGAATGTGGCGATCAAAGCGGTTTTGAATGTCAAGAATGCTTCCGGCAGTCCGGCTTCGACTCTGACTTTGCGGATTAATCAAAATGCCGATATTTCCGCCATAAAAGTTAATGACGCGGCGGCGGATTTCAGTAAACGCGAAGAAAAAATTACGAGTGCGAGCAGTTTGCAGAGAATAATCGTGTCGCTTGCATCGGTTCAGCCGGGTGCGAGTATAAATGTTGCGGTTGATTATAAATTGAATGTTAAGGAAAATTCCGGCGTTAGTGCGCTGTCGCCGACCGGTTCGCAATTTTTGCCGCTTTCTTTCTGGTATCCGACACCGAACAGTTGGTTTTTCGCCCGCGGCGCGGATTATGCGCCATTCACATTGGCAGTTGTCGGAACACAGAATGAGTTTATAACTTCGGGAGAAAAAAGAAGCAAGGATATTCTTTTTGAGCAAAAATTAAACGGTCAGCCTTTTTTCACAACTGGAAGTTGGGATTTGATGAATTCTAACGGCATCGCGGTTTATTTGCCGAAAGGCGCGGACGCGGAGCAGAAGAAACGCGCTGAAGAAATAGCGGCTTTTACGGCGGAAGCGAAAACTTTTACGGAAGGTCTTTTGGGAACTGCGCCGAATGTTCCTCTAAGAATTGTTGCGGTTAATCGGGGTGCGGGTTTTTCCGGCGGCGGCACGATTTTTGTCGAAGACAGCCTTTTTAACCGGCAAAAACTCGATTCGCAAACGGCGATGAATATTGCCGAATCAATCGCCAAAATCTGGCTTGGAAATGCGTTTTTGGTTGACGGCGACGGTTACGGCGCGATTCGCGAAGGTTTGTCGCGTTATATCGCCACGCAGTTTTTAGAGAAAAAATACGGAAAGGAAATTGCCGACATCGAGCGTTTGCGCCAGCGCGTAGCTTACGCGGCGGTTTCCAAGCGCGATTCGCCTTTGCGGATTTCTTCGCCGCTTGACGATTATTATTACGCTTCGGTCGCCAATAAAGGTGCGATGCTCTGGCGTTTGCTGGCAAATAAAGTCGGGCAAGAAGAGTTTTTTAAGACACTTCGTTCGCAAATGGACGACAATTTTATTGATTTAAATAAAATTCGTGCGGCTTTTCCATCTCAAAAAACACTGCTCGATTATCAAATAGACGAAGTTTTGGATATGAATCTTTTGGTCGGTTTGCCGCAGACGAGCGGCGGGGAAACAAAAAGTGCTTTACGAAACACGGGTGCGATCGAGGTTACGGTTGATGTTGTGGCGATAAATTCATCCGGCGAAAGATCAAAAATTCAAGTGACGATTCCCGCCAAAGGATTCGGCGAAGCGGTTTTTAAAACGGCGAATAAAATTGTCCGAACCGAGATTGATGCTGAAAAACTCTATCCGCAAACCGAATATACGGATGATGTTGTGCCGCGTGAATCCGATGACAGCGACGCGATTTTAGGCATTAAACGCGCCTTTGATAAGCAAGATTACGCTTTGGCAGAAAAAAATGCGCGGGCGAGCTTGCAACTTTTGCCGCGTTTTGATGATGCGAGAATCTGGCTTGGACGCACATTTTTGGCGCAGGGAAAAGTGACGGATGCGGACAGGGAATTTCGGGCGGTGCTGGATGAAAAACTTCCGACTTCGAGAAGTTTGGCGTGGGCAAATGTCGGTTTGGGTGAAACTGCTCTGAGAATCGGGCAAAAGGCGCAAGCCGCAAAATATTTCGATGAAGCGATAAAAGCCGATGCCGAATACGGCGCAACTTTAATGGCAAGACAAGGCAGAAATAAAACAGATGTTTCAGCGGCAGTTGATGAAAGTATTAAAAACTTTTTTGCTCAATTTGATAAAGCGGCAATTTCCGGTAGAAAAGCGGATGTTGATGCGCTGATTGTGTCAGGCGAGATTCCGCGATTTTCCGGAGGCGTTGCCGGAGCGCAAATTTGGCAGACAAAAATTGTGAATGTGGATAAGTTAGATTCAAGCAATATGTTGGTCGAAACTGTTCTGAATATTCGTCTGCTCAATAAAGAAGCCGAATCCGGAACGGCGGTTTTTCAGATTTCTAAAGTAGGAAATACTTGGAAATTAAGCAATGTAGAGATGTTTGAGATCCGATAAATTATTGGTTAAAAGCGCAAAGATATTATAACAAATGTCTTTGCGCTTTTTCTTGTAAAAAAATGAGTGAACGAAAATTGAACGAAGACAATTTAATCCGTGCCGGAAAGATAAAGCTGCTTCTAATGGACTGTGATGGAGTTTTAACCGATGGAAGACTTTATTATTCGGAAAGAGGCGAAGAATTAAAGGTTTTTCACGTAAGAGACGGACAAGGCTTGGTCTATTGGCATCAAGCCGGATTTCGTTCGGGAATAATTACGGGCAGAAAATCAAAGATTCTGGAAATACGAGCCACCGAACTCGGAATTCATTTCCTCAAACAAGCCTCTCAAGATAAAGAAAAGGATTTTGAGGCAATTTTGATTGAAGCCGGAGTTACAGCCGATGAAGTTGCTTTTATCGGGGATGATTTAGTAGATTTGGCTTTATTTGAAAAAGTCGGCTTTGCCGTTGCGGTCGGTGATGCGATTGAAACACTTTTTGCGAAAGCCGATTATGTTACCAGATCAAAAGGCGGTCTGGGTGCAGTAAGAGAAGTTATAGATTTATTATTTGACTCGAAAAAGTAGTTTTTATCATTTTGGTTTGTTTTAATTTGGAGATTTTAGCCTCAATGTTTGCTCTCTTAAAAGAAATATTAAAGAAAGTTACGAGTCAGCTTGACAAGTAAGTGGTAAATATAGAGAATACGTAATTGCCCTTAAGCAACAAGAAAAATTATTTTTTATAGCTTATGCTTTTGGGATTGACAAAAGAATTTAGATGTATATAATCGAAATTTCGCCTTTTGAGAAAAGTTTAAGAAACTTCATTTCAAGGCTTGACAGATTATAAGAACTTTTAGTAGTATCAAAAGTTCGCCCTTGAGAAGTAAAAATTAATTTTTAATAAATGATTCAATTTAGGGGTTGACAAATAAGTTTGAGTTTTATATAGTTGAAAATTCGCTTTTGAAGCAAAGCGAAAATTAATCAACAGATTTTTGATGTTTGAAAACTAGATATGCGTGGTCCATGTGTTAATTCAACACAGTTCATTAAATTGAACAAAATCAGTTCGTTAAGTCGAACAAAATAAAGCTAGAAATAACTTTTTAACGAGAGTTTGATCCTGGCTCAGAATCAACGCTGGCGGCGTGCTTCAGACATGCAAGTCGAACGCGAAAGTTTCCTTCGGGAAGCGAGTAGAGTGGCGCACGGGTGAGTAACACGTAAGTAATCTACCTTTGGGTGGGGAATAACTCAGGGAAACTTGAGCTAATACCGCATAATGCAGCGGCTCCTTATGGAGACAGTTGTTAAAGAATTTATTCGCCTAAAGAGGAGCTTGCGGCAGATTAGCTAGTTGGTAAGGTAATGGCTTACCAAGGCAACGATCTGTAGCCGACCTGAGAGGGTGGTCGGTCACACTGACACTGAATAACGGGTCAGACTCCTACGGGAGGCAGCAGTTAGGAATTTTGCGCAATGGGGGAAACCCTGACGCAGCGACGCCGCGTGGGTGAAGAAGGCTTTCGGGTCGTAAAGCCCTTTCAGCAGGAAAGACGAAAGGAC
>JBBRVS010000099.1:0-19680 GCA_038246645.1 Pyrinomonadales bacterium
AGGAATTTCAAATGTTCTTAATAATTGCAAAAGATTCTTAGCCGAAGATTACGACATTTTCCTAGTCGCCAACGACAAAAATAATCTTTACTCGCAGATTGCCGAAAATGCTACAATGCAAATCGTCAATCAATACAAACGCCCCGTTTTGAATCGCACCGAAAAAGACAAAGGTGCGTATTCGGAAATAATTTTTCATTTGAAAAGGAGATAATCATGGACTTTGAAAAATATGAAGACCCGATGGAATATACAGTAACGGAAGACAAAATCTTTTGTGACTACGGAGATTTGGATTATGACGTTGAGGGCGACACCGCGATTGTTCAAGCAATCAGCGTTTATAGAACCGGAGAAGGAATTGGACGAAAACTTGTCGAATTATTTGAAGATGCGGTTATCAAAGAAAACGCCACATCTGCTTATGTTCCAGCAACACCGAGCAAAGAAGCGATTTCATTTTGGAAAAAGATGAAATACAAACCTTCCGGCGATGATGATAAATATTGGGCAAGACGCATAACGCAAAGCTGGAAAGAAAGCACTTGGGAAACTCCGCAAGGCGTTGTTGTTATGGAGAAAGACTTTAAAAATAAAAGTAAAAGTTCTCAATCCTAAATAAACATTAAAAAATAAACAAAATAACAAACAGTATGGCTTTATCACAAGATAAAATTGAGAGAATTTCCTTTCAAACAATTCAAGTTTTGTATTCAAGATTCACAAATTTTCCTGAAGACGCTTCTCAAAATAGAAATGCGCCTTTTCATGCGGCATTTTTGAATGCCTTCAACGACAAATTTGCTGATAAGGCTTATGATATTCCATTTTTTGTAAGTTTAAGTAGTTGGCTTCACGGCTTAAATACAACAATCGGGCAAAACTTTTTTGAAAATACTGCCTTTATTCTAAGTGATGGTGAAAAAAGAGAATACACTTCGGGCAAACTCGGAAATTTAACTGTCACTAAAGCACAGCGGGAAAATATCGGGAAAATTATGGCTGATTTAAGCACCAAAACAGCCACGCCGAATTTAACCGATGAAAATAATCTGATTTTTGTTAAAGATGAAACGGATTTAATTCCGGCAATGGATTTTTCGGCGGATGTTTTTATAGATGATGGTGTGAATATCGTAGCAATTGAATTGAAAACGGTAAAACCCAATTCAGGTGGTTCACAAGGCGAAAAATTAAAAATGTTGGAAGGCAAAGCCGCCTTGTTTAATAAATTTCCTAATCACAATAATTCCTTCTTTCTCGGTTTTCCATTTGACCCGACAAATGAACCTTCGTCGCCAATAGGTTTTGATAAAGAAAGATTTACCAAGTCGGTTATAAACCTGAATAAATTCTTTGCACCTGAAGAAATTTTGTTAGCCGGAGAACTCTGGAATAAATTATCCGGTGAACAAAACACGATGGAACAAATTTTGGAGATTATAAATTCAATTGCAACTGTTGAATTTATGCAAGAATATAATTTTTTAAATGATTCACAAAATAAAATTATCAACCCTCAAAGATACAGAGAATTATTATTGCGTTGGAATCTATTTTCGGAAATTGAATTATTTGACCACAATGATTTGATAAGAGGTCGGATAATGGAAGATAAATCTTTGATAAAGGTATTCAACCAAATGATTTTTAAAGATGGAAAATATAGACAAGAAAGATACGAAAAACTAAAAACATATCTGATTGAAAGTAATTGATTCTTCCGTTTCATAGGAACAAATGTTAATAGCTTCCGTTCCGTAGGAACAAATGTCAATAGCCCAACGATTTATCGTTGGGAATAATGCGGACGGAGTTCGAGTTCCGTAGGAACGGCTGAATCTAATATTTGGAATTTCATTCGTCCCTTGCGGGACTTGAAAATTTGATTCTCTTATTCCCAACCGTGAACGGTTGGGCTATTAACATTTGTTCCTACGGAACATTCATAGGCTGGCTATTAATACCGAGTTGCGTGAAAAAGATGAGAATCTTTTTCACGCAGATTTACGCGGATGGCGCGGATAAATCATCGAAAAATCAGCGTTTATCTGCGTTTATCTGCGGCAAAAATAAATTCATTATATTTCCGCAGTTTGGTATAACTATTAACAGTTGTTTCTACGGAACATTTGTGATTATTACTTTTCAACTTCCGCATTCCGAATCAGAGGAGAAAATTAAAATGTCGCATTCGTTTATCAGCCAGTTGATGCATTGCGTTTTCAGCACGAAAGAACGCCGTCCGATGATTACGCCCGAACTTCAAACAAGACTTTTTCAATATATCGGCGGCATTGTGCGGGAAAATAAAATGAAATTATTGGCGGCGGGCGGCGTTGAAGATCACGTTCATCTTTTGATTTCAATGCCTTCGACGATAGCTGTTTCAAAAGCAATGCAACTCGTAAAAGGCGGTTCGTCGAAATGGATTCACGAAACTTTTTCCGAACATCGTTTGTTCCAATGGCAGGAAGGTTACGGCGCGTTTTCAATCGGCATCAGCGATGTGGAAAGGACAGTTAAATACATCAACACTCAGGCGGAACATCACGCAAAGATGGATTTTAAGACGGAGTTTTTGGCATTTTTGAAAAAGCACGAAATTGAATATGACACGCGATATATTTTTGATTGATTTGTTTTGAGATTCAGCCGTTCCTACGGAACTCGAACGCCTGTCTGCATTATTCCCAACGATAAATCGTTGGGCTATTGACGGATGTTCCTACGGAACAATCTATTAACAAAAGTTTTACCTTCGAGACAGTTTATTGACAAAAGTTTTGAAAAATCCAATTTGTTGTAATTTCATTTGAAACTTTCTTTTACGCAAACTTTACAATCCAAACGCAAAAGTCGAAAATCTAAAGTTCGAGATGCTGACATTACTCAAAATCAAAAATATTGCGCTGATTGATGAACTTCAGCTTGAATTTGCCCGTGGATTAAATCTTTTGACGGGCGAAACGGGTTCGGGGAAATCTATTATTGTGGACAGCCTCGGTGCGCTCACCGGCGAGCGGGTTTCTTCGGATTTGATCAAGGAAGGCGCGGAAACGGCGCAGATCGAAGGGCTTTTTACGGTTTTTTCAAATGAAAATTTGCGCGAAGTTTTTGATGAAAGCGGGATCGAACTCGATGACGAAAACGAGATTGATCTGATCGTCCGGCGCGAGCTTGCCGCTTCGGGGCGCAACCGGATTTTTGTTAATAATCAGCTGGTTACGCAAACTTTCTTAAAAAAGATCGGCGCGTTTCTGGTGGATATTCACGGGCAGGGCGAACAGGCGACGCTTTTTAATCCGGCGACGCATCTGGAAATGCTCGATGAATATGCGGATTTGGAAAATCTACGAGGGATAACGGCGGAAAAATACCGCGCGATGAACGCCGTTCAAAACGAGATCGAAAATCTTCAGGCGGACGAAGCGCAAAAACTTCAACTGCTCGATATTTTGCAGTTTCAGGTTGATGAGATCGGCAAAGTGAATTTGCAAATCGGCGAAGACGACGCGCTCGAAGAAGAAAAACGGCGACTTAATAACATCGAAAAACTCTCGACCTTGAGCGATGAAGCGTATCAGCTTTTGTATGAAAACGAACTGGCAACCGTCGCAACGCTCGAAAAAGTAGTTCGCCGCGTTACGGAACTTGCCGAATATGAATCGAGTTTTCGTGAATATCTGGAAGGTTTGCAGACGGCGCAAGCGGTTTTAGAAGATCTGGCATTTTCGGTCAGAAGTTTCAGCAGCGGTCTGGAATTTTCGCCGGAAAGATTAGAAGAAATTGAAACTCGTCTGGCGGAAATCGCGCGACTGAAACGCAAATACGGCGGCACGATTGAAATCGCGCTCGCACATTTTGCGGAATCCGCAGAACGCCTGAAAAACATCGAAACCGCCGAACTGCGCGAAAAGGAATTACGAAAAAAACTCTCGAAGGCGCGCGCCGGATATGTCGAAAGTGCTGGTGAGCTTCACGAAAGGCGCGAAACAGCGGCGCGGAAATTTGAAAAGGAAATCGAGAAAAATCTTAAAGCGGTCGCGCTCGAAAAAGCGCGGTTTGAAGTAAAAATCGAACCGCCTTCAAAAGCAGTTTTGCAAGACGAACAAGACTTTAAATCATTTACGGCAAAAGGTTTCGATAAAATAGAATTTTATTTTTCGGCAAACGTCGGCGAATCCGTCAAACCGATGGCAAAGGTCGCTTCGGGCGGCGAAGCGTCGCGCCTTATGCTGATTTTAAAAACGACCGCGAAATTGAGCGAACATGAAAAAGCCATGGTTTTCGATGAAATTGATGCGGGACTCGGCGGACGTGTGGCGGAAGCGGTCGGTTTGAAATTAAAGGAATTGGCGAAAACCCAGCAGGTTTTATGCGTTACGCATCAACCGCAAGTCGCGTCGCTCGCCGATCAGCATTTCTTGGTCGAAAAACGAGCCGTCGGCAAAAAAACCGAAGTCGGCGTTCGTGAGTTGAGCGAAAACGAGCAAATCGAAGAAATCGCCAGAATGCTCGCCGGCGAAAAAATAACTGAAACGGCGCGAACACACGCACGCGAAATGTTGGCGGCAAATAATTAGACGCGGACGAACGCGGATTGAACGGATATTCGCGGATTAATTTTAAATAAAAATCTGCGTAAATCCGCCTGATCCGTGTTCATTCGTGTCTAATTTCTTCGCATTTTTAAAAGTATGAAATCTGAAATTTTAGCCAAAGTCGTTCGCGGCGCGACGGTCGAATCGGTTCATCGAGGGCATTTAATTGTCGTTGACGGGAAAGGAAATGTCGTCAAAAGTATTGGAAATCCCGAAACCGTGACGTTTTTCCGTTCGTCGGCGAAGGCTTTTCAGGCAATTCCTTTTCTGCGAAGCGGCGCGGCGCGCTTTTTCGGTTTTGACGAAAAAGAAATCGCGCTGGCGGTCGCTTCGCATTCGGGCGAAAAATTTCACACCGAACTTGCCGCAAAAATGCTCGAAAAAGCAGGTTTGAGCGAATCGGATTTAAGATGCGGAGTTCAGCTTCCGTTTAACGAAAAACGCGCCGAAGAAATGATTCGCGCTTCTGAAAAACCGACTCAATTGCACAATAATTGTTCGGGAAAACACGTCGCGATGCTTGCGTTTGCCAAAAATATCGGCGCGGAAATTGAAACTTACGACCGATTGGAAAATCCGGTTCAGCAAGCGATTTTAGAATGCGTCGCGGAATTTACCGAAATTTCAAAGGAGAAAATCGAGATCGGCATTGACGGATGCGCCGCGCCGAATTTCGCTCTGCCTGTTTCTGCGATGGCAAAATCTTTTGCGAAATTAGTTTTTCCGCCCGAAAATTTGGACGAAAAAACGCTCGACGCGGTAAAAAGAATCGTCGCGGCAATGCTGAATTTCCCGGAACTGATCGGCGGAACTGATCGTTTGGACACCGTGATTATGCAAGCCGCGCACGGAAAAATCATTTCCAAAGTCGGCGCGGAAGGCGTTTATCTGGCGGGCGTTTTGCCTTCGGAAAAATGGAAAACAGGACTCGGAATCGCCTTCAAGATCGAAGACGGCGAAGACAAACGTGCGCGTCCGGTCTTGGCGGTCGAACTTTTGCGGCAGTTGGGAATTTTAAGTAAAAGCGATTTAACCGAAATTTCGCCGATGATAATTTACAATCGGCGCGGCGATGCGGTCGGCAAAGTCGTTGCAAATTTTGAAACAATTGATAATTGATAGTTGATAATGGATAATTAAAGAAAAATATTATCCATAATCCGTTTTCCATTCTTAAATTTATGGCACAAACACAACAAAATTTTCCGCCAAAACTGGAGAAAACTCCGAACGGCGATATTAATGCGAATTCTTTAGCTGATCTGCTCGAATGGTTTTTAAATTACGACCCGAAAGTCGCACTTGTTCGCCATAAATCGGTCGAAGAACTTTTTCAATGGAAACAAGCGGACGATGCGGCGCACGGAGCAAATCCGTATCCGTTTGAAAACGCCGAAGCGCGTTTTGCCATCGGAGCCTTTCAGGCACTCGCAGAAAATGATTCGCCGGAAAAATTAAATGCGTGGATTTCAGATGTTGTTCAAGCTCTCGGCGAAGCAAAACAAACCACCGAACAAATCACCTCAAGCTATAAATTGGCGACACGCGAAGGCGCATCGCACATCGAAGAAGCCGAAAAAATTCCTTCAAAAATCGAGCGCAGACTTTATCTTTCAAGTTGTTGGCTCGAATCTCTCTGCACGGCGGAAGCAAGATTTTTGGGCTGGGTTTATCAAGAACTTTACGGTAAGCCTTTTCAGCCTTTATAAAGTGAAAATGTGAAAAAGTTTTGCTTCAAGAAACTGCAAAGCTTTTTCACTTTTCTACTTTTTCACTTTTTCACTTTCTATCTTCCGAAAGTATCGCATTGGCGCATATCTCCGGCTTTGAAACCTCTGGCAAACCACTGCATTCTTTCCTGCGAAGAGCCGTGCGTAAAAGATTCGGGAACGGCGTAACCCTGCGAGCGTTTTTGAATCGAATCATCGCCGACTGCCGCCGCCGCGCGAAGTGCTTCTTCCGGGTCGACGGCTTCGACCAAGCCCTTTTGATTGGCATAATGCGCCCAAACTCCGGCATAGCAATCGGCTTGGAGTTCGAGCCGGACGGAAAGCGCGTTTGAATTTCCGGCGCGTTGGACTTTATCCATTGTTCCCAGAAGATTTTGAACGTGATGCCCGACTTCGTGGGCGATAACATATGCCTGTGCAAAATCGCCCGGAGCTTTGAATTCGTTCTTTAATTCACGGAAAAATCCGAAATCGAGATAAAGTTTATAATCCGCCGGACAGTAAAACGGTCCGGTCGAAGAACCGGCAACGCCGCACGCCGATTGAACCCGGTCGGTAAACAAGACAAGCACGGGATCGCGGTATTTCATTCGTGCCTGTTCGGGAAGAATTTTGCGCCAAACATCTTCGGTGCTTCCCAGAACGGCGCGGACAAATTGTGATTGCTCATCATTTGTTTGCTTTTGCTGGGCAGGTTGCGGTTGCGTTGCCGGCTGTTCCTGCTGAGTTGTCGTTGAAGGCAGATTATTAAGAAGCTGCGCCAGATCGCCGCCGCCGCATAAATATATGACCGCGACCAAAAGGAGCATTCCGATTCCGCCGCCGCCGACCGCGATTCCTTTGCCGCTCATTCCGCGCCTGTCTTCCACATTCGAACTCTGCCGCTGATCTCTCCACCGCATATTTTTCTTTCCCCCTGATTTATCGCTTTTCGCGTATTTGTTTTATGATTAAGATTCAAACGATTTTAGCATTTTGTCGAAAACTTATAAAACAATGATTCAATTTGTTGTTTGAATTTGGATAATAAAAATAAATCGGTATAGTGAGCGGTAGCGAACACCTTGATTACCTAAAAACATTCTGGTAAATAAAGACGCTCACTACCGTTCGCTCGTGCTGATTTATTACAAACAAAAAAAATGAATTTAGATGAATGGAAAGCGCGCGGCGAATTTTTTAACTACGAAAATCATCCGATTTTTTATAAACGAAGCGAAAATGAAAATGAAATTTTGCTTTGTCTGCACGGTTTTCCGGCTTCTTCTTATGATTATCACAAGGTTTGGTCGGCTCTCGGCGCAAGATTTTCGCTTCTTGCCTTTGATATGATCGGTTACGGTTTTTCGGCAAAACCAAAAAAGTTTGATTACACGACTTTTCAACAGACGGACGTTTTGCAAGCCTTGATCCAGCATCTAAAGATCGAAAAACTCCATATTTTAGCGCACGATTACGGCAATACGATCACGCAGGAACTGCTTGCCAGAGATGAAGAAAACCGTCTGAATTTTGAAATCGAAACGATCTGTTTCCTCAACGGCGCACTTTTTCCCGAAACGCATCGCCCGATCTTAGCGCAGAAAATTCTGATCAGCCCCGTCGGTTTTCTCTTTTCAAGAATGATTCCCGACCGCAAATTTAAAGAAAGTCTGGCTTCCGTTTTCGGTAAGCAATATCAGCCGACGGAAAAAGAATTAAATGATTTCGTCGCGCTCTTTAAATATAACGGCGGAAATAAGATCGCGCATAAATTGATTAAATATATGACGGAGCGCACCGAATTTCGTCCGCGCTGGGTCGGCGCATTGGAAAGAATGCAGCAGCCGTTTCGTTTTATCAACGGTTTGGAAGATAAAGTTTCGGGCGCCCATCTGGTTAAAAGATTCCGCGAAGTTTTGCCGCATCAGACGGATATTATTGAACTTAGAGAAGTCGGGCATTTTCCGCATTTTGAAGTTCCCGGTATTTTTTTGCAAAAGTTTTTTGAATTTCACGAGCAAAATCAAAATTTATAAGGAAAACCGCGAACGCCTTATTTTTCGGCAACTTTTGCCGCTTTGACAAATTAAAATCAAACGCAAATCACAAATTTTCATTTAATTCTGAAAATATTTCCCGCAAAATCTTGACATAAGTGGACTTAGGTCATTATTATTCATAAACACATCGAAAAAAACACATCACAAGGTTATTGGTTTTCAACTTTTTTAAAGAGGACAAAAATTATGATTAAACTAGACATCGTAAATAAAGTGGCAGATCAAACGGGCGTTCCTAAACAAAAAGCCGAACAGGTAGTTGACGCGCTTTTCAATGCGATGAAAGATGCGCTTTCCAAAGGCAAACGCATCGAGCTTCGCGGTTTTGGAGTTTTTGTTGTCAAACCGAGAAAACGCGGCATCGGTCGCAATCCGCGCACCGGCAAGGAAGTTCCGATTCCTGCGGGAAAAACCATCCGCTTTAAGCCGGGCAAAGATTTGCAGGCAAAAGCCATCAAATTGAAGTAAGAATTTTTCAGCCATTTTATGAATCGTAAATCGCGCCAAATAATGCAGTTTATTATTTCCGGCGATTTGCGATTTATAGTTTTGTGATGGGGTAAATAATTTCAGATTTTTAATGGTGAATGGTAAATGATGAATGGTTTCATTTTGAAAATTCTGAGAGATTTCTTTACACATCGAAATTGAAACGGTTTACGAGTTTTCTAAAATTATCCATTATCCATTTTCCGTTTTTCATTGATGCTTAGTTTATGCCGGATTTAAATTCCCTGACCAACGAATTTTTCGACCGCCGCGAAGCGATGCGCCCGACTTTCCGGACGTGGCTCAAGCATTTCGGCTTTTTTCTGTCGGCTTTTATAACTATTACGATTGCCGGAACTTTGCAGCCGTTCGGCATTCTACCGATGTTTCCCGGCATTGATCCGCAAACTTCGTCCGAATTTTTTCAATTTTTGCTGCATTTTCCGGTGCATTATTTTAATCTGATCGTTTCGACCGTTTATCAGCTTTTTACTAATGTTGAAGTCTTAACTTACGGCTTGAGTTTTTCGATTTCCCTGCTTTTTATTTTAACGTGCCACGAATTCGGGCACTATATTGCGTGCCGGCTTTACGGCGTTGACGCGACTCTGCCGTTTTTTATTCCTTTGCCGCCGCTCCTCGGTCCTGCCGGAACGCTCGGTGCATTTATCAAAATCGTTTCGCCGATGCCTTCGCGCCGCGCCGTTTTCGACATCGGAGTTGCCGGACCGATTGCCGGATTTGTCGCCCTTGTTCCGGTGGCAATTATCGGACTTCTGACGGCAAAACCCGCACCGCCCGTCAGCGCCGACGCACTTCAACTCGGAATTTATTTTTCCGATTCACTTTTTACGCGCATTTTAGGATTTTTTCTGGGAATTGATCCGGCAAATACAACCTTCAATGCCTTTTCCGCCGCCGCCTGGCTCGGTCTGCTGATCACGAGTTTGAATCTGATTCCTTCGGGGCAACTTGACGGCGGACACGCGATTTACGCGGTTTTCGGCGAGAAAGTTCATTTCTGGACGGGCAGAATCGCCTTTGTCGTGATGGTTTTGCTTTCGATTTTGGGGTTTTATTTTTTCAGCAGTCCGAGCGGAATTTTATTTGCCGTACTCCTTTTCGTAATGATGCGCGTCCGCCATCCCGAACCGCTCGACGATACGCCGCTCGACACAAAACGTAAAGTCATTGCAATTTTAACACTTTTGATTTTTATCCTATGTTTCGTGCCGTTTCCCGTGCAGGTTTTATAAAAAAAATCGAGCAAATTCACGAATTGATGTGTTATAAAACATTTTTTTACCACAGATAAACACAGATTCACGTGCGATAAAAACAGATGATTTATCTTGTTTTTACGCACGTGAATCTGTGTTGAAAACCATAAATAGAAATTCAGCTAAGCAGGTGGGCAAAAGTTTTAAGATATTATGAAAATTCTAAAAAGCCCTTTAAACATCAGATGTAAGAGAATTTAAGAGTCTTCTGACATTATCCATTTTTAATTATCCATTATCCATTATCCATTTTGTATCCATTTTTAATTATCCATTGGTGCTTAGTTAAGCAAGCGGTCTATGACCGCGTTTCACTTATAAATTAACGGGAAACGCGGTCATAGACCACTTGCTTAACCGGATTGATTATTTTTGAAACAGCCGTTAAGTATTTCTCTTTAAGATGATTGTTGCTGACTTGCCTGCGGCAGAAATCCTTTTAATTCTTTGACGATTTTCTGCACGTCTTCATCGTCTTCGAGCGAGATCATAAAAAAGTCATAGCCCGTTTTGAAGCAGAATAGACCGTTGCCGAAATACCACGCGCCTTCGAGCAAAGGATTTCCCTGCAACAGCCAGCTGACGGGTGCGCCCGTAACCGTTTTCGGATTTATCACATTTGTCATCAAAACCGCGCCGGAAGCGAATGAAAACGCGCCGAAAAGCGGTGCGCCGACGTATTTGACGATGTCGCGTTCAAATTGAATGCGCTCGGCTTCGGCTTTTGTCAGATCGCCTTTGGTAACAAGGTCTTCCTGAGTTTTGAGATATTTGTTAAATTCTTCGCTGACTTTTCTGACCGACCAGGTCGGAATCATCGAACTGAAAAACCAGTGCGAACTGATGCCCGTAAAAACCACGCCGAGACCTGCGCCGATGGCAATCGAAGCTCCGGTCGTGGCGGCTTGCAGAGGTTTTTCCGTAATCCAGTCGGCGGTATTTTGCACGGTTTTAACGGCAGAATTTAAGGTGCGCGTCCAACTTGCGCCGAAGTTAAAAGCATTTGAAACGCTTCTCGCCGTTGAACTGACCGAATCACGCGCGTCGCCGAAAACTTCGCCCGCTTTTTCGCCCGCGTAAGCAAAAGCTTCGCTTGCCTTTTCGCTGACGGTGCGCAGCATTTCGCCCGTATTTTTCGAGGCGGAATCAAAAACTTCACCGGCGCGTTCGCCCGCGTCTTCCGCCGCTTCGCGCACGGGTTCGCTGGCATCCCAAGCCTTTTTCGCAGTTTCTCCGGCACTTTTAACCGTTTCTCCGGCAACCTTTTCCGCCGCTTTATACGTTCCTTCGGCGACCTTGACGGCTTGTTTTCCGACTTCGGTTTTCTCGGCTTCGTGCTTGATTTTCTCCGCACCGTCGCGCAGGGTTTCTGCGCCTTTCTGCGCCGTTTCGACCGCAACTTTCGCGCCTTCCGCGAGTTTGTCCTTTAAACCGATCTGTTTGTCGAAATCGTCAAAGCGTTCCTTCGCATCCTTCTGCCATTTTTCAAAGCGTTTCTTATAATCTGCCATTTTCTTTTAACCTCTGCTTAAATTCTTTGCTCTTAAAATACGTTTTTGCTAAATATTTAGTTCGGTTTGATGCAAAAAGAGCATCTTACTTTGTATAATTACACCCTAAACCCAAACGGTCAACCGTTTTTATATTTTTATTAATTTTGTTATATTTTCCATTAAGTTATGCCAAAAGTTAAATGTCCGACATGTAAAAAGGAAACCGAATACGCGGGGAACGAATTTCGCCCGTTTTGTTCGGAGCGTTGTAAATTGATTGATTTCGGCGATTGGGCGGACGGAAATTTTCGCCTTCCCGACCATAGTTCGCCGCTGTCCGAAGCAGACATCAGAGAGATCGAACGAGCATTAGAAGAAAAAGAAGAAGAGGAAAAGGTAAATTAAATGATAACAATTGCAGCGATAGTTCTGGTAGTATTCCTGCTTGGAGTAGCGGTTATAACTTTTTTTGTGCTAAAACGCGCAATGAAAATGGCGGTTCGCGCGGCGATTGTCGCGCTGATCTTACTGATCGCGCTCGTCGGCGGCGCGTCGCTCTGGATCTTCGGTTCGAGTTCGACGACCGACAAAAAACCTCCGGCAACTAAAAAGAAATGAAAAGATTGATTCATTGATTCATTTACTCATTGACTCATTTTTAATGATTCAATGAACAAATGAATCAATGGATAAATTCCATAAATGTTCCACCAAATCAAACGCTGGTTTTCGCGTTACAAAAATCTTCCGGGAAATGTTCTCGCGCTTAGTTTGGTGAGTCTTCTCAACGACACTTCGAGCGAGATTATTTATCCGCTCTTGCCGACATTTCTTGCCTTAACGCTCGGCGCATCGCCTTTTTTTATCGGTTTGATCGAAGGATTTGCCGAATCGGTCGCCTCTTTTCTGAAACTTTTTTCCGGCTATTTGAGCGACAAATTCGACCGCCGCAAACTGCCCGTTTTTCTCGGCTATTCGCTGGCGAGTTTAACTCGTCCGCTGCTTGCCTTTGCGACGACGTGGCAGCACGTTTTATTTGTTCGCGTATCTGATCGCGTCGGCAAAGGAATTCGCGGTGCGCCGCGCGATGCGATTCTGGCAAATTCCGTTCCGGCAGAAAAACGCGGAATGGTGTTCGGTTTTAACCGCGCCGCCGATCATCTGGGCGCGGTTTTCGGTCCGGTTGCCGCCTTTTTGCTGTTATATTTTCTGGCGAGCAACCCGGATGAGCCGACCGCGCAGGATTATCGTCAAGTCTTTCTATTTGCTTCAATTCCGGTTGCGCTCGGACTTTTCGTCATCGTATTTTTTGTCAAAGAAGACGCGAAAACAAAACTCCCCGAAGATTTCGAACCGCCGAAAATCACGCTTTCGTTAAAAGCCTTTGACGGGAATTTCAAACGCTTTTTATTTATTCTCGCGCTTTTTACGCTCTCTAATTCGACCGATGCTTTTCTGCTCTTGCGCGCCGAACAAGCCGGAATTCCGGTCGCCGTCTTGCCGCTTTTGTGGATGTTTCTGCATTTCAGCAAAGTCGTTTTTTCGCTCGTCGGCGGCGATTTGTCGGACAGAATCGGTCGCAAAAAGATGATTTTTGCGGGCTGGATTCTGTATGCAGTCGTTTATGCCGGATTCGCTTTTGTCGAATCGGCGTGGCAAGTGTGGGTTTTATTCTTGATTTACGGCGCGTATTTCGGTTTGACGGAAGGCGCGGAAAAGGCGCTCGTCGCCGATCTGGTCGAACCCGAAAAACGCGGAACGGCATTCGGGTTCTACAATTTAGCCTTTTCAATTACGGTTTTTCCCGCTTCGATAATTTTCGGCGCATTATGGACAAAATTCGGCGCGGAAACGGCTTTTTTGGTGAGCGCGGCAATTTCGATTTGTGCGGCAGGTTTACTTTTGACTATAAAAACGAAAGAAACAGAATTGGACAATTGAGTTTAACGGTTGAGATGACGTGGGGCGAAACCGAATTCGCGCAAGGTCAGGGAAACGGACGACGTTTTTAAGAAAGTCGCTGTTTCGCCCTCACGTCCATTGAATTGTTCGATGGCGCTGTTGGGGTATAAACTATATTCTGGCAAAGCGCACTTTCGTTTCAGTAACAACGACAAATTGTTCGGGCAATTTCTCGGCATAACCTTCAAGCAATCGCCGCAAAATTTCAATCTTGTTTGCTGCTCGTTCATCGGCAAGTCGGATAAAAACTACGCCGTGATGATTGCGTCGTTCCCGAAAAACCATCTCGCCGAAATCCTTGTCGTTAGTTATCAAAATCCAATTCTCGGTTAAAGCCTTTGTCAGAACTTCGTTGTCCGTCATTCCACGCGCTTCATCGAAAACAGAAAATACTTCGTGGCTTTCGTCGCGCAACCATTCGGCGACTTTTGAGCCGGTGCATTCGTCAACCAGAAAACGCATTTTACACCGTCTCCAAAACAAGCGGCATAAATTCCGTGCGGTTTAAAGATTCTCTGGCAAACAAAAGACAGGCTTGAATGTCTTCGAGCGTTAATCCGTTATATTCATCCAAAATCTCGGAAGTTGTCGCACCGTGCGCCAAAAGATTCAGAATAAACTCAACGGTTAAGCGTGTGCCTCGAATCACAGGCTTGCCAACCATAACTTTCGGGTTCACCGTAATTCGTTCAAGTAGAAGTTCATCTTTCATACACTCATTTTCGCATAACTATCGAAAATAAGCGAAGCCATCGAACGGCTGAGATGACGTGGGGCGAAACCAGCCACACGCAACGTCCGGGAAACAAAGTTACGTTGATAAAGAGAAGCTGTTTCGCCCTCACGTCCAATGATTTGTTCGACGGCGCGTTTATAGGAAACGGAGCCTTATTTGGCTTCGATGTATTCAATCTCGCCCGCCTTGATTGTTTTCAACGCTTCATTGACGGCTGGCATCAACGGTTTCAAATCTTCAATGTCATTCGTTGAAGCAACTAACACAACAAACGCCAAATTAAACTTTGACAGATTTTGCTGATGCTCCATATTTTGGTCATTCGTCAGAAGCACATCGAAATCCGCTTCCGCAAGGCGCAAAAGCTCACTATTCTTTTTGCTCGCCCAACCAGCTTCGGGAACGGTTTGAACAAAGTCTGCTTCCACTTCGCGCTTCAATTTTTTTGGCAAGCACTCGTCAAGCAAGACTTTCATATTCGGGCGGTTGCAAGCGAGTCTTTTAATTTATGTAACAATTCCAGAGCTTGTTCGCGGCGCACAGTCGGAAAATCTTCCAAAAATTCTTCCAATGGATGTCCACCTGCAAGATAGTCAATCAGGCTTTGAACAGGCACCCGAGTTCCAGCGAAAACGGGCGCACCGCTCATTACATCAGGCGAACGAGAAATAACGGTTTGTGCTGTTTCTGTTTTCATATTCGTATTGTAGCGCAAACCTTTTATGAGAAAAAGAATTGTAACGCTAAAAGTTAAGTTTCCAGCGCATTGTTGCAAAAGCGGCAAACTTTTGCTTCGGATTGAATCGTTTCAGCGCAAAACGGACATTTCCTCGTTGAAGTTGACTGAACGCCTTCTGTTTTTGATGCTTTTGAAATAGCTATTATAAGTCCGAGGCAGCCAACACGCCAAATCCGACAGCCGCCATTCCACCAACATCCGGTCTGCCCATTGCTCCCATTACTTGAGAACCGGCAGAATTTACGCTGCTAATTCCGTAAATAGCCAAAACGATGCCGACGAGAAGCGCAACGCCACCGGCAATTTTACGTTGGTCGTCTCGTAATCCAGAAGCTAAACTGCGCCCAACGACTACTGCTACGACAATAGCAATTATACCAACCAAGAGTATTATCTCTGTTGTCCCCATAATTTTCTCCTATATTTAGACGGCGATTAGAACGAAGGAAGCCGTCCGGCTGAGATGACGTGGGGCGAAACCGCCAGAAAGCCCGCTAAAGTTTAACGGACGACGTGATAACAAAGTCGCTGTTTCGCCCTCACGTCCAATGATTTGTTGGGTGCGGCGTTATTATCTGATTTATTGGCTTGGGGCAAAGATATTCAAGTCGTTTCTTAACTCACAATCGAAATTACGGATTGCAGAATTGACAGAATCGGGCATCAGCTTGTTGCGGCGCGTTCGGAAGCGGGAATTCTTTTTGAAAGTCGCATTTCGGGCAAGCGTGAATCTCGGCGCAGGCAAGGTGCGTCGGCAAGCCGCACATTTCACACCGGAGACCGAGTTTTCTGTCCGCAATGCCGAAACCCGGTGTCAGGCAGGACGGGCATTCCGTTTGCAGTCGTCGCGCGAGCTTGACGGCAAGACGGCGGATGACGCGCATCCGCTTTGGATTGTAATGCGCCCGCATATCGGTTTCAACGTGAACAAGCCCATCGTCTGAAACATCAAGACAAGACTCGACCGCTTGACGGACGGCTTCGGGCGATTGCAGTCCTTTATAAATAATTTGATATTCACTGCCGTCGCCGACACTGTTCGGGCGAGCGATAACGGCGTGTGAAGGAAAGCCGATGCGCGGCAGGAAATCCGCCAACTCACCAAACGATGAAATTTTCGTGTGCGCGAAATTCGTTTCGGTCGTCAAAATTTGCTCGAAAACTTGAAAGCCGCTTGCGTCGTCAACGAAAACCAACAACTCGTAGTCAGCCGGGATGAAGAGAGACGAAGGATGAGGTCCAAAGCTGCCCTCGTTCGCCAGACCATACGCGAGTCCGGTTTCTTTCATTCCGAGACGCGCCTTGGCGAGTGCCGCCTCGCGCGGGTTTCCCTGACGTTCGATTTCGCCGGAAAAAGTCCCCAAAACGTCCGTATCCAGATTTTCGGGAACAACGATGCGAAAACCGAGACCAGCCCGCAAAGGACGGCTGATTGCCCGCTCTTTTCCGTGCTTGGTGGCAAGAGCAACCGGCTGATTCGGTTCGTACAAAACAGTTTTCATTAAATAGCGTCAGTTCGGAATAAGAATTAGAAAACTAACCCAAGCTCTCGGACACACAAGCAGTTCGCCGCACTCGTAAAGCACCCAACGATTGAATTGACGCGGGGCGAAACCGCCAACACACAAGTTAAGGGTAAAAAGACAACGCCCAAACAAAGTCGCTGTTTCGCCCTCACGTCCATTGAATTGTTCGACGTTGTGTAATTGAAAAGGCTTTATTTCAAAAATAGATTCCAATTATTTTTATCGAGTTTGCAATTTGCCGGTTTTATGTGATGGCTTTTTTACGTCCAATGAAAAATCCAACAATCGTGAGCAAAAAGCCAATGCCCGCAACTATCAGGGAAACAATAGTAATAATAGCCCTCTCTAACTTTGCTTCATTACAATTACGAAGTGCCTGAAAAAATAATTTACTATTTTCCTCCACCTTTTTCTTCAACTCAGGTTCTCGCGGAGTTCCCAGTGCTGTCCCCCATTCATCAATGGCTTTCTCAAATTCCTTGTCCCTCTCAGCCACAGAAGAACATCTGAGAGGTTCCCCGGCAGTAAGGTTTGTAATAGCCACTGCTACTCCTCCGACCAAAAGCACAATTCCTAAAATAATTAGCCCGATTCTGATGATTTTCAGGATAGTTATCTCCTTTGCTTAGTTTAAAAATCCGAATATGAAATTAAAGCGAAAACGTCGAACGGCTGAGATGACATGGGGCGAAACCGCCTACGCGCAACTCCGAGTTTAAAAGACCTGCTGATAACAAAGTCGCTGTTTCGCCCTCACGTCCAATGATTTGTTCGACGCGCCTTCCGCTTCAAGACTGTTCGTGATGATAAACTGCTCGCGCCGTAATTAAAACTGCTTCTTCCCACAAGTTCATCAGCAGAAAGTTTTGCAACTGCGAGCAATACTCTAATGCTTCGGCGTAGTCTGCTTCGTCGTCCCAATTCATTGGAAAATCTGAATAAACCACGTTCACGCGGTCTTCGATAATCTCGTTGTCTTGCGAAAGGTAATAACCGCCCGTGTTTTCAATCACTGTGCAACCGCCGCGCAACTCTGTGAACTCGCGGATAACCCACGACAAAGTTTCTTGATAAGCGGCTTCATAGCGAATCGGCACATAAACCTCAACGCGGATTTTCGGTGCGAAGTTCGGCAAGGCGTTTCTTCCTCCATTGGTCAATCTTCTTGAGGCGACGGCGAAACTCCGCTTCAGAAATTTCGGCTTTCGGCGGCTTTTTCGTCAAAACGACTTGATGAGAAATTTGGATTTTATTTTTCATAGCAACCTCCAAGCCGATTATATCAAGAAGAACACTTTTGCTAAAGGATAAGTTTCGATTTCACCGAGACGCGCCCAACGGTTGAGTTGACGTGGGTCAAAACCGAATCCACGCAAGCTAAAGTTTAACGGACAACGCGATAATAAAGTCGCTGTTTCGCCCTCACGTCCAATGATTTGTTGGGCGGAGCGTTGATTTCTATTAGTTTTGTTGTGCTTCGTAATAGCTAATCAGAAAAGCAACAATGCCGATGAACAGACAGAGCGGCGAAAATAAAATTGTATCCCAACGCGCAAAGTTTGTATCAGTAACGCTTTTGAAAAAGCCGACATATCGAAAATCGCCGATTGTCCGAAGCAAAAACAACAGTGAAATTACCCAAGTTCCCCAATAGAAAATCCAACTTGGGACAAATGCGCCCCATATTTTAATTCGTCCAAGCACAACGAGCATTGCGGCGAAAAGTGCCGCCGCTACTAAAATCGTCGCAAAAGGCGAAGGTTTAAAAAGATGTTCGCCGCCGGCGGTTGGAATAGCCGCGGCGATTCCAAATCTGCCGCCAGCCGCCCAATACAAATGAAAAAAACTCAAAATTGCGAAAATTACCGCCAGCAAAATCCCCAAAATGCGAATCATAGATATATTTCCTTGTGACAAGAGGTAGCCGCCCAACGATTGAGATGACGTGGGGCGAAACCGGCTACACGCAAGCTGAAATTAACCACGCAAGTTTTTAAAGAGTAGCTGTTTCGCCCTCACGTCCAATGACTTGTTATGCCCCGACGATTTCATTCAGACCTTCGATTATCATTTCTAATTCTTCATCTGACGCTGTGCCGATTTTCCTGCCTAAGCGTTGAGTTGATAGCGTCCGAATCTGACTGATTTTTACCCACGACTTTTTCGGCAGACTTGAATCTGACAATTCAAATGTCAACGGAAAACTCGCGCTCGGTTGTTGGCTCGTTAAAACAACGGCGATAACAGTTCCCGAACGGTCGTTGAAAACGTCCTGACTCAAAACTAAAACTGGACGTGAGCCGGATTGTTCGTGTCCAAGCTTCGGGTCAAGACTTGCCCAAATAATGTCGCCTCTCAATATTCGAGCCATTCTTCCGCCTCGCTCGCCAAGCCTAAATCAGCCAAAGATTGTTCTTCAAGTTTGTCCAGTTTGGCACATTCTCGCGTCAAACGGTTTCTGTCCAGACGCGAAACTTTTTCTTCAACGGCAGACTGAATAGCTTGGCTGCGGTTAGAGAAAACACGCTCTTTGACAAGATAGTCAACTTTTTTGAGTAAGCCGGATTTGATAGAAATTGTAACTTTTGCAACGCTCATAAGCTAGTAATACTATTGGTCACACCAAAAGTCAATCTCGATTCAAAGAGCAGGGGCATAACGACGGAGATGACGTGGGGCGAAACCGCCAGAAAGCCCGCTAAAAGTAAAAAGATGACCTAAATAACAAAGTCGCTGTTTCGCCCTCACGTCCATTGGTAGGATGAAAGACAGCCATTTGTCCGGTTTCATCCGACTTGCTGTTTGACAATCAAGCATCTTGAATGACCTTCTTAAATAATAGGAGGTTTTTACGATGCAAGAATCATTTTATGTCGGCTTGGACTTGGGTTCAAGTCAGTGTTATCAAAGTATTTGCGCTCGCGTCGGCGCGTTCGATTCCGACGAGTGAACATCATTTGCGGGCGGCTTTTGCTAATTCGCAAGGCAATGTGGATGAGCAATCAACCTTTTCGGAATGATCTAACCGAAATCGGTTGAGTTCGAGTTTTCAAAATGCGTTCCGCGTGGCAGCAAGTTC
>JBBRVS010000100.1:0-19223 GCA_038246645.1 Pyrinomonadales bacterium
ATCTTTTGGAGAGCGAACTTTTCGGACACGAAAAAGGTTCGTTTACCGGCGCGGTCGGCGAAAAACTCGGTTTGTTTGAAATTGCCAATAATGGAACTTTGTTTTTAGACGAGATCGGCGAATTAGATATTTCGCTTCAGGCGAAAATTTTACGTGCTTTGCAGGAAAAACAGATCCGACGCGTCGGCGGAACAAAGGAAATAAACGTTGACGTGCGCGTCGTTGCGGCGACCAACCGCGATCTTTTGAAGATGTCGCAAGAGGGAAGTTTCCGCGAAGATTTATATTATCGCCTTAATGTTCTGTCCTTGGAAATTCCGCCCTTGCGCGAACGGCGTTCGGATATTCCGGTTTTGATCGCATATTTTCTGAAAAAACACACGCGCGATTCAAAACGCGAGGTTTCGGTCGAGAAAGACGCGCGGAAAATTCTGGAAAATTACGCTTATCCGGGAAACGTGCGGCAGCTCGAATCTGCGCTCGAGCGCGCGATTTTATTGTGCGAAAACAACACGATCACGACCGAAGATCTGCCGCCCGAAATGATTCAGGGAACAAAGCCGGCTTCGGCGGATGATCTTTTCAAACTTCCGGCGGAAGGCGTGAATTTCGAAGACGTCGAACGCAGTCTGATTATGCAGGCGATGGAACGCACCGATAATAATATTACGAAATCGGCGAAATTATTGGGCTTGACGTTTCGCACGCTGCAGTATCGCCTCGAAAAATTCGGTATCAAACGCGACGGCGACGAAGCGGACGAAGATGCATAAATTTAGCGTCAAATCTTTTATAAAAACTTTCGCATTTGTTATTTTTGCCGACACTTTTCAGCAGTGCCGTTTTCAGAAGGTTATTATTCAAAAATCAGATTGCAAAATTTTGAAAAAAATGATTGATTTTACTGGCTGTTTGATGATATAAATAGCGGCATTATGAAAAAAAATCAGTTGACGGCGAGCATATTTTTGGTGTTGGCATTTTTTCTGACGACGGCAATCGGGCAAGACGATGACCCGCAAATTGACGAAAATTTAAAGCAAATTTACGGTGAAACGGAAAAGAAAACTGCTGAAACATTAGCTCCTTCGGCGGTTTTTGTCGTTAATAATGACGGCGACGCCGCGGATATTGCGCCGGGCAACGGCGTTTGCGAAACGGCGGCGGGAAACGGCATCTGCACTCTGCGGGCGGCGGTCGGTGAGGCAAATGCCTTTGCCGGTACTGACACGATTACGTTTGCTCCGGGCATTACGATGATCTCGGTCGCCGGACAAATTGCGATCAGTTCAAATCTGACCATTATCGGAAACGGCGCGAGTGCGTTGACCATTCAAAATACGGCGGCGTTAAGCACGACCAGCCGCATTTTTAATATCACGAATTTTACGGTAAATCTCAGCGGAATGACACTTTCCGGCGGGAACTTAACCGGCAACGGCGGTGCGATCAATAATACCGGAACTTTGACAATTACCAATTGCCTCATTAGAGAAAATCGCGCAAGCGCAACCGGCGGCGCGATCCGCAGTACGAACAATTTGACGATAAATAATTCGGTTATCCGCGATAATGCTTCGACTGCCAGCACGAGCGGCGGCATCAGCTTTGCCGGAGCGAATATAACTGTCAATAACACGACCGTCAGCAACAATACTTCTTTCGGCAATGGCGGCGGATTGAATATTTCGGCTTCTGCATCGGCAACGATCAGCAATTCGACCATCAACAACAACGCGGCGGGCGCAAGTTCCGGCGGATTCTTTACCAATCGCGGCACGATTACCAACACGACGATCCGCGGCAATGCCGCTAACGGCGCACTCGCCACCGACGGCGGCGGCGGCGTGCGAATCCAGGCGGGCGCGAATTCGGTTTCATTCGTTTCCTGCACGATTACCAACAATACCGCGCCGAATTCGACGAGCGGCGCACGCAGCGGTATCTGGCACGAAACCGGCACGCTCAATTTATCAAACAGCATCGTCGCGGCAAATGTCGCCCAGGACATACAGCGCGACGGCACGGGCGTAATCGTCAGCAACGGTTTTAATCTGATCGGCGAAAACACCAGCGTGACGACCGAATTTCCCGCCGGTTTGCCGAGCGGAACGGATTATGTCGGCACGGATGCAATGCCGCTCGATCCGATGATCTCTGCGCTTGCCAGCAACGGCGGCGCAACGCAGACACACGCGCTTTTAACGGGCAGCACGGCGATTGATAAAGGCACGGCGGCAGGTTTGGTTGTTGACCAACGCGGTTACGGCAGAACAAATGATCTGCCCGGCGTTCCGAATTCGCCGACCGGCGACGGCACGGACATCGGAGCTTTTGAATTTGAAAGCACGCCGAACACCGCCGGATTTTCGGTTTCCGGCAGAGTTTCGGATAGTTCCGGCAGAGGCGATAACAAAGCGATTGTTATTCTGACCGATAATGCCGGCAATAAATATTCGATTTTTACAAACTCTTTCGGCTATTTTACGTTCAATAACATCGCCGGCGGCGAAAGTTATGTTGCCGATGCTCAAAGCCGGGGTTCGCAATTTACTCCGCAGGTGATTACGGTCAATAACACCGTTACGGGATTACAATTTACGGCTCTGCCTTAGATTTTAAGGCGAAAGACGAAAGGTCAAAAGGCAAAAGTTTAGAATTTAAATTTCCGAACTTGTGCCTTTTTCAGTCTAAAAGTTTCGGAAAATGTGTGAAACTATGCTAGTTTTAATGGCGTTTAGAGGAAAAGGAGGAAAATCGAATGGAATGGTTTTCGACATTGACTTTGGCACTCGGTTCGGCTTGGACTTCCGGCATCAATCTGTATGCGACCGTGACGGTTTTGGGGCTTTTGCAGAAATTCGGTTTGAGCAATCTGCCGGGCGGTTTGGACGCGCTGGATAATTGGTGGATTATCGGCGTTGCCGGATTTCTTTATCTGATCGAATTCGTTGCCGATAAAGTTCCGTATATTGACAGCGTTTGGGACGTTGTTCACACGTTTATCAGAGTTCCCGCCGGAGCGATCGTCGCGTATTCGGCGGTCAGCGAAATGGACACATCTGTAATGATTATCGCAACCTTGATCGGCGGCGGACTCGCGCTTTCTTCGCACGGCACAAAAGCCGCTTTGCGCGCCGGAGCGAATCTTTCGCCCGAACCCGTTTCAAATTGGATTCTTTCAATCGTCGAAGACATCATCGCTTTTGTCGGCGCGCTTCTGGCGGTCTTTGCGCCGTTTATAATTGCCGGTGTTTTGATAGTTTTCGGAATTTTCTTTATCTGGTTTGCGCCGAAGGTTTTTCGCGCCATCAGGCGATTACTGCTCGGAATCCGCGCACTTTTTCGCGGTGAAGGCATCAAGGAAGTGGCGCGAAAAGCGGGATAATTCCGAAAGGATTTTCTTATTAAGATTTTTTTTGCTAAACTAACCGGAGTTAAAAAATCAAGAAAACAAAGGAAAAGCGAAATATAAATTTAAGATACAAGTTTGCCTGAAATAATATCGAGCTGAAATGACCTGAATGAATGAATGGTTGAGAGATCACCTCGTTTGTCCGCGTGATAAACAGAAATTAGACTTACAAAACAACGCACTGACTTGCCCGAATAATCATATTTATCCGATTGTTTCCGATATTCCCGTAATGCTCGTGGACGATGCCGAAGCGACGCATGGTTATATCGAGAAGACGTTGCAAAAAGTTGCGGAAATGCAAAATTCCAATCAAACGGAAAACGGTTTTGAAAACATTCCGAACGACAAAACGACGATTGACGATTTTGTTCAAAAGGAAATTCCATATACTTCGGGAACTCTTTATTTTTCGATCCAAAACAAACTGACGCGGTACCCGATTCCCGAAACCCGTCTGTGGCAGGGAAACGGCGAAAGATTGCTTGACATCGGCTGTAATTGGGGACGCTGGTCAATCGCGGCGGCGCAGAAGGGTTTTAAACCGATCGGACTCGATCCGAGTCTGGAAGCGGTTTTAGCCGCCCGCCGAGTTTCCAAACAACTGGGCGTTGAAACCGATTTTATCGTCGGTGATGCCAGATTTCTGCCCTTTGCCGACGATGCTTTCGAAGTGATTTTTTCTTACGGCGTTTATCAGCATTTGAGCAAGGAAAATGTCAAAACCTCGCTTGATGAAGTTCGCCGTGTTCTAAAATCAAACGGCAAAACTCTGTTTCAAATGCCGAATAAATACGGCATCCGGCAGTATCAGCAATATCGCCGGCGCGGTTTTACCGAAGGCGAAGGCTTTGACATAAGATACTGGACACCTTCGGAACTTATTGAAACTCTCGAAAATAAAATCGGCGAAACGAAAATGACGACAGATTGCTATTTCGGTCTGGGAATTCAGAAAAGCGATGTTGATTTGCTGCCCGTAAAGTATAAAGCGATTGTTTATTCGTCCGAAGTTTTAAGAAAATTAAGCGGCATCATCAAACCTCTGACAAAGGTTGCCGACAGCGTTTATCTCGAATCTGTAAATCAGAAGAAATCATAAAAAAAATCAGTATAGCGAACGATAGTGAGTCTGCTTGAAACTAATTCAACTTAATTTTATTCAATGTTGCTCGCTACTGCTCGCTAAACTGATTAGCGGTTACAATAAACCTTAAGTTTTTAATAATTAAATGAGCGTAATTTTAGGAATAAATACAAACCATGCGGGTTCATCCGCCGCGATTATCGTTGACGGCATTCCGGTTGCGGCAATTGCCGAGGAACGATTAAATCGAATCAAATATTATGCGGGTTTTCCGAAACTTTCTATTTTGAAATGTCTGGAACTCGCCGGAGTAAATTTTTCGGAAGTTGACGCGGTTGCCGTCGGGCGCGATTCTTCGGCGAATCTACACAAAAAACTCGAATTCGCCCTGAAAAATCCTTCAAAACTCCTTAATCTGGCAAAAATCCGCAGTAAAAGCAAAACCTTCGACAATCTGAAAACCCTGATTTCCAGAGAATGCGAAATTGACGAAGCGCATTTGAAATTTAAATCGCACAATATCGAACATCACTTAGCGCACACGGCAAGTGCTTATTTCGCATCGGATTGGGAACATTCCGCCGGAATTACGATTGACGGTTCGGGCGATTTTGTTTCGTGTCTTTTATCCGAATGCGTCGGCAATGAGATTCGTCCTTTGCAGAAGATTTTCGTGCCGCATTCGCTCGGCACATTTTACACGGCGGTCTGCCAGTTTATCGGTTACGGAAAATACGGCGACGAAGGAAAAGTTATGGGACTCGCGCCGCTCGGCGAAGACACTTATGCGGATTTTTTCGAGAAGGTTTTGATTCCGACGAAAAAAGGTTTCGAGCTGAATCCCGATTATTTTCTCCCCTTCGGCGCAAATCAGGGAATGGAAATCAACGACAAAGGCGAAATGGTCGTGCATCGCCTTTATTCGGATTTATTTATCGAAAACTTTGGTGCGCCGCGCGAGCCGTATTCGGAAATTACCAAGCGCGATGAAGATATTTCGTTCGGTTTGCAGCAGATTTTCGAAAAATATTATATGCATCTGCTCAAACTTCTGCATGAAAAAGTTCCGACCGAAAAAGTTTCAATGGCTGGCGGCTGCGCTTTAAATAGTGTGGCAAACGGTAAACTTCTTCTCGAAACGCCTTTCCGCGAAACCTGCATTCAGCCGGCGGCGGGCGACGACGGTTTATCGCTCGGCGCGGCACTTTATGTGAGCAATTCCGTTTTGAAGGAAGGCAGACGCTGGAAAATGGAAAATTCTTACTTGGGCAATGAATTCAGCGATTCATTTATCAAATCGGAACTGGAAAAATACAAGCTTTCTTACAGAAAACTCGAACGCGAAGAGCTTCTCGACGCGACGACCGAAGAGATTAAAAACGGCAATGTAATCGGCTGGTTTCAGGGAAAAATGGAATGGGGACCGCGTGCTTTGGGAAATCGTTCGATCTTGGCGCATCCCGGTTTTCCGAATATGAAGGATATCTTAAACGCGCGAATCAAACACCGCGAAGAATTTCGCCCGTTCGCGCCGTCGGTTCTGGTCGAACGGCAGGGCGAGATTTTCGAGCAGGATTATCCGTCGCCGTTTATGCTGCACGTTTATAAGATCAAACCCGAATGGCGCGACCGCCTTTCCGCCGTCAATCACGTTGACGACACGGGAAGATTGCAAACCGTTTCGCGCACAGAAAATCCGCTTTATTACGATTTGATCGAAAAATTCGACCGGAAAACCGGAATTCCCGTAATTCTAAATACGAGCTTTAACGAAAACGAACCGATTGTCTGCCAGCCTTTTGAAGCAATCGAATGTTTCCTGCGAACGAAAATGGACGTTCTCGTGATCGGTTCTTTCTTTTGTAAAAAGGACGATTGACTGGAGCGCAAGCGGCTCGCTTGCGCTCCAGTCGTAAAAAATTATGAAATGGAAAATCGAAAAAGTTCCCGAACTCAAAGGTTACACAGTCGAATGGGCTGAACCGGAAAACTTTTATTTATCGAAAAATAATGTCATTTTTCACTCAAAAAACTTAAAACCGCCGTTTGAAAAAATTGCCGTGATTGACGCGCCTTCGTGGAAGCAAGCGGCAAGTACTTTTCGTCTCGCGCAGAGGCTTTTAAGGTTTCAGGTTACAAATGTGATTCCACTTTCAAACGGCGATTTATTTGTTACTTTTGACAAAACCGTCGGCATTATTCGAAATGGTAAATATCAAATTTTAGAAGGTTTAAGTCGCCTGTGCCGTGTTTTGCGTTCAGCGTGCGCGATTAATGAAAATGGCATATTTTTCGGTGAATATCTGGCAAATGATGAACGCGGCGAGATGCGCGTTTATAAATACAAGACGGGAGAAAATTCGCTCGAAGTAATTTATACATTTCCGCCGAATTCGATCAAACATATTCACGGAATTTATTTCGATAAATTCACGAATTCGCTTTTTTGTCTGACAGGCGACGATGAAAAAGAATGTCAAATCTTACAAACATTCGACGAATTCAAAACCGTAAAAACTGTCGGACAAGGCGACGAAACCTGGCGGGCGGTTAGTTTGCTTTTCACGGAAAATGCGCTTTTCTACGGAATGGATGCGGAACTTCGCGCCAATCATATTTATAAATTCGACCGCGAAACACGTGAAAGAGAAAGTCTGGGCGAAGTCGGCGGAACGGTTTTTTATTCAAAAACATTAGGCGAAGAATTGTTTTTTACGACAACTGCCGAAAATGCACCGAGTCAGACGGAAAATGTTGCAGCGATCTGGAACGTAAATTGCGGGGGGGGGGGATTGCGAAGAAATCATCAAATTCAAAAAAGACCGCTGGCATCCGACGCTTTTTCAATTCGGCACGATTCATTTCCCCTGTTTCAGCAAAATCGAAAACGAACTATATTTTCATCTGGTCGGTGTCACCGGCGACAATCAAAGCTTCAAAATCAGCAAAGCCTGAAAAAAAATGCGCTAAAACCTTTACATATTCTCTTAAAAACTATAAAAATACTAAACGCAAAATCATCCGTGTTTAAGCGTTCTGTGCGTTTAGAACGAGGAGAAAAATTATGGTAAAAGCTAAAATAATCACGTTTGTAATTTTATTTTCAATGTTTTTTAGTGCCTGTATGAGTGCGGAAAATGCCGCGTCTAATTCAGATTTTACGACGACTACTGCGCCGAGCAGCCAGCCGGAATTTGCTAAAGACCAGGATAAAGGCGGCGGCGGCGGCGGCGGCGGTAGAGAGGACGGCAGAGGCTCGGGAAGCGGCTCGGGAAGCGGAACAGGAAGCGGAATTGTTGATAACAAACAAATCGCGCAGAATCAGGTTTCGCTCGATACGGCGGATAAAAGTCAGAGTGATGCTGCAAAACCGGTCGAACGCAAAATTATTCGTAATGCGGAATTACAGCTTGAATCCGACACGCCGGAAGAAGCACAGCAGAAAATTACGGCGATTGTTGAAAGTAAAAGCGGTTTTGTCGTCGAAACGACGCAGAGAGGAAGCGATGTAAAATCGGTAAAACGCGATATTGTTACAATGACAGTACGCGTTCCGGCGGAAAAGTTTAATGAGGCGTTGGACGAAATCCGCAAAACGGCAAGCCGCGTTGTGGTCGAAACCGTCAAAGGTCAGGACGTAACGGAAGAATTTATTGACATCGAAGCGAATTTGAAAACGAAAAAAGCTCTCGAAGAACAGTTTCTGGAAATAATGAAGCGTTCGAATTCGGTGGCGGATGCGCTCAATGTTCAGCGCGAATTGGCGAATGTGCGCGGCGAGATCGAGAAGATCGAAGGCAGAAAGCGTTTTCTGGAAAGTCAGGCAAGTCTTTCGACGATAAAAATCACTCTGCAAACTCCGACGGCGATTTCGGGAAGTTCCAAAGGATTTTTCTATCGTTTGACCGAATCTCTCAGCACGGGATTCGACAGTGCTTTGAGTTTTATACTGTTTTTCGTTACGGCGATCATCGCGCTTTTGCCGTTTTTGATTTTGGTCGTTTTGCCAATCTGGTTAATTTTGCGATACCTTTGGAGAAAGTATAGTTGGAAACGGCGCACGAAACCGCATAATACGGTTGACATCGTTGCGGAAGAGATCAAAGAAGAATAAAAAATGGAAAGATTTTTTCAAATTGCAGCGGTGATTCTCGGCGGAATCACCGCTTATTTTTTGTGGACAAACAATAACGACGGCGCATTCGTCGCGGCGATTTTCGGCGCGGTTTCATTTTTTTTAAGTATTCGCACACAGGTCAAAGGCAGATTAAATGAAAGAGAACGCGAAAGATTGGCGTTGGAAGAAGAAGAAGAAGAAGAAGAATTAAGGCGATTGGAAGAAGCGGAAGAAGACGAGATGGATTTTGAAACTGACGAAGAAGATTTATTTGTCCGCGAAACACGCGAAAGACGCTAAAATTAATCAGTACGAGCGAAATCTTCTAGTGAGCCGTGTTTAATTAAATTCAAGTTGAATAAAAACAAAACCGCTCACTATTTGTTCGCTATACTGATTGTTTGCGTAAATTGAATCCCAGTAATGAACGAAGAAAACCGAAACTCAAAAACTCAAAACCGAAAACGAATTGTTATTGCACCCTACGGTTCGCTCGGCGATCTTCATCCGCTGCTGGCTTTGGCACTGGAACTGCGAGCGCGTGGACACGACATCGTGATAAACACGCTGGAAGGCTATCGGGAAAAAATTGATGCGCTCGGTTTTGAATTTTATCCGCTGCGCCCCGATGTTGACCCGGAAGACCGCGAATTTGCCCGCGAGATGATGGACGCAAAAAACGGAACGGAGCGGATTATCAAAGATTTAATGATGGCAAATCTGCGCCCGATGTATGAAGATTTGATGACGGCAACAAAAGGCGCGGACGCTCTTATTTCGGGCGAAATCGTTTTTGCCGCGCCGTCGGTCGTCGAGAAAACCGGAATTAAATGGATCACGAATTCGCTGGCGCCGATCTCGCTTTTTTCGGCGCACGATCCGAGCGTTTTTCCGAACGCCGAATGGCTTCGGCATCTGCATTTTCTCGGCGCGGGATTTCACCGGTTGTTGTTTTATGCGATTCGCGGAACGATCAAAAAATGGTATCTGCCGTATAAGAAATTCCGCCGCGAACTCGGTCTCGATCCGAAGCACGATCCGATCTTTAAAGACAAATATTCAAGTTTGCTCCATCTGGCGATGTTTTCAAAAGTTTTGGGAAAACCACAGCCCGATTGGCATTCTCCGACTTTGCAGAGCGGTTTTTGTTTTTACGACGGTCAGCAGGATTTAGGTGCGATGCCCGAAAAATTGACTGAATTTCTCGACGCGGGCGAACCGCCGATCGTTTTTACTCTGGGAAGCGCGGCGGTGATGGATGCGCGGGATTTTTTTGAACAAAGCATCGAAGCGGCGCGGCTTTTAAATCGCCGCGCCGTAATGCTTTACGGCGTTTTTAACGAGCCGCCGAAGACAATGAACAACGGACAATTGACAATGGACAATGCCGAAAACAAGACTTCGCTCATTGCTGCATTTGATTACGCGCCGTATTCGCAGGTTTTTCCGCGGGCGGCGTGCATCGTTCATCAGGGCGGAGTCGGGACGACCGCGCAGGTTCTGCGCGCCGGAGTTCCGGCTTTGGTGATGCCGTATTCGCACGATCAGCCCGATAATGCGGCGCGTTGCCAGAGAATCGGGACGGCGGAAATAATTTCGCGCGACGATTACACCGCTGAAAATGCGGCGGAAGAATTAAAAAAACTGCTCGGAAATTTAGAATATAAAGTACGCGCCGTCGAAGCAAGCAAAAAGGTCAAATCCGAAAACGGCACAAAAACGGCGTGTGATGCGATTGAAGCGGTGTTAAAGTGAAAATGGTCTTTGGTCTTCGGTTTTTGGTCTTTGCCTCAATTTTCTGCGGCGTATTTTTCTAAAAATAAAAACTAAGACCAAAGACCGAAGACCAAAGACCAAAAACTAATTTATGAAGAAATTAAAACATCTTTTAGAAAGCAACAAACAATGGGCGGAAAAGGTTAAACTCGATGATGAACATTTTTTCGAGCGTTTATCGCAACTGCAAACGCCGAAATATCTGTGGCTCGGATGTTCCGACAGCCGCATCACTCCGGCGGCAAGCATCGGACTGCTGCCGGGCGAGCTTTTTGTTCATCGAAATATTGCCAATATGGTCGTTCATACCGATATGAATTGTCTTTCGGTCATACAGTTTGCGGTCGAAGCATTAAAGATCGAACATATTATCGTTTGCGGACATTACGGCTGCGGCGGCGTGAAAGCCGCTTTGGAAAATATCCGGCTCGGTTTGGTTGATAATTGGCTGCGGCATATTGCAGGATATTCAGCGCGATTACGCGCGCGAACTCGATAAATCGGCGAATCAGGACGAAAAGCTGGACAAATTATGCGAGATAAACGTCATCGAACAGGTGTTGAATGTCGGTGAAACAACCATTTTGCAGGATGCCTGGTTGAAAGATCAGGATGTTGCGATCCACGGCTGGATTTATCATATCACCGATGGGATTTTTCAGGATTTACAAGTTACAATCAGTGGTTTGGATGATCTGGCGGGGTTGCGCCAGGAGATGCTTGCCAAGCAGTAAGTAATTGAACAAAAATAAATCGAGCGGTCTTTGACCGCACCGATAATTATTGATGAATCGCGGTCAAAGACCGCTTACTTAACGGTTGTTTTAGTCTAATTTATTATCGTCCAACTATTTAGAGGAAATTTGAAGATGAAAGACTCAAAAAAAATGTTCGTTTTATTTTTATTATTAACGCTCTTGAGCGTGTCTAATTTCGCGCAGATGTCGCGTAAACCTTCGGCGATGCGTGAACCGAAAGGCGCGATGACCAAAAAGCCCGATTCGCTGAAGGGTTCGATTCCGAGGGTGAAATCAAGCGAAGAATTCGGTTCGATTGCGCGGGTTTATCACGCCGGAACGCCGTATTCTCTGCCGCACGCGATGTTTGTCATTGACCGCCGAAATAAAAATAAAATCTATTATGTTAATTCCCAGAAGTTTCGTTTTCACAAGGATTTCCTGCTCGCCAATTATCTGATTCCGCGCGGCGGCAATGTTTTTGAAGATATTTATATTGACCAAAACCGCCGTTTTATGGTCGGCACAATCGCGTGGCAAGCTCCGGTTGAAAAATTTACGTTCGAGCTCTGGGAAGGCGATCTGGCTTCCGGCAAACTTATCAAGATGGCTTTTGACACGATCAATGCGACGTTTTTTGAACCCGTCGCCTATAAGCCGAATTCGATTCGTCAGGATGAAGCGTCGGAAAAATTGGAAATCGCCCGCGTTTCAGCCGACGATATTCAGAAAAATCAGGAATATCTCGCACTTAATACGGGCGAAGCCGTCGGCAGAATTCATATTATTGACAAACTCGACGACACGGTGGAAATCGGTTCGAATGAAATTCTTGTATTAAAAGAACTGCCTCTGAATTTGCCGCAAGTGCGCGGAATTATCGTGGCGAAACCGTCAACACCGCTTTCTCACGTCAATATTCTGGCAAAAGGTTGGGGAATTCCGAATATTTATCTCAAAGATGCCGATAAACTTCTCAAGGAATCTAACACGCGGATTGTTAAATTGACGGCAACTCTTACGGAATACAAGATCGTGCCGGCGGATTTGGAAGATATAAAAAAGAAATTCGTCGAAAACAGAGTTGATGCTCCGGCTGATCTGGAAACCGTGAAAATCGCTTCTTTGCGGGAAATCGGGAAAAAAGACAGCATCACATACGGCTCGAAAGCGGCGAATCTCGGCGAATTGATAAAGGCAAAAATCCCGAACACGATCGTGCCGGACGGGTTTGCGATTCCGTATCATTTTTATGATAAATTTATGGAAAGCAATAAGTTTGATCTGGTGGTCAGCGATTTTGAATTTAATGATAATTTCGTACATAATCCGCGCTATCGCCGCGAAAAACTGGAAGAATTCCGCGCCACGCTTCAAAAAGGCGTGATGAGCGAAGAATTAAAAGCCGAAATCATCAACAAATGGAAAACCGATCTCGGCTCAAAACCCGTTTTTGTCCGCAGTTCTTCAAACGCCGAAGATTTGCCGAATTTCAGCGGCGCGGGACTTTATACGACGGTGAAAAACGTCAAGGAAGAAGAAAAGATCATCGAAGCCGTAAAAACCGTCTGGGCTTCGCTCTGGAATTTCGATGCGTATGAATCGCGCGTCCGCAATTTTGTTAATCAAACAAGCGTTCAGATGGGCGTATTTGTGCAGGTCGGCGTAAATATGGACAGCGGCGGCGTGATGATTACGAAAGATCCGTTTGATCCCGAAAACAAAAATGCGCTTTATGTCAGCGCGGTTTGGGGACATAACGATCCTGTTACGGGCGGCAAATTTGTTCCCGAACAGCTTCTTTATAATCCGCGATCAAAAGCCGTTCAAGTATTGACGCTCTCGCAACAGGAAAGCGTTTTGAAGTTCAGCGAAGACGGCGATTTGATCGCCACGGACGAAAAACCTAACCGAAGAGTTTTGACCGATGCCAATGTACGTTCGCTCGTTACGGTTGCCGACAGAATCAAACGTCATTTCGGCGGCAAAAAAGAGCAGGACATCGAATGGGGAATTATGGGCGGCAAGATTTATCTGCTTCAGGCGCGTCCGTATATTAATTAAGAATTTTACCAACGATAAAAAGTTCTAGTGTGCGGTTAAATTATTTTTTTTCGGAATAAGTGAAAAGTGAGAAATAAGAAGTGATAGGGTTTCTTGCGTGAGCCGACAATTTTGCACTTTTTAGACGGAGTGCGCGTATTGAAAAAAAAGACTCGCAGTCACGGCTGTCTGCGCTCCGATTAATCATTTAATCCATTTGTGTTGAGGGAATATCTATCAAAGTGATATAGACAAATAAAGAATCGGTTTTGGCTTTTATTAAACACAGCGGTAAGATAAGTTATAAAAATATGAGAAAGAAAATTTTAAGTTTAAGTCTTTTAGCTTTATTTGTGTCGGCTTGCGGAAATCAAACGCCGACAACAGCCGAGCAGACGCAGCAAAATAACGTCAATGTCGCCATCAAGACAAGCGATAATTCGCTGACGGTTTCGAGTCATTCGCAGAATAAAACGCAGACCGCGAGCATTCCGGGAAATTCAACAACTGCGAAACCGGAAAACGCTTCGCCGATGGCAAAAGCGGTTGACGTAACGAAATTGACCGAGGATATTGAAAAGGCAAAATCGGCGTATGATAAAAATCAAAAAAGCGACGAAGCCAAAAATGCGCTCGCCAAAGCTTATTTCGACCGGGCTTTTATTCTGACCGATGCCGCGCAATACCGCGCCGCGATGGGAGATTTTCGCAAAGGTTTAAAGCTCGATCCGAACGATGAAAAGGCGAAGAATATGTATGACGAGATTATTCGAATCTTCGAATCAATCGGACGCGAACCGCCGAAGGAAGGCGAAGAACTGCCGCCGATGCCGATCAAGTAAGTAAAGATTACTGGACAAAATCCGGAGTCGGAAATTAGAATAAATAATTTGAATTTAACAAAAAATTATTTATTAAACGGAGATTAGATAAAAAATTATGGCATTACAGGCTAATAATATTCGCAAGGGAATGGTGATACTTTTTGACGGAACGCCGTGTAAAGTGATGGAATTCCGGCATCATACGCCGGGAAATCTGCGGGCGATGGTGCAGACGCGGCTCAGAAATTTGATGACGGGAAGTTCCTTCGAGCATCGCTTTCGCGCCGCCGATACGATTGACCGCGCCGTTCTCGAACAGAGCGAAATGGAATATCTGTATTCGGACGGCGATATACACCATTTTATGAATACGGAAAGTTACGAGCAGATCGCAATGAGCGAAGACGATCTCGGCGACGCGGCAAAATGGCTGATGCCGGGACTCAAAATTCAAATCGAATTTTACGAAGATTCGCCGATCGGCATCGAACTTCCGGCTTCGCTCGAATTGGTTATTACGGAAACCGATCCCGTTTTGAAAGGCGCGACCGCTTCGAATTCAAATAAACCGGCAACCTTAGAAAACGGCGTAACAATGTATGTTCCGCCGTTTATGACGGTCGGCGAAAAAATCCGCGTTAATCCGACGGAAGAAAAATATCTCGAACGAGTAAAATAAAATTTCCTGAAAAAACCGGATAAATTTGAGAAAAGCCCGGCAATTTGCTAGGCTTTTTCTGCATTTAGGAATAATTTTGATGCAAGGCTGATAAATGTATCTTTTGTATAGCTTTCTCTTAACTTTCGGCTTTATTTTATTGCTCCCTCGTTTTCTCTTTGACGCTGTGCGAAAAGGCAAATATGCCGCCGGTTTTCGCCAAAGACTCGGACAATTACCGGAATTTCGCAAAAACGGAAGTCCCGTTTTGTGGATTCACTGCGTTTCGGTCGGTGAAACGAACGCCGCTTTCCCGCTCGTTAAAGAAATCTTAAAAAAATATCCGAATTATCGTCTGGTTGTTTCGACGACGACCAATACCGGACAGGATTTGGCGCAGAAACTCTACGGCGAAATGGCGGATCTGATCTTCTATTTTCCGTTTGACTGGCAATTTACCGTGCGCCGCGTTCTCGCAAAAATCAAACCGAATATCGTTTTATTGATGGAAACCGAACTCTGGTTTAATTTTATGCGCGCAGCAAACAAAAGCGGCGCGGGCGTTTTTATCGTCAACGGCAGACTTTCCGAGAAATCTTTCAATCGTTATCTGTATATCAAAAAGTTTATGCAACGCGTTTTTCATCATATATCGCTCGCGCTGATGCAGGACGAAGCCGATGCACACCGCATCAAACAACTCGGAATCCGCACGAATAAAGTAAAAATTACGGGCAATATCAAATTCGATCAAAGTCTTGACGGAATAAATATTGAATTGACAGATGAAATAAAAAGGCGTTTCGATATTTCGGAAAATGCGCCTTTAATTATTGCGGCAAGCACTCATTCGCCGGAAGAAAATCTTATTTTGCAGGCGTTTAAAAAAGTTTCGGCAAATTCAAAAACACTCGCGCCGCGTCTTCTGCTCGTGCCGCGTCATCCCGAAAGATTTGAAAAGGTCGCCGAACTTATTAAAAATTCGGGATTCGATTTTGCGCGGCGTTCTGAAAAAGCTTCGGAAGATGATAAAAACGCGCAAGTGATTTTGCTCGACAGCATCGGCGAATTGCGTACGGTTTTGCCTCTGGCGGAAATTGTTTTTGTCGGCGGAAGTTTGATTCCGCACGGCGGACAGAATATTCTCGAACCGGCAATTGCTCGAAAACCGATTGTTACGGGATTTTATACGGTGAATTTTGCGGCAATCGTCAAAGAATTTCTCAAACAGGACGCGCTTATCCAATTACCCGAACTTGATGAAAATGAAACTGCCGACAAACTTGCCGAAGTTTTAGCCGAACTTTTGCAAGATACAGAAAAACGCGCTAAATTAGCCGAAAATGCTTTTGCCGTAATGAGAAAAAATCGCGGCGCGACCCGCAATACAATGGAATATTTGAATCCGTTTTTATCGGTTCACAGCAGTTTGATAGACATCTCTGTAGAATAAAAATCAATGTATTTTTTTTACTTTTTCGCCGCGATTCTGATTTTTCTCGGCTATAAATCTCTGCGCGGCGGCATTGATTATCTCGCGTATTTCAAACGCGAACTCGCCAAACCCGAATCCGAATTCGCGCCTTTTGCCTCCGTTTTCGTGCCGTGCCGCGGACTCGATCAAGATTTGCGCGAAAATCTTTCCGCGCTTTTCCGGCAGAATTATCCCGTTTATGAAGTGATTTTTGTCGTTGACGATAAAAATGATAAAGCCGTTTCCGTAATTGAAAAATTTTTAAACCGCGGAGACGCAGAGACGCAGAGAGAAGAAAATCTAAGTGTAAAGAAGGTTGATTTTCCAACTAAAATAAACTCAGCGTCCTTGCGTCTCGGCAGTAAACATTCAATTCCCGCAAAACTTGTTATTGCCGGAAAAGCGAGGAATGAAGGGCAAAAAGTTCATAATTTGCGCCAAGCGGTTTTGGAAGTTTCCGAAAAAAGCGAGGTTTTCGTTTTTGTTGATTCCGATGCGCGCCCTAGTGATGATTGGCTGAGAAGTTTGGTCGCGCCTTTGGAAGACGAAAAGATCGGCTGTGCGACGGGTTATCGCTGGTTAATCGCCCGAAAGAACAGTTTTCCGGCGCAGCTTCGTTCCGCGTGGAATGCTTCGATCTCGTCGGCTCTCGGCGCAAATATGAAAAATAATTTTTGCTGGGGCGGTTCGACTGCAATTCGGCGCGAAACATTTGAAAAAATCGAAATGCGCGAAAAATGGCGCGGAACTTTGTCCGACGATTTCGCTGTAACCCGCGCAATGAAGAAAGCGAATCTGCCGATTTATTTTGCACCAAACTGTTTGACGGCAACGGTCGAAGATTGCAGTTTTCGCGAATTACTGGAATTTACGACGCGCCAGATGAAGATCACGCGGGTTTACGCGCCGCATCTGTGGAAGGCTTCATTTATCGGTTCATTTCTATTTTCGCTGATCTTCTGGACGGGAATTTTGCTTTTATTTTTTGCAACAGGCTGGCATTTTTGGTTGACTTTTCTGCTTTTAATCATAATTTTCATGTTCGGTGCGGCAAAAGCCCGGATTAGATTAAAGGCGGTAAAACTGGTTTTGAAAAATTATGAAAAAGAATTGGATCAAAGTTTTTTCTGGCAGACTTCGCTTTGGATTTTTTCATCCGGGCTTTATTTTTATAATGGATTTTGCGCCTTTCAATCAAACGTAATTAGTTGGCGCGGCATCACATACAAACTTGAATCGCCGAATAAAACAATTATTTTGGAAGTGGAGAATGAATAGAAAGGCGTTTTTAAGAGCGTAATTATGTCAGCATTTATTAAAAACTTTAAATATTCCGCAATTTTGTTTGTTCTGCTTTTTTCTTTTACTATTTCCGCGCAGGAAACGCCGGACGAAAAACCGAAGGAAACCGAAAAAACTACCGCCGCTGCGCCGGAAAAAAAAGGCAGATTGCCCGTGATTATTATTCCGGGTTTGGTCGGTTCAGAGCTTGTCAGCAAAAATTCGGGCGATAAAGTCTGGTTCAGCTTGAGCCGTAAAAAGGATGATGACGATCTGCGTCTGCCGATCTCGCCGAAAATTTCGGAAAACCGCGACGGTTTGATTCCGGGCGATATTCTGCGCGAAGTTCAATTAATTCGGCTCACTCCGAAAATTGACATTTACAAAAAATTTCTCGAATCAATGGAAAAAGACGGCTACACGGAAGGCAAAATAGATGCGCCGCCGGAAGACGGTTTTTCCGATACATTTTATGTTTTCAGTTATGATTGGCGGCTCGATAATGTTGAAAATGCGCATAATCTGCTCAAAAAAATTGACGAACTCCGCACGAAATTAAAGCGTCCCGACTTGAAATTCAATGTAGTCGCGCATTCGATGGGCGGTTTGATCGCACGTTACGCTCTGATGTACGGCAAGGCGAATTTGTCCGCACGGAAAATGCGACCGGATTGGGCGGGCGAAAAATATTTCCATAATATTATGCTGGTCGGTGTGCCGAACGGCGGTTCTCTGCCCGCGCTCAATTCCTTGCAGAATGGTTTTTCGCTGTTCGGTTCGGGAAAAATAAATCTGCCGTTTGTCAGAAATCTTTCAAAATTCGACCTTTTTACAATTCCTTCGATCTATCAGCTTTTACCGCACGACGGAATGGCACGGGCTTTTGATGAAGACTTAAAGCCTTTGAAGGTTGATGTTTATGATCCGGCAACGTGGAAAAAATACGGTTGGCTGGTTTATGAAGATAAGGATTTTGCCAAAAACTTCAGCGAAGATCAACAGGCGCAGGCAATGGCATATTTTGAAGCGGTTTTGCTTCGCGCCAAATTATTGCAAGCCGCATTAAATGCCAAACCGGTGCGAAGAAATCCCGTTCCGCTGTATTATCTCGGCTCGGAATGTAAGCCGACGATTGACGGAATGATTGTCTATAAAGACAAGGAAGGTCGCTGGAAAACGGAATTTGAAGCCGATTCCTTTACCAAAACCGACGGCACGAAGGTTGCGAAAGAAGAACTCGAAAAAGTTCTGTTTTCTCCCGGCGACGGCGTCGTGACAAAACGCTCTTTGATTTCTTCCCTTTTAAGCATCGGCAAATTAGACAATCCGCGGTCGGGTTTGGTTAATGATCTAACTATCGTTTGCGGCGACCACAACCGTCTGACGGGCGAAGAAATAATTGACCGAAGCCTCTTAAGCGTCTTGAATTTATCGGTTAATGCAGTAACTAAAACGGTTGAAGCGGTAAAATCTAATATTCAGTAAATTCTTTGAATCTGATATTTTACTTTTAGCTCAAATAATTTCAAAATAACGGCAGAGAAAAATATTCCATATACCGGAATTTAAGATATAATCACAAAACTAAATCTTCACAAAGGAGTTAATATAATGTCTGAAAGAGATATTGCCGAATTAACAAGGCTCATGGGAACAGCCATTCAAGGAATTAATGACTTAAAAATCGGTGTCAAAAACATCGAAGAAAAAGTTGACGGTTTGGAAACGCGATTTGACGGACTAGAAACGCGATTTGACGGACTAGAAACGCGATTTGACGGACTAGAAACGCGATTTGACGGACTAGAAAC
>JBBRVS010000101.1:0-19139 GCA_038246645.1 Pyrinomonadales bacterium
AGGATTTTCTTATAAAAAATTAATTGACTTTAGCCAGTTTATGAGAGTGCCGAAATTGTCGGCAAAATCATCTAATTGTGCCTTTTTGTTGACACAGCCTGTTTTTCTCAAAAGTGCTAGCGCCAATGTTCTAACTCCTGCCATTACTCTATTTACCGTTTTCTCTTTGACACATAATCGGTCTTCTGCCAATGTTGTGTCGCGCAAATTATTGTTCACTTCCACTTGCCAATGACCACGGATTGCCCGACATACTTCCGCCGGATTTTCTATCTCATTTGATAGATATAAACTTTCTTCGACTCTTTCTTTGCCGCTTTCGACTTCTCTTGTTTCTCGAATTACTCGAATCGCTATTTTGATTTGACATTCTTCCCAGCGCTCGTCTTTGGTCATCGCTTGAATGTCATAAACTTCATATTTTCTGACTTCCACTCGCCCGCTTTGTTTCTCCTGAGTGAGAGTCTTATAAATCGGCTTACTTCGTGTTATTTCTTCACTTACCGCTTTCTGCAGCTTCTTCTGATTACTCTTTAAGCCGACCACATATGTGCCTTTTTCCGCCATCAATTTCAATGTTTTCGGATTACAATGCAAGGCATCGAAACTCATTTTCTCTCCTGATAAACCATTTTCCGTGATCAGTTCGCGACTCTTTTCAATCTCGCTTTCTTTGTTTCCCGCATAATAATTCTGACTCTGAACCGATTGTGTTTCATGTTCCACCACTTGCACGACGGCTTCGCCTCTTTTGTCGCCTTTTTTGATACTTCCTTTGAGTTCTTTGCTGTCGACGGCAAACCATTTCCGCTGCTTTTTACTTAATTTGATGCCGTATTCGGCAAAAATCAAACGGTCAAAAACCGCTCCCGAAACTTTGCTTAAAATTATCGGCAAATGCGAGCGGGAAACTACTCCGCAGTCGTAATCTTCCAATGGCAAATGTTGCAATAATTGAGCATAATTGTTTCTCATATGCCGCCAAATGCTCGATAAATTGCCGTCCCGCTTGCTCAAAACAGCTAAAATAACGCCGCTCAGCACAACGGCAAGCGAGTGGTGTCTGCCCTGTATTCCTCTTAAATCTAAGCCTTCGGCAGTTTGAAGTTTGGAAAAAAAGTTATACTATTTTCATTACAAGGTTGTTTATTTGTCATAATTTAAGTCTGTAGAAAAATTTCAATTATCACATTTTTACAACCTTGTTTCCACTTTCTGTTTATAAGAAAATCTACTTCTATGGAAGTTAAATAACATCAAAACCTGCAAGTGAAAGATAAATCACTCTCCTAGTTCAGCAACTAGTTCAGCAACTTGAAAAGTTTGTGAGAGTGTATTAGATTTTTTTATCAGTTATGCAAGATCACAATTTAGCAAAATTAACAACAATTAAGTTTCAAAATGTCCGAGGGAAAAATGAAAAGAATCATAAAAGATTGAGCTAGTCTAATTTCATCAGAGATGATTAGAAGCAAACCTAAATTTATACTATTTCAGATTTAGTACTATCGACTTTTATATCGCTCTGCCCTACTTCGATCTACTAATAAAATTGGAGAAACAATGAAAAAAATTATACTTTCGATGATGTTCATAGGAGCAATTTTAGCATTGAGCGATTCAGCAATGGCACAAAATTGCCCCGATCCGCAAGCAGAACCGGAACCCAATCAAGTGATGATTTATACCGAAGAAAATTATCAGGGTGATTGTAATATCTATACGGGTTATCGGAATAACTTTCCAAGATATAAATCACCGATTCGATCTATCAAGGTCGGAAGTGAAATAGAGATTTATATTAACGATAAAGCCAACTTTCGCGGATTTAGCCAAGGATATCGTAAAAATACTCCTTCGCTAAATCATCCGGGAGGCGAAAATAAAAAAGATTGGGTTGCTATTAACTTTGTGGAACGTCCGCCAACACCAAAAACAGAGGACAATATCTATACGACGACACCTAAGAATGCTGTAAGTTCGATAACTCCGAATGATGATCAGGTGCAGGTCTGCAGTAATCCCGGTCACGGTGGTGGTTGCAGGAAGGTTGGGCAGGGCGATTATGACTTTAACAGTCTTGGTTACCAGTCGATCTTAATTGGACGAAATGTCAAAGTTCAGGTCTATTCTGAAAGAAACTATTACGGTAATAGCACCACATTGTCATTCACAGGCAAGCCGCAGAGAGTTTCAAAGTTTTATTCAATGCGTGTTTTATCCATTAACGAGAACCGGATCGCCGACAAGTTTCGTCCTACTCCAACGCCGATTCCGACCCTGGTGCCAACTCCTGTTTCGACCCCAAATTCAACTGTTGATAATTCACCCGTCGGTCAGGCAAATCGGGAAAAGGTATATATTCTCAATGGTTCGGGAACCAAATGTCTGACGATAAAAGACGGCAATGCCGACAATTTCACTCCCGTAATCCTTGCTGAATGTACGAATTCCGACAATCAGCAGTGGACATTTACGAGTGACGGAAAGATCCGGGGGCTCGCTAATATGTGTATTACGAACGATAACGGTTTGACCTTACGAACCTGCCAACCGGATGGAGCTCAAAACTGGTTGGTATCAGATAAAAACGAGATCAAACGAGCCTGGGCTTGTCTTTCGGAAGCAAAACTCAGGAACGGTTCGCCGGGTGTTACCAATTGCAATGGCAGCAGCGAACAGAGATGGCGTTTTGAAAGTAATGTCGCCGTGGCAACGACTTCTCCAACCGTATCCGGAACGGCTTCAACCGTTAATACCTCAACACCAAAAAATCCGATTGATGGACCGATCAGAGTAGTTGGGAAAACTGAGCTGGGATTAACAGTTCAAAATCAGAATCTCAGCGATAATACACCGATCATCTTGCATTCAGGATTTAATAATTGGACGATGCTTTCAAATGGGGCAATTGTCTTAAAGAGTAATCCTAGACTTGGTTTGACGGTAAAAAATCAACGGATTGCAAATGGTTCGGAAATTATTCTGCATTCCGGCTATAATTTGTGGCAAGTTTTATCAAACGGAGCAATCGTTCTCAAAGACAATCCTGCTTTTGGCATAACGGTTCTGAATCAAAACCTGAATGACAACGCAGCAATAATCCTCCATAGCGGCTACAACACTTGGACTAAAGATTATACGAGTAGTAATAATGTTGCGACCAGACGCACTAACCCGCCACCGAAAGCCAATCACTATCCGCCGCCGAATAGCGGAGGTTCTCCGTATGTTTTATGTGGTTATGAAAACCAGTATTGCAGTTTCCAAGGCATAGGAACTGTTGCTTACGGTGTCAATGGTATTTTCAAATATAAGCAAAACGTGAGCATGGGAATCCAATGCAATGATGCAAACTTCGGGTTTGTTGTGGAAGGAGTTGAAAAACGCTGTTACTTTAAATTTGAAAGAGAAATAAAGAGAAACACAACGCCAACAGAAACCGATAAACCAAGTCCGCCAAATGAAAACTTTCGAGTATGCGGTACTGAAGGTACGATTTGTCATTTTAGTGGAAAAGGTAGAGTTGCCTACGGTTACAATAATAAGAATGGAAGGAAGTTTCTTTTCAAACAAAATGTAAATGGACGTATCACCTGTAATAACCAAACATTCGGCGGAGACCCTGCTCCGGGCAAAGCGAAAGTTTGTTATGTTCAAGTTTTGAATTAAGCAAATACAACTTAATTTCTAAACTTTTAGCAAAATAAGAAATTACACATTCCCACATTTTTCATATTTATCTTCGTCTATATTTGAAAAATGTGGGAATAAAGGAAAAACAATGAATAAGAAAACAAAATCACAAATTACATTTACCGTGAGCGTTCTCGTTATACTTTTTTCAAGTATATTAGCAATTGGTCAAACTAAACCAAGCGAGATAATAACTTCAACATCCGTTGGCGAAGTTAAATTAGGAATGACCGTCGGTGAGGCTAAAAAAGTTTTGCCAAAAGGTTATAAATTAGCACCGGCTGCGGGTGATGAAGGAATTTGGTTAGTCGGCGTTTATGAAGGAGAAAAATTACTTTTTACGATCGGGGACTACGGCGATTTCCAAGGTTCGGAAGATAAAATGCCGCCGATCAATGAGAGTCAAAAGATTCAAGTAATGCTGATAATGGATTCCCGTTTTAAGACCGTCGATGTAGTTCATATTGGAATGCCGATTGCCGAAGCGGAAAAGAAATACGGCAAACTAAAAGAAGTTAATCGAGACCCGCACAGTGGCGAAACCGGAAAATTTACTAATCAACCAGAAAATATTGAATTTAGTTTTAGGACAAAAAGCGATGTAGAAATTACGGTTGCGGTCTATGAAAAGATTCCGAATTGCAAAATCACAGATTCGTCCGATTGCCTTGAACTTTCATATGCAAAGGATTCATATATTTCCGAGATGATGATTTCAAAATATTTATCTGATGAAAGCAATCCGGACAATATGATTACGCAAACATCTGTCGGTAATATTAAACTCGGAATGACAATTGGCGAAGCGAGAAAAGCTTTGCCATCGGGATATACTTTAGGTCCCGGCGGCGGAAGCGAAGGCTTAACCTTTATCGGCGTTTTTGACGGGGAAAAACAAATTTTGGAATTAGGTGAATACGGCGAACGCGATGAAGATGGCAATCTACCACCGATTGATGAAAATCAAGTAATCCAATCTATCGGAATTCTCGATTCGCGTTACAAAACTGCGGAAAATGTGGGAATTGGAACGAGTGTCGAAGAAGCAGAAAAGCACTACGGAAAACTTAAAGAAATCTTTTTTGATCAACACGTTGGAGAAATCGCTTATTTTTCCGATTCTAAAGGTTTTGGATTTTTATTGGTCGGGAAAGACGGCAAATACGGCGAAGCGGGAAACTACGTCGGTGCAGAACCGCAACAATACGGTCAACGGACAAAAAAATATAATCCCGGTGCTTATATTTCGGCAATGTCGATTTCTTCGCCGCAACCGGTTCAGAAAGTAGTTTCAATAACCGATTCGCCCAATGATTATTCTGCAAGTATTTACGGACCAATGAAATGCGTTGATGATGAAGTGAGCTTAACGACCTACGTGGTGTCCTGGAAAGTGCCGATGGAAAAAGGCGGATATAGTATGCCGGCACAAAATTTTGAGTTTGAAGGTTTAATGCCTTGTCCCGAATTGGGATTTGGAACAGATGATAATTCCGTTTCTTACAAAGATCAGTGGGATGTAGTTCTTGATGATTTCAATTTTGACGGAATGACCGATCTGGCTTTAAGAGACGGAAATAACGGCGGCTATGGCTCCGCTTCGTATCAGGTTTATCTTTTCTCAAAAGCGGATAATAAATTCGTGCAAAATCCTTCGTTTACCGAACTCGGTCAATACCAAGGAATGTTCGAGGTCAAAGCAAGCCGAAAAATGATCTACAACCATACAAAGTCGGGTTGCTGCTCTCATAGAACGGAAGGCTACACGATAGTAAATAATAAGCCCTTCAAAGTTTATGACCACACGGTTGAGGGTATGATCGAACTGGAGAATGGCGTTACCACTCCCGAAGTAATTACCAAAAAACTTATCGATGGAAAATGGCGAACCTGGGATAAAAGTTCAGCTGCGGGAATTTCTTTTGATAAAGGAAAAACAAGCAAAACCATCTCCGTAAAATTAACCAAAAATGACCCGATCAAATGGTTCAAGGTCGGTGCGTCCGAAGGGCAAATATTGAACGCCACCATAAATTCCATTAATGCGGATGTGAGGTTGGTTGATTTCAAAGGAAATGTCAGCAGTTATGATAGCTACGAACCTGTAAAAGAAGGCGAAATTTTCCCCGTTAAATTAAAAGGAATCGGCGAATACTACCTTGAATTGTCAGCCGAACAGGATTTGACCGTGGAATTAACCATTTCTATTAAATAACCCGGCTGGTAACTGATTAGGTCAAAAAGAACTCCCCTCCTTTGAAAAGGAGGGGTGGCAGCCGTTTTTTGGCTGTCGGGGTGGTTTGATTCATCCCGCCGTTCAGAAAGGCGAATGGGAATCAACCACCCCGCGCCTAAAGGCGCACCCCTCCTTTTCAAAGGAGGGGAGTCTTTCGTGTATTAGTCCTAATCAATTACCTTGGCGGTAAATAATGAAAGCGGACAAGATTTATATAAAGCTTGTCCGCTTTCAGAGTGGTTCAATCTATTGAATTACTCAACCCTCACAAAATCCGTGCCGCTTCTGCCGAAGGTTTCGGGATGATACATTTCCTCGGCTTTGGCAGGCGGGACGACGAATTCGCCCGGAGTTGTGGCGCGGGTTACGTATGTGTAATTGTAAACTCCGCCCCAGACCAATGCGCTGAAGGCTTCGGCGCGTTCGTCGCGGAAATTCTGGTGATCGAACCAATACTGCCGCCAGTAATACGAACCGCGCCCCATACTTTGCGAGCCGTATTCGATGACCGAAGTATTGCCCGGATCATTCGGAATGTCTTCGGTTACCGCTAGTCCCGGATTCAGGATTTCCAAACCTGCCGGCAGCGGATCAACGAGCGCGACGTGATACCGCCGCGCCTGCGCGACCATTGTCAGGCGAACGCGAACGCGCGAACCGGCTTTGAACACCCATCTGCCGCCCTCAACCTGTTTGACGTCGTCGGCGTTGTCAACCGCTTCGTAAGTTCGCAAAACCGTGAAACCGTAATCGGCGGGTTTTAAGTTCAGGTTTTTCGGCGCGTAATTCATTCCGATTCGATAATATAAACGCCCTGCGCCTTGTTTATCGAAGATCAGATTTGACGCGCCGCCCTGCTCGATCAGGTATTTCATCGGAATATTTAGTTGATTTGAATCCACCGAACGACCTTTGAAAGTTTGTTCGCCCGCGTAAGTTCCGCCGAGCCAGATTCTTGTGACGAAATCGGGCGTAACTTTTTCGTAAGTGTTGAAATACTTATCCAGAGCGAGCAGAATAAAGACGTTTTCCTGCGTGTTTTCCCAACGTCCTTTTGTGCGATTATCCAATAAACCGCGAACGAGTTTCGGAATTAAATCGCTGTTCGGGTCGGCTTTCAAAAACGCTTCGAGCAGAACGCCGTCAGCGCGGCGGTTGGAATACATAATGAGCCACGCGCCGTCGCCGTAGTCGGTGTTAAACTGCGCGGTTGCGGCTGTTTCCGTCGTGCGATTCATCACATATCGCTTGATCTGTTCGACTTCCGCGTTTGAATTTTTGCTGTCAACAAGAACCGTCATAATCCAGCCGAGAGCTTCAAACGGCATTTTCTCGATGGTTGCTTCGGCTAAAAGTTTTTTAGCTTTTGCCGCATCGTTGTCGCCCATCAGATTGCGAACGTAAAGCGCGTAAGCCGAAATCGTCCAACGGACTTGCGGCGAATTTTTGTACCATTCGTCATTGAGATGACTTTCGATGTCCTTCAAATACGGCTTGACTCTGTCAATCATATCCTGCGGCACGTCGTAGCCTTTTTGTTTCGCTAAAATAAGCGCGTGCGCGGCGTGAACCGTCACGAACGGATATTTATAGCGTTCGCCGTCGCGCCGCCATAATCCGAAATAACCGTTGGAATTCTGACGCGATTTCAGGATTTCCAGATCCTTGGCAAAACGCGCTTTTAATTCGGCATCGGTCGGAACTTCTTTTGCTTTGAACGCTTTCAAAACGTCCTGCAAAGCGGCGACCGAGATCATTCTTGAAGTAATCTGTTCGGTGCATTCGAATCTGTATGTTTGCAGATAAATAAATGCATCGGTCAGTTCCTGCAACTGCGTCGAACTCGTTGTAACTTCCAGACCGCCGAATTGCGGGAAAACGTCCGCCGGTGCCTGAACGGGCTGAACAATCGCGCCGTTTTCGTCGGTCGTGCCGTAAGTTGCAAAGGCTTCCGTTGTTGCCGGTGTCCAGACGGGCAGAGAAATTTCCGCCGCGTCGGAGAATTTGCCGGAAGTTACGGCGACTTGAAAACGCGCCGTTCCCGCTTTGTCGGCATCAACCGGAAAGCGTACTTCAACGCGGTCATTTGCCGGAACTTCAACCTTTCTGCCGCCGCCGCTTGTTAAATTCGCATTCGTTGCCCGAACCGCGACATTGACGGTCATCGGTTGATCGGTTTGATTTTGAACAACAACGGGAAGTTCGATCTTGTCGCCGAAATTCATAAATCGCGGCGCGGACGGGCGAACCATCAGCGGTTGACGCGCAGTGATCGAAGATTCGCCTTTGCCGAAGCGTTTGCCTGTATCAACCGCCACCGCCATCACGCGGTAGCGCGTCAGATTGTCAGGCAGTTTAACGTCAACCGTTGCCTTTCCGCTCGAATTTGTTTTAACGCTCGGCGCAAAAACTGCCAGAGCATTGAAATTCTCACGCAGATTTATATTCTCTTGCTGTTGTGCAGATTCATCATCGCTTCCGGGTGCGGATTTTTTGGCTACTGAACGCGCCATCATCGGTGCAGACGGCGCCGCGCCGGATTCTGTACCGCTTTTAAAATTTGTAACCTCTTGTCCGTCTATCGTAAATTGATTCAAATCCTGAGGCATTACATCGTCAGGATTACCTAATAAAATATCCTTCCGCAGATGATAATCGGTAACGCCGTCGCTTCTCTGCGTGTAGAAAATGCTCAAAGGATTTGCCAATTGATAAGCCGACAGCGCGAGAACACTTTCGTCCACGACGACAACCGCAACTTCCGTATTTGAAACGGGTCCGCCGTTTTTATCGGTTACTGCAACATCAATTTTCGTCGAGCCGCCGGGTTCTAAGGTTTTATCCTTCGGTTCGGCGGAAACGGTTAATTGACGCGTGGCGGTCGAGATCGGCAGATTGATATTTCCGCTCGCAAACGCCGGACGTTTGGCGATCTTTTCATTGACTTCGCCCTTATCGTCCGTCCGCGTTGCCGCGCCGACCAGATCAACCTGCGCGTAGATATTCGGCAGATATTTTTCTTCGAGCGGAATTTTCAAAATTATCGAAGAATCCTTCATCGTAAAACGCTCGGTTTTGACGATTCCGTCGCGCCGCAGAGTCAAAACGCCTTCCGCCGGAGTGAACGGCGACAGAACGAGAAGTTCCGCCGTATCGCCCGGTGCAAATTCTTTTTGACTCGGAATTATCTGCGCTTCTTCCTGTTCGACATTGCGTTTCGGCACGGTTTTCCCGCCTGCAACCCAGACGGTAAATTCGCTTTCGTTAAAGCGTTCGCGGTCGTCCATCACGCTCGCCGTGATCGTATAACGTCCGCCGGCTTTTGCCGGGAATTTGCAGATCACGCCCTTGTCGGCAGATTTGATATTGCAGGTTTGTTCGTCAATCGTTTTTTCCAGCCAACCGCCGTTTTCAAACGCCCAATCCTTCAAAACGGCTTTAATTTCAACATCGCGTCCGGCAATTAATTTGCCGTCAATGTCCGAAACAATTGATTCGATCTCGATGTTTTCATTTTTCTGGACAAAGGTTCGCGCCGATTTTATACCGACGTATAATTCGGACGGATGCACAAGCAACGAAGTCGAACTCGACCACGTTTGCCGGTTGACATCCTGAACCGCAGACGACGCGACGATATTATACGGGCGCGGCGGTTTGACGGATTCGAAATCAATTTTCAAAATATGCTTTCCGCCCGCGTCCGTTACGCCTTTGAAGTTTTGCGTATTTCCGCCGTAATAATTGTTTCCGCCGCGATACCACCACGGAGTCCAGCTTCCGAAAATATAATCGTCGCGGTTCGGCGGCGTGTAGCTGGTCGGCGTGGCGGTAACGTTCCAATTAACATCGGCGTTTGCCAAGCCGCCGCCCGCGAAATATTTCGCTTCGACCGCGACTTTTGCATCGCCGCCGACAAAATGCGGTGCTTCGGTTTCGACCTTTGAAGTAACTTCAAATTCCGGTCTGCGGAATTCCTGAATCTGAAAACCGTGATTAAATGTTGTTCCGCTCAAACTGCTGCTGGTCGAAATTTCAACCCGCGCATAACCTAAATTTGCATTATCGGGAATGCTGAATTTGAAATCGAACGCGCCGAAGGCATTCAGATTCGCCGTTCCTTTGCCGATTTCATTGTTTTGCGCGTCTTTTACCGAAAATGTCAAACCTCTCGCGCTGTCGCCGAGCGGCTGAATGTCGCCGAGTTTTCCGCTTTCCCAGATTCGGATGTAGCCCTTGACGGAAACTTCTTCCTTCGGGCGATACATTTTGCGGTCGTCGAAAACAAACCAGCGCAATAAAGTGGTTTCGCCTTTTTTATACCAGGTTCCGCTTTGCTGCCAGTAATAATCGGAGTTTTCCGGTAAAAAGGCGACATCTGCGCCGCGCTTGGCGATCAGCATATTTTGCTGACTTGCCGAAGCGTCCGGCAGCGGAAGGCGCAAAATTCCGTTTTCGGTCGTCAGATTTTTCTGCGCCGGTTCGATGGTTTCGGTTTCAACCGAGTTTCCGCTCTCGTCAATTGATTGAATTTCATCAGTTTGCGAACTTCCCCACGTCGTCAGCCAATTCCACCAACTTTCAAATGTGCCTTCTTCATTTGCTGAAGTTTGATTTCCGTTCGGCATTTTTCCGTTCGGATAAATAGACATTTCAACGCCGTTCAAAGGTTTTCCGTTTTTCAGATCGGTTGCAAAACCGACCAGTTCCTGATTATCAACAAACGCATCGAGCCCGATCTGCGTTGCCATCGCCCACCTAAAAATTCTCGTGCGGTCGTATTTATCGCGCTTGACGGTCGGTTCGATGTCAATAATTATATTTCCTAAATTATTTGTTAAAGCCTCAGCCAGATCAATTCTTGTTTCGACCATTTCGTCGGGTTTATTGGCAATCGTGACGGTTTTGTCAACGACCAATTTTCCCGGAATTACCGGTTTTGCCGTGCTGTCGTCGTAATTTATTCTTCTGAGATATTCGGCAAACTGATGCCAGTTTTGCGGCTGAACCTGATAGATTTTTAGTTTTACGCTCTTGTGATTCGTCGAATAGATCGAATACGAAGGTTTGGCGGTCGGGTCTAGAACAACAAAATTTCCGCCTTGTGCAAACAAACTCAGCGGCGCGTTGCCGACCTTGATCACGGCATTTGCCGGTTCTTGCAATTTTTGCCCGTAAACATCCGTTATTTCATCGGTTACGGAAATTTTATAACTCGTGTTTCCCTTTTTAACGCCCTGAAAATAAATGATATTTCCGCTCGGATAAACGCTCAAACCTTCGATTGCAGGTTCGACCTTGACCATTGATGCCTTAAATTTGGTCGAATCAATCTGATTGGTAAACTGCATATACCAATTGTCGAACGGCGAACAGTTTTTATTGCTTTCATAACCGCAAACCGCTTTGATATATTTCATCGCGCCGTAAGTTTGAAAACCAAAACCTTGCGCTTTTTCGGTTTTGAGTGGTCCTTCGGCAGACGGCGTTCCCTTTTCGATGGAAACATTTATCGGCGAATCTGCCGGCAGCGCGTCTTCAATTCCGCCTTCCGCATTTAAGGCGCGAAAAGCGATCCAACGATTCGGCTGTGCTTGTTTGGTGTAATAAGGAATACTCGAATCGGCTTTGATTTCTTCTTCGGTGGCGAGACGAATGGGAAGTTTTTTGCCTTTTCCCGTAACTGAAATTGTTTTGATTACTTCATCCGGATTGATTTTCTGATCGAACGAAACAAACATCAGTGCGTCGCGCCGCGTTACTTGTCCGTTTGAAGGAATCATTTGTTCGACTTTCGGCGGCGGAGTTTTAAATGTCCAGGTTACATCTTTTTGTAAGGTTTGCCCCGTTGCCGATTTCGTTCCGGCGGGAACTTTTGCCTTAAAAACGGTCGCCATCGGAAAACGTGTGGTCGTATCGAACATTAAGGTTTTCGTGCCGAGCCACCGCCATTTTCCTTCGGAATTCGGCGACAGTTGAACCGGAACGGTAGCTGCGGCTTCTTCCTGCGAAGTTACGGCAACCATCGGCTCGGAAAACGTGACGCTCAGATCGGGCGCGAGACTGATTTCGCCTTCGGGCGAAAAACGCAAAACTTCGAGGGTTTCGCCCAAATTCACCTTCGGCGTTCCGCGCTGATCTTCGTCAGAAGGAAATTTTACGGGTACTTTTGTGCCGGTTTTCGGCGGAGGAAGAGTTCCGGCGCGTTTTGAAAAATCCGTCTGATCATTCGTATCGGTCTTAATTTCGGGAATGCGCTTTAAAAGATTTGAAGTTTCGCCTTCCGAGAGATTTTCCGCATTGGCGGCATTTTGTTTCGTGCGATTTTCCGCACCTTCTTCGCCTTCGCTCAGGCGAAACGATAATCCGTTCGGTACATTTTCCATATTTTTTTGACCGGTCGGTCTGCCCGAAACTCTTTGCCCGTAGGCGGCAAAAGGTGCAAGCATTCCGACATATATTGAAAGTAATATAATCCAGGAAACGAATATTTTTGTTTTTAACATTAAAGTTTTGAAATCCTCACGCTGAAAAAATTGTCGAACTTTCCGGGAATATCTTACATTATAATTGTTTACAACCCGAAAGCCGTCCGTTTAAATGAACGACTTTCGATTTAATAACTTGCAATTGATTAAATATTGATACCTTTTTTCGGCTACTTTGATGTATCATTAGAAAATTAACGATTCGAAGTTTATTTTTGATAATGAATATTTCTGATTACGCTTTTTTCTTGCTATAATTAAAGCGTATTTTGCAACTTTGGCAAATTTGAAATCGTAAAGAAACTTGGCTTAGACGTTGTTTATAACATTTTTTAGGAGCAGATAAATAAAAATGGGATTGTGGCAGAGACTAAAAAGATTATTTCGCGCCGGAACAGGATCGGCATTAGACAGAATAGAAAATCCGGAGATGGTTCTTCAGCAAACTATCCGAGATATGCGCGACCGCGTACCGGAACTCAATAACTCGGTAGCGCAAGTAATGGCAACCGAAAGGCTTTTGGCAAAAAACAGAGAACACCTCGAAAATCAAGTTGTTGATCTGGATTCAAAGATCAAAGCCTCGGTAAAAATGGGACGCGATGATATTGCGACGGCTTATATCGGACAGCTCCAGCAAGCGCAAGTTGACCTGGAAAGAACCTCGAATCAGCTCGATCACGCCACCAATGCTTCAAAGCAAGCCTTAAAAGCGCGTGATAATTACGTTCTGAATATGAAGAAGCGCACGGCGGAAGCGATGCAATTGATCAGCGCATCGAAACAAGCCAAACTTCAGGAACAATTAGCGCAAACGATGGAAACATTCGACATCGGCGACGATGCTTCGACCTTTAACGAAATGCGCGAAAAAATCGACCGCCGCGTTGCCGCCGCCGAAGCCAAGCTCCAGCTCGGTTCGTCTTCGGTTGATACGCAAATGCAGGACATCGAACGCGAAGCGATGGATATTCAGCTTCAGGACAAACTTCTCTCTTATAAACAGGAAATGGGTTTGCTCGGCGAAGGTGCAAACAACGACAAAAAGCAGATTTCTTCCGCATCGAGTGTTAAAGAAGAAGATAAATCTACCGACGCCTTGCTTGCCGAAGCTGAAAAATTGCTGAAAAATGCGGGTAATTAAATCTAAATTTTTAATTGAAAAATAGCTTTACAATTCCGGAATTACGGTTTTCTGCCGATAAGAAAAGTGTTGTTTGAGGAAAGCAACGCGGCTTTGAAGTTTAGAATCAGATTTAAATGCCAAAAACTTTAAGTGTTGGCTGGAATTGAGAGAACAGAAATTATTTCTATGGCAGATATAGCAAAATACCAAAAGGAAATCGAAAGATTTAATTCTTCTTACGCCAAAGAAGCAATCAAAGAACCCGTCAATTTTTGGGGATTGGCAGGTTTTGCGGTGGCGGCGGCTTACACCCAAAGCGTTATTCCTCTGCTCATCGCTCTGATTTGCGAAATAGCTTACGTTTTAATTATCCCGAATCTTCCGTCTTACCGGCAGCTCGTCAACAACCGCGAACGCGAACGAATCCGTGCGCTGAATATCTCCACGCGCGAAAAATTGATCAAATCCTTTACGCCCAGAGAGCGCGAAGCGGTCGAATATCTGCGCTGGCAAAAGGATAAAATTCAGGAAAACTACAAAAAATTTACCGGTGCCAAACAATTGCCGACCAACTTGAAAACGCTCGACCGCCGCTGGGAAGATTTTGTTGATCTGCTGGACGTTTATCGCCGACGGAAACAGCATCTCAAATCAATCAACCGCCAAGCCGTCCATAATCAACTCAGTCAGGCTTTCCGCACGGTTGAAAACACGGATGACGAAAAAACCAAACGCGTTCAGCAGACAAACGTCGAAATCTTAAAACGTCGTCTGGCTTCATTTGACGAACTGGAAAAAAGCGTCAAATTAGTTGAAGGACAATTGCAGTCAATCGAAAACTTCTTCGGTTATTTGAATGACGAAATTGTGACGATGTCAACGCCGGAGAAATTCTCTCTGTTAGACTTTGAGCAGCTTTCCGATTCAATCGCGATGACCAAACAAATGCTCGACGCAACAAACGATTCGGTCGGCGCGCTCGACGCTTACAACCGCGAGATGGGCAATTATGAATTACTGCCGGAAGCCAATCGCTAAAGTTAAAAATTAAATGACAAACCGGCATCAATACTGCGTGCGGTTCGGGCAAACGTCGGTTGTCCGAAAAACGGAGATGTTTGAGTGCCGATGTAGTTTATAAAATTAGCGGTATTAAACAAATTTCTGATATTAGCGTTCAAGTTTATTGAACGCTTTTGATTTTCCGCTTTGAAGCCGAAATATTTCATTGATAATTTCCAGCGAAATCCGAGATCAACTTGCTTGAGCCATTCACTTCGTTCGGTATTTCTTCCGATACCGAACGGACGGTCATTAAAAATCGTATCGCCATTGTCATCCGTTCCCGTAGTTATCGTATATGGAAATCCTGATTCAATCCGAATTGTCGGAGAAATTTTGAAGTTTTTCCCGATGTCGTAATTAAAATTCAAATTCAACTTATGCCTTTGATCGAGATTTGAGAAACCTCTGTCGAGATGAAGTCTGTAATTATCGGTCGGCAGACTTAGCGCATCTGAAAAATCGGATGTTCTTTTTGCCAATTGATAGTTGCCGAAAAAATTTACGCCCTTATAAAAGGCATTTATTTTTGTTTCAAAGGAATGTTCGATTGATGTCCCGCTCGATTCCAAAAGCTGAATTCGTCCAAAATCGGGATTCGGTCGAATTTCATTAATCGGCGCATTTACATCACGACTGCGAAAATGATTCAGTCCTTTCTTAAAGGTGTAAATTCCTTCAAAAGTTACAGAATTATTAAGCTTATAATTAACCGCATTTTGCGAGGCAATGATATAGGGAGTTTTCAGATTTTCCGCAAGAACCGAAACGCTGATCGGAAGCGGTTGTGAAACAGTTCCGCCGTCGAAAGGATTCGGAAAACTCGGATTTATGATAATTAAATTTTGTCCCTGCCGTCCGTCGTTGCTGAAAACCGAAGAAAGAGTTTGTGTATCCAGCCAATTATAAAATATGCCGAAACCTCCTCTGATAATAAGTTTTCCGCTTTTCTCCGGCGACCAGACAAAACCGATTCTCGGAGAAAAATTATTATTATTCTTCAAATCGCTCTGCCATCCGTAACGTAAACCCAAACTGAGTTGGAAGGTCTTTTGAACTTTTAAATAATCCTGAATATAAAATGAAGTTTTCAATCTGCTCAAATTTACACTTGTTGAGCCTAATGTTTGCGAAAATTGCGACGGATTCCCATCTTCAAAATCTTCCAAACTCGAAAAGATAAATCTTCCGTTCAGATTATTTTCCGATCTGCTCTTTAGTATTTCATATTCGATTTCGGTTCCGACTTTCACCGAATGTTTTCCGGCATCGAACATTAAATTATCAACCAATTTTAATCTGGTAGTTTCATCCCGCACATTTAACCCAGAACTGCCGAGATTAAAGGAATCTAATACAAGAATCGTTCTTTCAAAACTTTCCGGCGTAATTTTTCTGAATTCCCTGCCGAATTCAAATCTTATCTCGTTAAAATACTTGCCCTTAAATGTTCCCGATTCGCCAAGACTAAAAGTGTGTCGCGGATTACTTAAAGTCGAGCCGCGTTCCGGCAGATCGAACGCGCCGAGCCTGAAAAAACTCAGATCATTCATCTGATACTTAAAATCCAGTAAATGTTCATTCGGTAAATTATGCTTTATTCCAAATGTGGAAAACATAATTCGATTTTTTAACTTTGGCGGATTATTTTCATCAGATGCCGATGCTCTGCCGAGAAATTTTTGACTGCTGAAACTGTCTATTCCAAAAGTAGAAAAATTAAATGAAGTACTTTTCTTAATAATCGGACCCGATAAAAACAACAGTATTTGTCTTTTTTGCTCCGGTCGGCGTTGTGTATCAAACGGATTTCGCGCATTCAGTATTGAGTCGTTAAAAGTAAACATTACCATTCCGTTGAAACTGCTGATGGCAACCTTTGTGCGAATGTCAATTATCAGAGCGGCAATCTCGTGAAATTCCGCATCGAAGGTATTGCGGATAACTTTAACGGAAGAAATTTGACTAAGCGGCGGAATTTGCGAACCGCTGAAATCTCCGTCAATCCGAATTAAAATATCATCGCCGTATCTTCTCTTTAATTCTTCCTTGATTTCCTCGCCGCTTTCGGGTAAATCGGCAAGTTCTTTTTCCGTCAAAAATCCACCGAAGGCTTCGTTTAACCTTTCTTCTCTATTATCTTGCTGAATTTCGACATTAATCTCGATTGTTTCTATCTCAAGCTGGATTTCAATTTTGTTAATTCCCTTATTTATCTCGATTTTCTTTTGATAAGGCTTAAATCCGGGCGAATTGATTTCCAAAATATAATTTCCGAAATCCAGATTAAAATTCGCAGATGTTTTTGCTCGAGAAATCTCTGCGTCTTTTATTTTATTTCCTTGCTCATCTTTTACTGATACAATTCCGGCAGAAATCAAATCTCCGTTTTGATCAATCAGGCTAACCGAAAGAGTTCCGGTTTCCTGAGAAAATGCCGTAAATTGTAGCAAAAATAAGATAAAGCAAGACACTAAAAACTTCACTAACATAACGCACCTGCCTGTTTTTAGAGATTAATTTATATCAAAAAGATTTGATTTGAATTTCGGATTTATTTTAAATTCGGCAACTTCTAAATATTTGTAAGTTATTTTTGCCTCTTTTCCGGTTTGAGTATATTTATGTTCGACCTTAATTTTCTTTGGAATTAATATATTATCCGTCAGTTCCCGATCCGAGTAATAATATTTGGTTTCGTATTCACCGTCAAAACCTTTGTATTTTTCAATCATCATTAACAAATGATGGGTTTCCGAATCGAATAAAAGCCGTATTTCCCGACCATTTGCGGATATGGTATCAACCACATTTGCCGTGCGATCTGCCGATTTTGCTTGCCCGACAAATTTAAATTCTGCTTGTGATTCAAACGGATGAGTTAAAATTAGCGGAAAAATCTCACTCCATAATTCATCATTCATCCGAACTTTAGGGTCTATCGCTCTTACTCTTTTAATCTTTTCCAATGTTTCTTTGTCTTTCACGAGATTAGTAAAATTACTGCTCAAATCTTGATTTGTAACATCTTTTACAAGTCGCTGACCATTGAAAGTTACACTTTCAAAAAGTTTTTTGTATTTTTGTCCATTCCAAATACTTATGGCGTTAGATTCAAAAGGCTTCTTTGTTGAATAAACAGAAAAAATTTTATCGGGCAACATAACGCTGGCTTCCTTTGTTGTTATCCATTCAGTCCCCTCAATATCGCCTACACTTTTTATAGTCAGTTGGAAAGAATCAAGGTTTGAAACAAATTTATCCGCTCCGGTTTCCTTACGGGCGTTTTCTATTATTTCTTTAGCTCTTGAAATCTGTTCATTTGTCGTAGCGTTTTTTCCCTGCGAAAAAACGCTCAATGGTAAAGATAAGAAAATAATAAAAATAAAAATATTAGCTTTCATTAGCTGCCTCCTTAATTATGTTGCAGAAAAAAGAGAGCAAACTCATATTAACTACTCTCTTTTTTCTTTTTATGATTATTGATTAACCGGATTTACCATCTTGATTTTTACCAACATTTTTCAACGGTAAAACCGGAGTAGTTTTTCTAATGTTGTTTGATTGATTACATTGTTCCACAGCAGCATTAACAGCCTGTTCGGCTTGTCCCATTGCAGAAGTGCAAGCTGGGGACTCCCATCCTTGACTTTGACAAGTAGTAAACGCAAGAGCCAAAGTTAAATTTGCGTATAATAGAGCATTATCGCAGGCATCCATTGGTGAACATATTGTTTCTACTGATGAAATCTTTTTTTCCAACAGGGAAAGTTTATATTCGAATGAACTCAATTTTATTGTTTTTGATGTAACAGAAACACTCGTATTCAAAACTTCCGCTTTTGTAATAACCGCTCCAACCGCAAAGTATGAAATACAAAGCACTAAGGTCAATAATATTTTCTTCATTTGTCCTCCTGTTTTATGAAGTCTAAACTAGAAAAACTAAAAATATACAGGCACATTTACGCAATTATTCTTAATTTCTCAAGAGTTTTTATTGAACTTCTGTCGTGTTTTGCGCTAAGATACGAAGTGTTGTCAAAGTCGCATCTGTTGTCCTAAACACAGCAGAAGCACTTAAAACAATGAGCCTTGGCGGTTACTGATGATAACCAAAGAGGCTTTTTGTTTATTATGAAACCTGATCCTAACCGAATTACTTCGGTGTATGAAAGCACATTTCAGATTCTATTTTGATAAAAGAGTATGAAACCTGAAAAATAAGGAAAAACTCTTTTGGGAGACTTTCGTGTATTTTGAGCAATAATACACCTATATTCAAAATCTGTCAAGCAATTTTATAAAAAAAAGGGGAGAGTAAATGTTGTATCTATGAAGTTTAGCGATTTACTAAGAATAAATTGCAATGTAAATTTTAATTAACTATAACCTGAAACGTAACAGAGATGATCATTTTTCCAACTTGAACACTAAGAAGTGCAAGCATCCCAAACCTAAATTGCAATATCATATAGATTCAACTAAATCTTATCAACTAATTCGATTAAATTAGAAGTTACTATAAAGC
>JBBRVS010000102.1:0-19068 GCA_038246645.1 Pyrinomonadales bacterium
AAAGCCAATGAGTTTATAACTAGGGCTTTAAGAGATTTAAGAGAATTAGAAGACAATGAACACCAATTCGATTACGATCCCAACGAACACATAAAAGCGTATGAATATGCAATAAAACTAGCCGAACAAAAAGGCGATACAAAAAACGCCGAATTGGAAAAACAATCATTAGAGGCATTGAAGAAAAAGCACAATAAAAATTAAGGCTTGGCTCGAATATTACATTTCATTTTTCGCACTTCAAGTTCAAACTTCAGTTTGCTTCGTCCGCGCAGCGTAGCTAATGATTTCAAGAGCAATATCAAGCCGAAAATTATGAAAATATCAAATCAAAACGGCGACGTTTAACAAACTGAATTTTGAACTTTGAAAGTAAAGTGAAATGTTTTTTCGCTTTTTAACACTAATTATGAAAGGCGATAAAATTTCCTTTTAGCCTTTCGTAAAAATTAGATAAAAGGAGAACAAAAATGAAAGAAGTCATAGTGAAAAGGAATCAAGATAGTTTTTATAAATTGGTGTTATCTGCATTGGTTTGTGCAACTTTATTTAGCTCGCAACTCTTTGTCTTAGGAATAAGCGTAGCAAATGGGCAATCTAAAGGAAAAAATAACAAATATGAGGATAGGATAAATAAAATTAAAAGTTTAGGTGCAAAATATCGGACTGCAATGAAAACACTCGACTCGTTATCCGGTAATCCAATTAATTCAGAAGAAGATGTCCAAAAAGCAGTGAACACGCTTGATAAACTCAAGCCGACTTTAACAGAGGGAAGCTATTCAAGTTTAGTTAGTTTAGTTTTTGCTGACCAAGAATTTAAAAAATCAGTTGAAGCCGAAGTTGATAAAGTTGGAGCAAATAATTTAGCAAGAATGCTAAAAGAAAACCCTGGTATGGTAATGAAATTCAGTAATGCTGAAAATATTCAATCGAATATGAAAGAGCAACTTGCCAATGATGCAAAAACTTATAAAACTTTGGCAGAAAGACTTAAAGCGGTTGAAGAAAAATTTGGAGATAAAACGGGAGTTAATAATTACAGCATTCCGCTATCTAATTCATCAAGCGGTCATTATAGAATTGCTAAGGTTTCTTTTAATTATGTTTCGCAATACAAAAATGTTTCTTTTTTGGACTCAAATTCTATTCAAGAAAATAACAATTTAGTGTCGGAAGCAGAGAGTGCATTTTGGGATGGCGGAATATCAGCCGCAGTTGTAGCCGGTGTTACTCTTCTTGTCGCTGCTTATGCAGCCGCAAAAGCTGAAGATTTTAAAGAAGACAATGATGGAAATTCTGATTTCAAAATCTGTGTTGATAGAGCAAATGCGAGATTACAAAATTGTTTGGATGACGCGAACAGTAAGAAAGGATTTGCAAAATTTGTAAAAAAAGCCGGTTGTTGGACAAGACACGGAGTTGATATGAATATTTGTGTGGTCTTGCCCCAATAGTAAAAGATAAAATGGAATAAAAAAAGTGCAAGACTTTTATGGTCATTGCACTTTTTTTTAATTCACTGATTTTTATAATTGAAAAAGTGAAATGTTTTGCGAGATTGGAACACTATAACTGAATAGCAAAGTATATTTTTAGCTTTGTTAATAAACATAAGAATATTAGAAGGAGAAAAAATATGAAAAAATTAACGATTCAATTTACAAACCCATTTTTTTTTACTTTCTATAATTTTAGCTTTGACGATGCTGGTCGGTTTTTCGTGTTCAAAAAAAGCGGAAACGGTGAACATTTCAAATAACAATAATTGAAATGCAAATTCCAAAACGAAAGATGTTACTTCTGCAAAGGATAATCGCAAAACTGCGGTCAATACCGAAGACGATGCCAAAAAACTACCCGAATCAGCCAAGTTTTACTATGCGGAAGGGGAAAAATTGTTAGCCAGCCAAAATTATAAAAGTTCTGTAAAAAGTTTCAGCCGCGCGATAAAAAAAGACCCGAAATTTACAGATGCTTATTTTATGCGAGGTCTGGCGTTTGGACTTTTGGAAGAATACTTACAATCAATTGACGATTTTTCCGTTGTACTTGAACGCGAACCGAAAAATCTGGATGCACTTTTCGCTCGTGGAAATTCTTATCTGCAAGACCGGTATTATCAGCATGCAATAGATGATTTTGACAAAGTGCTGAAAGTTGATAAGAAAAATGACAATGTTTATTCATTGCGGGGAATGGCATATCTGAGCATAGAAAGCTATACCAAAGCTCTGAATGACATAAATCAAGCAATAAAAATCAATCCAAACGAAGTCAAATATTACCAAGCCAAAATACTGTTGGTAGATAAGACGACTCAGTATTCATCTTTGGAAGCCGTAGCTGATCTGAAAAAAATCTCGGAGTTGGAACAAAAGCAATCAAAATCGAAGAAATAACATTTTACCAATTGTTTAAAGTGAAATGTTTTTCCGGGTTTCAACACTACTATTGCAATCAATTTGATTTTGAAAAATTAAAGGAGAAAATAAAATGAAAAAATTAACGCTACGATTACTAACTTTGACAATCGCCATCATCGCATTTTCGGCAACCGATGCTTTTGCCCAAAAACGGATCAATTTAGACGCAAACGGTAAGGCGACAATTAGTGCGACGATCAAACCTTGGAAAGTTGAAGAAGCTCAATCATTTAAGTGGTCAGTTTCGGGTAAGCAGTTCAGCAATTTGCAGATCAAACAAACCAATAGTGGAAAGTTCAAATACGAGATCAGACGCGGCAGTGAATTTTTATCGAGCGGACACACGACAGGTTCGAATATTCAAATTCAAAGCGATGGAAAAAGTATTTATACGATCACCATCATTAATGAAGAAGATAAGGCGCGACCGATAGTTTTATCTTTGCAAAATTTAGATTCCTAAGTTAGATAGAATCGTTTCCATTAAAACTATTTTTTGTTCGTCGCATAAAATTGATTTATAAAGATCGAAAAAATTTGACTCAAATTCATATTTAAGGGAAAGTATTCATATAAAAAATATATGGATAGTCTGCTGAATATGAAAAAAGAACTAATAAAAACAACGGTCATTTTGAAAATATTGGCTGTTGTTTTTTTATTTTGCACAAACTCATTTGCACAAGATTCTCTAACCCGTTTGACACTGAATAATGGTTTAAGTGCAGAAATCAAAGGTGGTGAAAATCAAATTTATTCCGTTGATCTGTCGGCAAATCAGACGGCTCGCGTCGAAATTGTGCAAGATGGAATTGATGTCGGAATATCGGCGACCGATCCGCAGGGCGAACAGTTTATTATTAGTCTTTCGCCGAGCGGATTTTACGGCGATGATCTGATATTGGTTACGGCAAAGGAAGCAGGCTTTTATAAAATTGAAGTTTCTCCGGCTGACCCGAATGCAAAACCCGGTAAATATACGATTGTCTTAAAAGAGATTCGCCCGACCGTGGCGGATGATTTTGAAATAAATGAAGCATCGAGAAAAATTCTCACACTTGCCGAAAAAGCAACGAAAGCGAAATATAACGGAACGGTGCAGGGACAGCGCGAAGCCATTGCTATTTGGGATGAAGCGATTGCGGTTTCAAAAATAAAGAAGGATAAAGTTTGGGAAGGAGTCGCGCTCGTCGCTCAAGGCTTGATCTACGATCAACTCGGCGAACTTCAAAATTCTTTGGATGTATATTTGAAAAGTCTGGAAATTTGGCTTGAGGTAAAAAACAGACAATATGAAGGTTCGGCTGTAAATAATATCGGTATTATTTACAGTGATTTGGGAGAGAATGAAAAAGCAATTTCCTATTATGAGCAAGCAATAAAAATTCAACGCGAAACCGGCGACATTTTGAGTGTCGGAATTTTTTTAAATAATATGGCTTATTCGTTTATGATGCTCGGAAATTACGACAAAGCCGAAGATTTTTACAGGCAATCGCTTGAAATCAAACGCCAGGACAAGAGAATTCGCGGACAAAGAAGTGTTGCGGTTACATTAAACAATCTCGGAAAATCTCTGGTATTAAACGGTGATTTTAAGAATGGAATAGATTTTTTGCAGCAATCTCTCGAATTACGCCGCGAAGTCGAACATCATTGGGGAGTTGCCAATTCCCTGCTCAATTTAGGTAAAGCGCAATGGGATTCGGGCAACCTGGAAGATGGTTTCAAAAACCTCACTCAAGCCAATATAAAATCAAAAGAGTTGGGCGACAGACGATTAGCAGCCGAATCATTTTATCTTTTAGCCGTTGCTGAAAACGAGCGCGGAAATTTAGGAAAAGCCATCGAGAATATCAGACAAGGTTTGGAAATAATTGAACAAATTCGCGGCGAATTGGTCGGTTCTCAATCTCGCTACACCTATTTTTCGACCGTTCAGAATTATTACGATCTTTACACTGATCTGTTGGTCTCGAATTTTGAAAAAACAAAAGATAAATCCTTTATGGCAAAAGCCTTACAGACCAGCGAACAATCACGTTCCCGAAGTCTGATCGAATTATTACAGGAAGCAAAAGTTAATTTCAAACAAGGAATCACCGACGAATTACTTGAAGAATTAAAAACTTCTCAGGACGAATTGAACAATAAATATAATACGCGTCAAAATCTTCTAAACGGCAGCCCGAAACCTGAACAAATAACCGAAATTACTGAAGAAATTATCCGTTTAAATACAGAAATACAAAGTCTTCAAACCAGAATTCGGCGCGAAAATCCTCAATATTCGGCACTGACCGAAGGCAAAACAATTTCGGCGGAAGAAATTCCGAAACTGCTCGATGATAAAACGGTTTTGCTGGAGTATAAACTTGGCGAAAAACGGAGTTTTGTTTGGGTTGTCGGTCAAAATTCGCTCGAAATTTTCCAACTGCCGCCGCGCCGCGAAATCGAAGAAAAAGCGAGAAGGTTTTATGATCTGATTGTCGAAAATAATAAAGAAAATCAAACAAAAATTCTCGAATTGTCAAAAGAATTGAGTTCGATTTTAATATCGCCCGCCGCATCGCGCATCACAGCTAAAAGAATCGTCATTGTTGCCGACGGTTTCCTGCAATACTTACCCTTTCCCGCATTGCAAAAGCCCGGTTTTCCCGACAATGTTTTAGCCGATGAAAATGAAATTATCATTTTACCGTCGGTTTCGGTTTTAGCCCAACTCAGAGAAAACACCGATAAGATCAAACCGCAAAACAAAACAATCGCTATTTTTGCCGACCCGGTTTTCGATTTACAAGATTCCCGAATTTTCGGCAAGAATAATCCTGACAACCTAAAGCCTGATTCCGAATTAACGGAAATCAAACGCGATTTCAAATTCGGCGAAAATCTTCCGAGACTGCTTTTTTCGCGGCAGGAAGCGCGAAATATTTCAAATTTTTTGAACAAAAATGAAGCGGTTATCAAAATGGATTTTGAGGCGAGCGTAAAGAATTTGGAAACAACGAATCTTTCACAATATAAAATTTTGCACTTTGCCACACACGGCTTTCTGAATACTTCCCGCCCGGAATTTTCAGGCTTGGTTTTTTCACTCTTTGATAAAAACGGTCAGCCACAAGACGGTTTTCTGAGCTTGAATGACGTTTACAATCTCGAACTTTCCAGCGATCTGGTAGTTCTTTCGGCTTGCCAAACCGCGCTCGGCAAGGATGTTCGCGGCGAAGGCTTGATCGGTCTTTCGCGCGGATTTTTGTATGCCGGTTCAAAAAAGGTTATCGCCAGTCTCTGGAAGGTTGACGATGCCGCAACTGCCGAATTTATGAAATTTTTTTATAAAAATCATCTGGAAAAAAAATTACCGGCTTCAACCGCTCTGCACCGGGCAAAACTCGAAATGAAAAAAATTCCCCGCTTTAATTCCCCGTTTTATTGGAGCGCATTTACTTTGCTTGGCGACTGGCAGTAAAAAGAAAATCTTCAAAACATCACGCCGCATTTTTTGTTAAAATCAATGTCAAGTTAAAGAATCACACTATTTATTTTTTCTTTTAATGCTCAAAAGTTTATCAAAAATAGACTTTGACCGATTTCTCCAGATGCTTGACCGTGATCGCGGACAAGCGGCGGAGAAATATATCGCTCTGCGTGAAAGACTCGAAAAATTCTTTGAATGGCGCGATTGCGAAAATACGGAGGAACTCGCCGATATAGTTTTTGATCGCGTGATAAAGAAAATACTTGAAGGCGAAAACATAGAAAATGCAGAGGCTTACAGCATCTCGGTAGCGAAATTCGTGTTGATGGAAAACAGGCGTGATAGTTTAAGAAAAGAAGAATTCGACGAAAATTCGCTTAAAAACATTTCTGAAAATATTTCCGAAGAAGATGAATTAAAAGACAAAAAGTTCGATTGTTTGAATAAATGTCTGGCGGATTTTCCCGAAGACAAACGAAAACTTTTAATCGAGTATTTCGATACAGAAGAGGAAACAATGATTCCGAAACGCAAAAGTTTAGCCGAAAAATCGGGACTGAATCTAAACACCTTGCGAATCCGAATTTCCAGACTTAAAACAAAGCTGGAAAAATGTACGAAGGAATGTTGGGAAAAAGCGACTTAAACCGCTTTAGACGAGTTATTTTTATCTTTTTGCAAACATCGGTGAAATGTTTTTTTGAATTTTGACACTAATTACGGTTGGTAAAAAAATGAATAAAAATACGGATAATAAAAAATTAATAGAAAAATTCTTTTTTGGCGGAATGACCGAAGACGAAAGAATTGAATTTGAAGATAAATTTCTCGCAAATGCCGAATTATTCGATGAAATAAAAGCGTTTGAAGATGATTTGATTGAAAAATACGTGCGCGGTTGGATGGACAAGGCGGAAAGAGTAAAATTTGAACAAAATTTTCTCATCACCGAAAAACGGCGCGAAAGAGTCGAATTTTCAAGACAATTGATTCACCAATTACAGAAAGATTCTTCAACCGGGAAAGTGATTGAAGAATCTGTAAAAGTTTCAATTTGGGAGAAATTCGGTGAATTATTTTTAACCCCGAAAATCGCTCTGACGGCGGCGTTTGCCGTAATTATCGCGTTTTTCGGAACGTGGTTTTTGTTTCAGATTGCAGGAGACGAAAAAACCGAAATCGTAAAAAATCAAAATTCAAATATCGCCGAAACTCAAACGCCGACAGCGTCGCCTAACAACGCAATTCCGCCGCCAAATTCCGAGAGTAATCCCGAAAATTCAAATAACGAAAGTAAATCGAACACTTCCGTTCAACTAAATAATTCAAATGATTCGATAAAATCGCCGCCAACTGAAAATACAAACTTAAAACCGCCCGAACCGAAAAAAACTCCGGTTGAAAAACCCGCGCCGAATCCCGTTCTGGCACTTTTTGCCGGAACTTTGCGATCCGATGGAAAATCCAATGAACTCAATTTACCGAAAAATGCCTCCGGCGCGACGCTTCGATTAAATCTCGAAAGCGTTAATTACCCAACATTTCAAGCCGAATTAACCGACGCTGACGGAAATGTGATATTGCGAAAAGATAATTTGAAAGTGCAAAGATCGGGAATAAATCTTTTCGTTCCGGCAAAGAATCTGAAAAAAGGCGATTATTTAATAAAACTTTCGGGTAAAAATGATGCTGGCAACAACGAATCGGTCGCCGATTTTCAATTTCGTGTGAATTAAAATCAATCTCGAGTTCTTAATTTTATTAGACGGCTTCGGTCGTCTTTTTTAGTTTTAAAAATCGAAAGTGAAATGTTTTTTCGGTTTTTGACACTAATTTTAGTGAGAGAAAAAATGAAAAATACTTCAAATTTAATAATCACGTTGAGTGTTTTATTGGCAGTCGGGCTGGCTTGTGAATTTACTACGGCAAATCTCAGCGAAATTTCATTTTCAGATGACGAATCAGGAAGCAAGAATTTTATTTCTGCCAAGCATAACGAAAAAATTTATGCACATTCGTCAATAAATAACACAAGTGGAAAACACATTATTCGCTGGAAAGTAACCGATAGCAAAGGTGAAGAAATCAAACTGCCGGAAAACGAAGCACAAATCGAAGGTGCAAGAAAAATTTGGCTGACATTGACTCTCAAACCGCAGGTATTTCCCGAAGGCAAATATAATTTTCAAGTTACGCTGATTAACGCAAAAGGCGATAAGGAAATTGATACTAAAACGGCGGTTCTCGAGGTTGGAAATTAATATGAAACTTCCAAATTAGTTTTTACCTGAAATTCGAGAAGCGAAATGTTTTTTCCAATTTGACACTAAATGTGAAAACAAAAATTCTTAGGAGAAAAAAAAATGAAAGTAATATTGATCGGTTTAATAATTTTAGTAAATGTGATTTCTCTTGTCTTTATGTTGGTAGTAAGACGCAGCGACGATATTATCGGTATTTTGCTGATAAATTTATTGATTTCTGTCGTGATACAGGCAATTTTCAGTTTTTATATGTGGAATGCCATCAATGACGGAAAATCACCGATTAACCCGTATTTAGCTGCCGGATTGCATTTTATTCCACTATTCGGATTTTTATGGACTCTGATCTTATTTGCAATGTATCCGGGAGCTTTTAACGGTTATGCCGACCGAAAAAAAGCCGCAGATAAAAACTTTAATGCTTTATACACAGATTCGGCTCCTTTCAATCATTATGTAATTTTTGTTGGTCTTTCAATGTTTTTATTATTTATTCCAGTCATAAAAATTATCGTTCCTATCGCCACACTCGTAATGTATTTACGAGTAATTTCGACTGCGTGCGACGGAATTGAAAACCTCAAATACAGCGAAGAATATGCTGTTTCGATCAATACCTACCAGGCTTTGCCGAGTTAAAATAAATCATTGAGCATCAACATTTAAAATATGAAATATGTTTTTCCTTTCCAACACTTCCTTTGAAGATCACAAATATTTGAACAAATTAAACCGAGAAATAAATAATGAAAAAATCAACACTATACGCAATAACCGCAATTTTCTTTTTATCAACTTTTGCATCGGCACAATTCCCGAAGATCAACATTCCGACGGTAAAAACACCGAAATTGCCGAAACCTGATAAAACACTTCCCGGTTCGGTCGGAACGTCCGGCGGGAAAAACCGGCAAATCGTCATTGATGACGGTTTTACATTTTTCGATGCCGAACCGCTTCAGGAATACAGCGCGGCAGATCGCCGCCAGGTCGGAATCGGCTGGCATTTGCGCTCGCATCTGCGAATGTTCGGAACTGTGCCGAATCGGAGCGGTTTTAATATAGTCGTGACCAAAAACGGGAAAGAATTAACGAAAATCCGTTGTGAAGGTGTTGCCTATCGCAAAAATGAAGATCCTGTTCCTGAAAATCGCCGTGTTCCTGAAGACGATTATTTATTGACGAATTTTCAGGGTTGCGAAGATAAGAAAAAAATAATCAAGGAAACCGGCAAATTTAATGTTCAAGTCTTTTATTTTGACGGCGAAACGGACGCGGAAAAACTTCTGCGGACTTATAAAATTGATGTTCGCGAGGCAACCAGAGTTCGCGGTTTGGCGACCGCTCCGGTCGAAGACGTGCCGCATTATTATATTCAACGCCACGCCGAAACTGCGGCGAGCATCTTGTTTTTACGTCCTCGCGGTTATCCGAATTATTATCGGATTCGCGGCGAAAGCGATTATGTCAGCGAAGTCGAAATTTATTTTAATATTTCAAAGAAACGACAGGTTGACCGAATGCCCGATGGAAATCTGCGTTGCTCGGTTGACGGAAATCCTTTGCGATTTACCGGGCAAAGTCCTTATTCCGACGGCGTTGATGTCTGGTCACCGCGCTGGGAAACGGCGATTTATACCGACCGCATCGCGCCCGAATATAAAAAAGCCAATGAATATATGGACGAAGTTTCGTTTAATCAATATCGCTTGCGTCTGCCGCTTTATTTGAACGGCGATTCGAGCGCAAATCGTCTGGGCTTGCGCGACCACATTGGAAATTGGGAATGCAGTTTCCGCATCAACGGCGAAACCGTCCGCACATTTCGCTGGATAATCGGACGCGACGGAAATCCGCTGTCGCACGCCGAACAGCAAACGGGAAATATCAATCTCAACTACAACGCATTTATGATCGAAACCGAAATTCCGGCGGGCGGAAGCCAATTCGATTATCGCCTTGCGCCGCTGCCGAGCAACGGATTTTTTTACGGAATCAACTGGCAAACGGCAGAAGGAAAAGCAATGGCTGGTAAAGTTCCGGCGAAAGGAACTTTATTTCACACGCCCTCAAATAAAATTAAATAATCAAAAGGAGGTTTTTTGAAATTTTATGGCTGAAAATAATACCATCAACACCATCGGAGATTTATATCTTTACCGAACCGGAAAAGATATAAAGGGCTATGAACAAGGTTATCTGATGATTCCGAATCTCGGAAAAATGTTTTCGACCAGAGAACGCGGAAGCGGTTTTGTCAGTTTGAGAATCGGAACTTATAAATTGAAACATTCGATCAAGGGCGGCACTCGCATAGTTAAATGTCTGCGTCCGGTTGAAGGTTCGATCACGACGATTCTGATTCACGATGCTTACAAAGACAATCCGGCAACGCTCGAAGGTTGTATAGCTCCGGGAACGATGACCGGCGCAGCGCATTGGGCGGATTCGGAAATAGCTATGGAAGAACTCTGGCAGATTTTAGGCGGTTGGGAAGACGGTAAGGAAATTACATTAAATGTGATGACCAATGTTTCCTATTTGCCGACCGATCAGACCCGAGATCAATGGAATCGTGTAAATTAGGGAGATTTATACGACAATACAACTTATAATAAATTACTAAGGAGAAATTATGAGATCAAAAATCAGCTTATTCATTTTAATTTTAATTTGCGCGGGAACGGTTTTTTCGCAAACGAATACCGATAAAACGGTGAAAGTTACACCTTTGACTCTGCCGGCAAATTCAACCGCCGGCGAAATTACGGGAAATATCACAGACGGGCAAATTCTTTCATCTCTGCGCTGGGCTGAACAAAGCAATGTCGCTTGTTTTCCCGGAACGCGCTTTGAAATGTTTAACGGTAATCACGTTTTTTACCGCGTTACGCTTCCGGCGGCATCTTCAATGGTTGTCACGTTAACGCCGAAGGACAACGCTCAAATCAGTCTGTATGCCCTGCGGCAAGGCAGCAGCGCAGCAGATCAAACGGTTCCGCCGAATGTCAGATCGGCGATTTCGTGCGAAGCGAGTTATCCGATTTACGCCAATTTAGGCGGCGGCAGAACCGTTAAAAATAAAGACGACGGTACGCGCAAAGTCGAGTATATCTCGGTCGGCTCGTCTTACAGCATTCTGATCGGTGTTGCCGGAGCAAAAGGCGCGACCGACGGCGATTTTACTTTGAAAGTCGAAATAAAACCGCGCTAAAACTGCGACTTTTTATGTGAATATTAATCAGGCGAAAACCATCCGATTTTGCGCGCTTGTTTTTCGCCTTTTACCTTTTTCGCCGATATGTTAATATCTGAATCAGGCGAGAGAAACTTTCTACAAAGTTTGTGACCGGGCGAAACAATAATTGAGCCAACATTTGAAGAACGGGAGACCAACGCCGCTATTTCGGTGCAATCTTTCATGTTAGAGATTGCCATAGAATTCGGCTCTGATGCTTTTCGGAGCAAAAGGTCACCCACCTATATATTATAGGTTCAATTCAAACGCACGGCACGGCTTTTGTGGTCTTCTTTTGCCAACTATTCAAGTTCAAAGTTCAAAGTTCAGAGTTTAAAGTTGAGAGTTTTTTTCGACATTGAACATTGAACATTAAACTTTGAACTTTTTTATTTTATGAATGTTTTAATGATTGCAGATGTCGTCGCGCGTCCCGGCAGAATTGCTGTTTTGCAGAAAATAAAGGATTTACGCGAGGAATTCTCGATTGATATTGCCACGATGAATGCCGAAAATGTCGCCGGCGGTTTTTCGATCACGCCGCCGATTGCCGAAGAACTTTTTGAAAGCGGAATTGATCTGATGACTTCGGGCAATCATATTTTCGATAAACACGAGATTATTCCTTATATTCAAAAAAATCCGCGTCTGCTGCGTCCGGCAAATTATCCGCCCGGAACGCCCGGAAGCGGTCTGTTTGTCGGCGAGATCAACGGTTTTAAGATCGCCGCTCTGAATCTTTTAGGCAGAGTTTTTATGCCGCCGAATGTTGATGATCCGTTTCGTGTTGCCGATGAACAGGTAAATTTAATTCCCGACGATGTCAAAATTCGCCTCGTTGATATGCACTGCGAAGCGACTTCGGAAAAATATGCGATGGGCTGGTTTCTCGACGGCAGAGTTTCGGCAGTTGTCGGTTCGCACACGCACGTTCAGACCGCCGACGAACGAATTTTAGATAACGGAACGGCTTATATTACTGATATTGGTATGACCGGAAGTTACGGCGGCGTGATCGGAATGGACAAATACGACGTAATTAATCGTTTTACAAAATTTCCGAACAAACGCGCCGAACACTCAAAAGGCGATGTTTGGATCTGCGCCGTCGTTATCGTGATTGACGAAGAATCGGGCAAATCAACAAAAATTGAACGACTAAAAATAGAAATCGCCTCATAAATTCGCGAGAAAAATTAAAAGTTTTCGCTTCATTTATAAATTCTAAAAAGGATCTTTAAACTCGGCTTTATCAGACGCTTCCAGTTCGGCTTCCAATTCTTTTCTGATTTCTTCCGTCATTTTTGCCGATTCGAGCGCGAGCGGCAGATCCGCCGTTCGCGCCGAAAGTTTTTTCAGAGCCAATTCCGTATCAGCAACGCCGCCGCGCCGCGCCGCCGCTTCGATCATTTGCAGACGGGTTTGCGCTTCGACATTCATTGCTTCGGCTTCATTTTTAATTTTTTGAAGTTTTTCGATGTCTTCAATTACTTCTTTTTGAAGGTTTTCGGCATTTTCCGATTTCAAGTATTTTATTTTATTCTGTCGTCTTTTTGCCAAAAGCAGTTCTTTGTTTGTCGCTTTTTTAATTCTTGTTGCTGTCAGCCTTGCGGCTAAAGTATCGCGGAACGCATCGCCGAGCGGAATATCGAGTCTTTCAACTTCCCTTAAAGCCCTTTTTTCGGTCGTCGTTAATTCGTGTCTGAACCAATCAATTTCTTGTGCTTTGATGCCGTCAAACGCGATTCTTTCACGAATATCGGCGAGCCATTTAGAACGATAGTAAAGCAACCCGCCGGAAACGATTAAGCCGATCACAAAACCCGCGATCAGCGAAATAAAACTGAGAAAAAAGAAAGTTGCGGCAATCGGCGGAGTCGTGCCGAAAATAAAACCGAGAACGAACAAAATCACCGCCGGAACCGTCGAAACAAACAGCGGTGTCGCAATCGCTCCGTATTTCAGCGATTTTTCCTTGACCAAATCCTTTCGCGTAACTTCGTATCTTTTCTCTAAATCATTCATATTTACCGCTTTACTCTACAAACTATGTAAACTTTATTCAAACAACGCGCATCATAAAATTCCGGTTCTTCATAAAATAATGTAAAATCTTGACATATTAAGATTTTACCGCAATTTTCGGGAATGGTGTGTATGTCAAAACAAAAATTTACAAATTTATTGGCGATTTTTCTATTTATTTCGCTTCTTTTCAGTTTTACCGCGGCTCAGGATGATGATAAAAAGAAAAAGAAAAAAGATGAAGGCGTTCGTCCGATGACGATCCCGATCTCGATTTTTACCAAAGAGGAAATGCGGGAAAAGAAAGCCGAAGAATTCCTTGAAGCCGGCGAAATTATTGTCAATGAAGATGGCGACGATCAGGTAATCCTGTCAATCAGAAGCGTCAGCAACACACCGCTTTCGCTTGCCGTTTTGATTCAGGATGATCTTTCTTCCCAGGCTAATTTACAACTTAATGATATAAAGAAATTTATTCGAAATCTGCCGAAAGGCTCGCGGGTAATGGTTGGTTATCTGAGAAGCGGAAGTATGCAGGTCAGACAAAAATTTACCGATGATCTGGAAAAAGCCGCCGATTCGATCAGAATTATTACCGGAAATTCTGTTGCCGCACCGAGAAATCCGTATGACGGTGTGATTGATACGTTAAAAAAATTTAACGCTCTGCCAACCGGAAGACGCGCAATTTTATTGATCTCCGACGGGCTTGATGTTTCAAACGGAATCAACAGCTCATCACCGACCCAGAGCGTTGACCTGGATAATGCAATTGACCGGGCGCAGAGAAACGGCGTGGCGATTTATTCGTTTTACGCTTCGGCAACCTTAACCGAAGGCGGAAATTCGCGGTTAATCTTAAACGCTCAAGGTTCGCTCAACCGACTTTCCGAAGAAACCGGCGGACGCGCTTTTTTTCAGGGGACATTTACCGCAATAAGTTTCGAACCGTTTTTCAAAGATTTGAATCTTTTATTAAACCGTCAATTTGCTTTGACGTATCTTTCGACGCATTTGAAAAAAGGCTATCACAAGGTCAAAGTTACAAGCACCAACCCGGAAGTAAGAATCGAACATCCGAAAGGTTATTATTATAGATGATTTACAGTCTGCAGTTTCGGCATTAAAGCAAATATTAACTAAGCATCAATGGAAAATGAAAAACTGATAACGAAAAATGGATAATGGATAATATTAGAAAACTCCTGTAACTTTCAGATTCAACTACAGATTAGGGTTTTCTGACATTTTCCATTTTCAATTTTGCATTGGTTCTCATATCTTCAGATTACAAACCGGACAAACTCTGGAATCTTCTTTTATCAGCAGTCCGATCCAGAAAAGCGGGAAAAACATTACCAGAAAAATCGCAAACACTACCCAACCGGCGGTTGAGATTTTGCGCTCGAGCTTCGGCAGAAGTTGGCTGGCACAGCGCGGACAGCGATAACCGTAAGCAAGATGACTCGGCTGATATTGAGCCAGCGGCTGCGGCTGTCGGGCAGTTTGATTGGTAACCGCTTCCAAATTTTGTAAAGGCTGCACGCGGTTTATCTGCTGGGTTTGCCGCGTTTTACTTTCCGGCATCTGAAATTCGTCGGTTTTCCAAACGTGCGGTCGCGGCGGCGCATATTCGTAATTATTGTCATTTCCGTTGATATGCGGCGAAGGCTGCGGAATAAATTGATTGTTTGGCGGCATCGGGAAGATTTTCATCCCGCAAAAACGGCAGAAATTACTCTCTTGTGCATTTACTTGCCCGCAATTATTACATTGAATCATTTCAGCCTCCCGCCAACCAATTTAATGGAAAATTTCTAAACTAAGCACGTAAGCAAAAGCATTGGGATATTATGAAAATTCTAAAAACTCCATTAAATCATAGATTCAAAATAAATTAGAAGTTTTCTGACATTATCCATTATCCATTATCCATTATCCATTGGTGCTTATTATAACGCATTTTGCATTGAAAAGTTCTTTTTTCTTAAAATCAAACTAACCAAACCCAATTTGCCGGTTATAAAACTTTTAATTTTTTTACCGCGAAAAACGCAAAAAACGCTAAAATGAATATAAAGCTAATCAATATTTCTTTCTTTTTTCGCGTCTTTTCGCGTCTTTCGCGGTTAATATCTTCATTAATCTACTTAACCGGCAACTTGGGTTAATCAAACCTGATTTTTTCGCCCGTTCTGATCGCTTCATAAACCGCTTCGACCAGTTCGACCGATTTAAAACCGTCAGACGCGGTTACGGGCGGAGCGGCGTTTTCGAGAATCGAATCAATAAAAGCAATATCTTCCTGAACATAGCCCCAACGCTCTTCTTTTTCGATCATTTGAAAGGAATGAGTTTCAAAATTCGGGTCATATCCGTCCGAATCAATCAAGTGTTCCATTTCCTCGGTCATAATTGTCCGGTGATGGCAAAATGCCTCGATTCTTTCAAACGGGAAATGCCAGCTGGCATCCGAAGAAGAGGCAAATGTGCAGTGAAATCCGTTTTGAAATTTGAAAATTATTGAAAACTCGTCGAGTTCCGGATATTCGTGCTGCGAACCGTATGCGACGAGTTCGGAGATTTCGCCGAATTGAAAACGCATCATATCGAACAGATGAATCGTCGTTTCATACAAAAATCCGCCCGTTACATTCGTGTCGCCCGTCCAAACCGGATTAAGCAATTCTCCGCGATTCATCTTGATATGCGCCGAATGCGCCGCGTCTTCATTAAGAAGTTCTTGCAATTTCACATAAACCGGCGCAAACCGGCGATTATGCCCGACTTGAAAAACCTTGTCCGAATTTTCGGCGGCATCAAGCAATTTTTTCGCGTCCGGCAAACCGATTGAAAAAGGCTTTTCACAAAAAACGTGCTTTCCGGCTTTAATTGCGTGCGAAGCGATTTCCGTATGCGTTTTATTCGGCGTGCAGACAATGACCGCATCGCAATTTTCAAACAGTTCTTCACGCGACGAACAAACCTTTCCACCGACCGATTTTGCGGTTTTCTCCGCCCGTTCGGGAACAATATCAAAAAGTGCCGCAACTTCCGCCCGTTCATCCCGCGAATGAATCCTCGCGTGAACATTTCCGATATAACCTAATCCGATGATTCCGATTTTTATTTTGCTCATTTTTTTATTCAGCCGCAAAAAGGCACAAAAGTCGCAAAAAAAATAATCGTTTTTTGTAACTGATTTGATCTATCAAAAATGTCAGAAAGAATTCTCCAAGCGAACTATAAACTATAAATTATAAATTATAAACTATTACGGATAAATCATTTCTGCTAAATAGTTTATAGTTAAAAGTTTATAGTTCTTCTTCTCTTTCTTTGTTCATCAACAAAATTAAAGTTCAGATTTTATAGTGAGTATTTACCGAATTTTAATGACCTAATCAATTACCGTTTTTTTATTTATTTTTGTGTTTTTTGTGCCTTTTTGCGGCAAAAGAACTTACCGGCTTCCGCCTGTCGCCGTGCTTTTTAAACCCAGAACTTCGATCGTCGCTGTTCGTGCTTTTCGCGCAACTTCAAACGGGTCTTCGTTCCAGTATTCCGGTCTAAAAATTTCGATTGAAACCATTTTGTCATAACCGATCTGATCGAATTTTGCTTTGATTTCCCGGATCGGCAAGATTCCCATCCCGGGATAAAGGCGGTGCGCGTCGGTCAATTGTTCCTTCGGCAGATTTTCCGCGTCGTTGATGTGAAAAATAAAAAGTTTTTCGGGATTCATCTTTTCAATCGCTTCAAACGTCGAATTTCCGGCGTAAAAATGAAATGTATCAATCACATTTCCGATATTTTCACGGTTCACTTTTTCGACGATTTCGTTGCACAGATCGAGCGTTTGCACCGAACAATCGGTTTGCCCCAGGAATTCAAAAGCCAGCGAAACATTATGTTTTTCGGCAATCGTGCCGAGCTGATTTAACACTTTGACCGATTCTTCAATGATTTCTTCCTTCGTCGCATTTTCCGGCAATTTTCCCGGCACGACGACGACATACGGGCAACCGATCTCGCCGGCAATACGCGATAATTCTTCGCATTCGGCTTTGATTTCTTCGTAATCTTCCGCGGTTCTGAACGTGATATGCTCGATCGAATTGATCGAATACGGTTCTAAATTAGATTCGTTTAATAAATTCTTTAAGTTCGCAGCCGTTTTTGTTTTTAAAAACTCGCGCAGTTTCGCCGCCCAGATTTCGATAAGTTCAAATCCCGCAGCACTTGCGGCTTTAATATCGGTTTCCAAATCGGCGTGCATCGTTGTCGCGCCGTTTAATGCAATTTTCATTTTCTACTCCAAATTTTCTTAATAAAATTTTTAATTTTCGATAAAATTGTAACACCTTTTAATTTGAAAACTAAAAAAGGACAAATCAATATTAATTTGTCCTGCTTAATAAAAGTTGAATAAAAAAATCACGACAACACCGAAATCGAATTCATCCGCAGACAAAAAACCTTTCCGCAGAAATACATTCCGCTTTCGACGACTTTCAGCAGATCGAAATTTATCCCGTTTTGGGCATAAACGACCTTGTAATATTCCGAAAAATCGCTGGTCTCATCGTCGCCCGGGCGTTTATTGCTGATCAAAATTATATATTGCGTATTCGGTGCGGCGTTTAAGTTTATTTCTTTCGCAGTCGAACCCTGTAGTTTTATATCAATCGTATCGGCAATGATTTTCGCGCCCATTTTATAGCCGTATTCGCCGAAATAATTTGAACTTATAACATCGCCATGCAAATCTTTTTCTATTCGATTATTTGTATAACCGGAATTTGCCTTTCCGTAGATCAACGCATTTTGTATATACAAAGAAGTTAAGGGAATGTTATATTCCGATTCGGCTCTGCCCGTCGGATAAAGTTCGCAGTCGTGAAATTCCTCGCCTTCGAGATTGGGAATCCAGCGCAAATCGTTCGGATCATTAACATTTTCCAGTGTTCTCATAAAATTTACGCCGTGAAATTGTTCATAACCGTCAATATCGGCATTTCCGAGTCCTATAATATTTATCGAAGCACCGGTTCTTGAAAAATCATACTGCGTTTCGCCCGTTTCAGCTCCGTTGACAAGAGTCGTAATCGTCATCGTCAACTCGTGTTCTACTTCCCGCATAATCGCGGTTTCGCACCTGTTTTCCGTGTCATTAAAACAACTGACGGCAAGTCCTTCAATATAAACTATTGCTGTTGCATCCGCTTCATTTATCGGCATATTCGGTTCTCCTTATATTGTTTGATGATTTTTTTAATACTGAACAAATCCGCCAACACTATTAAATGCTGACCAGTAAAATGGTGTTTTTTTTGTGGTTTTTATCGCTTCGATCTGGGCTTCCCGTAACGCCTTGGCGGTTGAAAAGCCTCTGATTTTGCGGTTTCGATGAAAGTTTATCATCAAATCCGCCGTCGAATCCGAATCAACTTCCCACCCGCTGGCGACGACCGACGGAACGCCGATTGCCAGAAAAAACCGGGCAATCCCGACCGCGCCTTCGCCGTTGTAATACTTTTCAAATCCCGTTTGGCAAGCCGAAAGAATCGCCAATTTCAGATTTAGATTCTTCTGCGCCGCGATTTCAAAGACTCTTAAATCGCTGTCGGAATC
>JBBRVS010000103.1:0-18798 GCA_038246645.1 Pyrinomonadales bacterium
AAATCGAAAAATACGCGCCGTCGCGTGCCTTGCAGATTCGGGCAAAATTCGGAATCAAAAAGACTGCTGCAAAAACTGGAATTGCAAAAATCGGTATGCCTGCAACGCCTACGACAGAGATAGATTCAACTCCGAATGAAACGGAAAGCGTCGAAAAACAATTGACGGAAAATCTCGGCAATCTCGGCAAAAAGGAATTAACCGATGAAGAAAAGCAAAAAGTCGTCGAACAATCGCGCAAGATCATTAATTCGATTGAAAACCGCGATCAGAAAATAATGGCTTTAAGCGGTTTGGCTCTGCAAATTTCGCAAACGGGCGACAAAAAACTGGCATCGGAAATTTTGGACGAAGCCCGCAGTTTGATCAATTATCAGCCCGTCAATTACCGCGATTATACGGAAACGTGGCTGCTCATCGGCGGTTACGCGATGGTTGATGCGGAAAAGGCTTTTCCGATCTTGGAAACCACGATTTACCGCCTAAATGACACAATCTCCGCCTTCGTCAAAGTCGGCGAATTTGTTGATGTCGAAGGCGAAATGGTCGAAGAAGGCGAAGTGCAATTGGGAAGTTTCGGCGGCGGAATCACCCGCGAATTGATGGGCGGACTCGGTGCGGCAAATACGACCGTCCGCAGCTTAGCAATCGCCGATTTCAAGAAAACAAAAGATTTAACCAACCGTTTCGACCGTCAGGAAGTCAGAATTTTAGCGAAAATGCTGGTCTTGCGAGCTATTTTAGGAAACGATCAAAATAAAACGGATGTAGAATCTATGCCGGACTTTTAGATTTTGCCGGTTTGTTTTTAGAATTATTCAAGTGTTTGGAGTCCCTTTTTCTCGCGGCTTTTCCGCCGTGCTTCGCGGTCGGAAGCACGCTAAAGCGTGGACTCCAAGCGCTTTTTTTTATCCCAAACCGGTTCCCGTCAAATAATGCCCGCCGTCAACGACCAAAGTTACACCGCTGATGTAGCTTGCCGCGTCGGAACACAGAAAGAGCGCGGCTTTTTCGATGTCTTCGATGCGTCCGAATCTTTGCAGCGGGATTTTTTTCGTTAATTTTTCCTTTAATTCCGGCGGCAGAAGGCGTTTCATTCCTTCGGTATCTTCAATCGGACCGGGCGCGATGCCGTTGACGCGGATGCCGTATCTGCCCCATTCGACCGATAAATTTCGCGTGATCGCGTCAACTCCCGCTTTGGCGGCGGAAACGTGGATTTGCATCGGCGTCGCGTTGTAATGAAGCGTCGCGCTGATGTTGAGAATTTGTCCGCGATTTTCCTTTAGTTGTTCAAATGCGGCGCGGCAGACGTTGAATGTGCCTTTCGTGTCAATATCTACGACCGTGCCGAAACCGTTTGCCGATAATTCCTTGGCAAAACACAAAAAATTTCCCGCCGCGCCGTTGACGATAATATCAATTTTGCCGAAATGCTTGACGGTTTCGGCAATCGCATTTTCGACCGCCTGAAAGTCGCGCACGTCTGCCGCGACCGCAAAACACTCGCCGCCAGCGTCTTCAATGATTTTTTTCATCGGTTCGAGATTTTCTTGTTTTCTCGAAGTAATTGCCACTTTTGCTCCGTGCTGCGAAAGCGCACGCGCCACGCCGCCCGTAATTCCCGTTCCGCCGCCCGTTACAAATGCGACTTTGCCTTGTAAAATGTCTCTAGCGAATATTTTTTCCATAATCTAATAAAGGTAAAAGGTAAAAGGTAAAAAGTAAAACTTAGAAAAGAAATTTGAATATAAATCAAAATAGATATGAAAAAGAGTTATAAAAGAACGAATTTGTTAATTATCGAAAAATTAAAAAAGCTTTACCTTTTACCTTTTACCTTTTACCTTTTGTTCCTTTTTTCTTGCAGTTCAGAGCCGACAAACCTGCGCTCACTCGCGCCGAATGAAACGCTTATTTATCTTGAAACAAAAGATTTAGGCGCAACACTCGAATCTTTAACTGAAAATAAAACCTTTAAGGATTTGGCTCAAAATGCGAAGGATTTTTCCGTTGTCAGAGGCGTGCAGATCGCGGTTGCCGTAACGGGTTTTGAGAGTTCGGAAAAACAATTGACGAGCGAAAATTCGGTGTTGAATTTCAAACCGCGTTTCGTGGCGATTGCCGAAACGAATTTATGGAACTGGCAGACGCGCACCTTTGCCGAAGAAGTTTTGGGAAATTTTGTCAACGAAACTTACGGCGGCGAAGTGAAGCTCGAAATCACGGGCAAAGACGGCGGCGAATGGTTTGAATGGACTTCGCCGGACGGGCGCAAGGTTTTTGCCTTTGTCCACAAAAGCCGGATTTTTTTCAGTAATGACAAGGAAACTATCGAAAAATGTCTGGCGGTGATGCGCGGTGAAGTTGAAAATTTAATGAAAAACGAAAATCTTCGCCGCGCCTTTGATGCAAACTCGGAAAACAAACTCGCGTTCGGCTATGTTTCAAGCGAAGGTGTCGCGCAAATTGCCAATATCGCCGGAGTTTCGGCGGCGATTGAAGCGAGCGAAAGCGATGACGGCAGAAATTTTATCGCCCGCGTTCTGCCGCAGATTTTGCGAACTACGACCAGAGAAATCGTCTGGACGGCAAATAAAACCGAACAGGGAATCGAAGATAAATTCGTGGTTTCGCTCGATCCGAAATTTTCTTCAGTTTTTAAGGAAACGCTTGCGACATCAACTCAAAATCAAGCGAATTTGGCGGAATTTTTGCCCTCTGATATTTTTTCGGCAACCGAATATAATCTGAAAAATCCTTTGATCGCGTGGCGCAGCCTGCTGCTCGTAACAAAAGAAACCACCGATGCGTTAAGCGGCAGTTTTTTACAGGAGTTTTCCGGCAGTTTGCTTTCTTCCTACGGCGTTTCGGATGCGGAAACTTTTTTGACTTCGATTGATTCCGAAATTTTAACCGCGCAGTTTGACGGCGAAGGCGAAAAAAGCGTAACGATCGTTTCGATCAAAGACGCGGAAAATGTAAAAAAATCGCTCGCCGAAATAATTGACTTTAAATCGCAACCGGAAAAAACGGCAAATTCGGAAATTTGGACGTCCAAAGATAAACAATTTTCCGCCGCGTATTCAGGAAATGTTTTGATTTTAGGCAATGCGGAAAGCGTTTTGAAATGCCTGCAAGCGAAACAAAATGGAGAGAATTTTACAAAAAGTGCGAATTTTAAGCAATTTTCCGAAATCAGAGCGGCGGCGGTTACATTCGGCAAAGAACTCGATTCGGCGGAAAAAATCATCGAAGTTTTGGGGAATTTGAAGCAGGAAAACAAGGGTTCGGAAACTTCGTTTTTAACGCAGACGAGTTTTAACGATAAAGGAATCGAACGCCGAACCGTTTCCGATTTCGGTTTTATCGGAATTATTTTGGAACAGATCGAGTAGGAAGGATTTTTAATCAGTATAGCGAAACCTTCTAGTGAGCAGGCTAATTATCGGGAAAGCTGCATAAAAAAGAACCTTTTGAATCAACAATTATATTTACAATCATCGTTTCAGTTATTTAACGCTGCTCACTAGAAGGTTTCGCTATACTGATTTTTTAGTTTGCCGATGTTTTTATCAATCCATTTTTCGGCTTCGTCAAAATAAGCGAATTTCTTTTCGTCACGGCGAAAATTCGGGGTGTGGATAAAACGTCTGCCGTTTTGGTGATAAACCGGATGGACGATGTGCAGCATTTCGTGGAAAACGATGTATTCGACGACGTATTGCGGGACTTTTTTATCGTCCAGAGATTTACTGATAATGATCGCGTCGTGCGTCGCGTCGTGATGTCCGAGAATTCTAAAGGTTTTTCCTCTCGACCAGGAAAGCGTCGGTTTTTTTACTTTATTGTTGAAATACAGCAAGTTAAGCCGCTCGAAAATTTGGTCTAAATCGTAAATTTTGCCTTTTGAGGTCGTGATTATTTTTCTGCCTTTGGTGCGTTTGTTTTCGATGGCTTTTTCCCGAAGTTCCGCCGTTTTTGAAAATTCACGGTAAATTTGCGAGATTTTCGGAGAAATTCTTTTTCGCAAAAGTTTGCTGACCAGGATAAACGCCAGAGATTTTTGAACTTCGAGCGGTGCGTCGCGGCAAATTTCGGCAAGACGGACGAAAACCTTGCCGCCCCGCACGCGGATCGTGTGATTGATGCCGATATACGGATAAAAACTGACATTTATTTCCGGTAAATCTTTTTCGCCGTTTAATCTGCCGAAGGCGTTTTCATAAAACTCTTTGATTTTTGAAAGTTTATCGGGCATAAAATTCAATTTATTCAACCTAGAAATTCTTTTTTGATAAAAAATGTTCTAAAATCTTGGATATGTTACATTCTTTTATAACAATTTGAGCTTTGAGCCGCCAATTCTATCGGCTATTTTATTCTATGCAATTTGGAAAAATACATTTTTAACAAATTAAATGATGTTTTACAAAGTTTAACGAAAATTTCTTGACAGATTGCTGAATAAAATGCTATTCAATAAATGGCATAAGCATACTTTATTCAAAAGATGTGCATCAAAACTCACAACGAGAAAAAATGTCAGCCCGTGAAATAAATCATATATCAGAAACACGAACATCTGTTCCCGATGCTCGCGGGCAAATAATACTCTCAGCCATTATCAACGAGCATTTGATTACCGGCGAGCCGATCGGTTCCAAGGTAATTGCCGAGAAATTTGCCAATGCTTCGGGTTTGAGTTCGGCGACAATTCGCAATGTTATGGGCGAATTGGAGGATTTGGGGCTGCTCGAACAGCCGCATACTTCAGCCGGACGCATTCCGACCGATAAAGGCTACAGGTTTTATGTTGATAATCTGCTCGGTGTTCTGAGTATTTCAAACGAAGATTTGCGGATGATAAACCGCGAACTCGGCGTCAATGAAATGGAATGGACGCAAACACCGGACAGGATTATGGAAAGAACTTCACAGCTTCTTTCGGTTCTTTCTCAAAATGTCGGCATCGTCGTTTCGCCTTCTCTGGCAAAAGACCGCCTGCAACATATCGAATTCGTCAATTTGTCGGATAAGAGAATTCTTGTAATTTTGGTTTCCGCGCCGAATATCGTGCATAACAAGATCATTCGCTTGAAAGATTCCTTTACAAGCGAAGAACTTAACCGCACGGCGCGGTATCTGAATACGGAATTTGCGGGCAAATCGCTGGCGGAGATTCGGGCAGAAATTTTAAGATTGATGCACGAAGAAACCGCGCTTTTCGATAAATTATTGCAAACCGCCATGATAATTTGTTCGCAGAGCATCGAGGACGATGAAAACGCGCCCGGCGAAGTGTACGTTGACGGAACTTCGAATATTTTGAATAAACGCGATTTTGCCGATCTCGAAAGACTTCGCGAATTGCTCAAAACAATCGAAGAAAAATCACGTTTCGTACAGATTTTAACCGAATGTATCGAGCAGGATCACACGCTCAGGGGAAATGTGCAGGTCATTATCGGAAGCGAAAATCCGACCGCATCTTTGCAAAACTGCACTTTGATAACCGCGCCCTACCGTTTTGGCGAAAGTGAAACGCTCGGCACTTTGAGCGTTTTGGGACCGACCCGGATCGAATATGCGAGAATGATTTCGATTGTCAGTTATGTGGCAAAAATTCTCGAAAAAACAATGACCAAAGACACGCAGAAATTTTAACTTAGCGGCTGAGATTCAGGTCTCAACTAAACCTAAAAAATGAATTCCAAACACAATTCGAATAATATGGAAGAATTTTCGGAAGAAATAGATATGGACGATTTGGCTTCGATTGATGATTTCATCAAGGAACTCGAAGCCAGAGAAAAAGATCTCCATATTTCTTCGGAAACAGTAATCGAGATCGAAGATTCCGAATATAATGATCAAACTATCGAAGCATTTATGCCGGATGAAAAGGTCAAAAATACTATTGCGTTGATCAAATCAATCGAGCCGGTTCTTCCGAATATTCCGCAGGAATCTGCCCTCAGCAAAGCAAGAATTTCCGAACTCGAAAGGGAAGTTGTCTTTTTAAAGAACAAAGTTTCAAAAATAGAAACCGAGCGCACCGAACTATTCGAACTGGCGCGCCGCCGTCAGACGGATTTTGATAATTATAAAAAACGCACGGAACGCGATAAAAGCGAGACTTTTAATAATCAGCTCGGCAATTTGGCAATTCAAATCCTGCCCGTACTCGATAATTTGCATCGCGCGATGGATTCGGCAACGGATTTGCCGGATGAAAAAGCGACTGACTTTCAGCAGTTTTTTGATGGGATCGGACTTGTTAACAGACAATTAAAAGAAGTTTTGGTGGAAATGGGTGTCAAGCCGATAACTGCCGTCGGTGAAGACTTTGATCCACATTTTCACGAAGCGGTGGCGACCGAAGAAACCGATAAGTTTCCGCCGAATACGGTAACAGAAGAACTTTTGCGCGGATATATGCTCGGCGAAAAAGTAATTCGTCCGGCAATGGTTAAAGTTTCTACTTCTTCAGTTTTAAATTTGGAAAACCCGTCTCTCGAAGCAAATTAGTTTAAATTCATCAAATAGTTTTATCCCCTTAAGGACTAGCAAAATATGAGCAAAGTAATCGGAATAGATTTAGGCACGACCAATTGTTGTGTAACCGTCTTAGAAGGCGGAGCGGTTCAAATAATATCGAATAAAGAAGGCGGCAGAACAACGCCTTCGGTGATCGGTTTCACGGATAAGGACGAGCGGCTGGTCGGGCAGATTGCCAAACGACAGGCAATGACGAATCCGTCAAACACGCTGTTTGCCGTTAAACGTCTGATTGGACGAAAGTTCGATTCGCCGGAAGTTGAAAAGATGCGCTTAACCGTACCTTTTGAAATCGTCGAAGCCCCGAACGGTGACGCGCATATTCGGGTGATGGATCATACTTACAGTCCGCCGGAGATTTCGGCGATTGTTCTCCAGCGTTTAAAACTCGCGGCGGAAGAATTTTTGGGCGACAAAGTAACCGAAGCGATTGTTACGGTTCCGGCATATTTCGACGATATGCAGCGGCAAGCGACCCGCGATGCCGGAAAAATCGCCGGATTAAAGGTCGAACGGATCATCAACGAGCCGACAGCCGCCGCGCTTGCTTACGGTTTCGGCAAAAACAAGAGCGAACGAGTCGCCGTTTATGACCTCGGCGGCGGAACTTTCGATATTTCGATTCTCGAGATCAACGACGGCGTTTTTGAAGTTCTTTCAACTTCGGGCAACACATTTTTGGGCGGCGAAGATTTCGATCAGCGTTTGATCAACTGGCTGGTCGAAGATTTTAAACTCGAAAACGGCATTGATCTAAAAGAAGACCGGCTCGCCCTGCAGCGTCTGAAGGAAGCGGCTGAACGCGCCAAATGCGAACTTTCTTCGGTTGCCGAAACGACGATAAATTTGCCGTTTATCGCGGCGGATTCAACCGGACCGAAACATATCAATACTGTTTTGACGCGGACAAAATTTGAAGAACTGGTCAGGGATTTGGTCGAATCTTCGGTCGAACCGTGTCAGAAAGCACTCTGGGACGCAAAACTCAAACCCGAAGATGTTGATAAAGTTATCCTCGTCGGCGGACAAACCCGCTCGCCGATCATTGCGCGCACCGTGCAGGAAGTTTTCGGCAAAGCGCCTTCGACGGAGATCAATCCGGACGAGGTCGTTTCGATGGGTGCGGCGATTCAGGGCGGCGTTTTAACGGGCGATGTCAAAGATATTGTTTTATTGGACGTTCTGCCTCTGAGTCTCGGACTCGAAACACGCGGCGGTATTTTCGTCAAACTTATCACGCGCAACTCGACGATTCCGCTGAGAAACACGATGACATTTACAATCGTGGTTGATAATCAGCAATCGGTCGAGATTCACATTTTGCAGGGCGAACGCGATATTGCCAGCGGCAACCGCAGTCTCGGAAAATTCGAACTCGTCGGCATTCCGCCCGCACCGCGCGGCGTTCCGCAAATTGAAGTGGCATTTGAAGTTGACGCCAACGGCATTGTCAATGTTGCGGCAAAAGACAAGATGACCGGACTCGAACAAGCGATGCAGATCACGCCTTCGTCGGGACTTGCGCCGGATGAAATCGAACTTCTCATTATGGAAGCCGAATATTCCGTCGAAAAAGACCGCGAAGTCAAACAGGTGATTATGCAGCGCAACAAGCTCGATTCGCTCGTTAAAAACACGAGAAAAGCGATGCTCGAATTCGGCAAATCGCTCGATCTCGAACAACAGCAGAAAATCAACGGCGCATTAAATGAAGCCGAAGAAGCGGTTGATTCGGAAAATATGGATTTAATAATGGGAAATCTGAATAAGGTCGAGGAAGCCGCCAACGAATTGACCACGGCTCTCCTGGCAGCCGTTTAATTCCTGCGGGCTTGAGAAAAATAGCGCATTATCGCAAAATATGTATAACGCCGGTTCAAAAGGTTTGGGCTGGCGTTGTCTTTGTTTTAGATTTTAGATATATAATTTGAAAACAGAGATTTGAACATTTGTGAATATGAGTAAAAAAGATTATTACGAAATTTTAGGCATTACAAAAAGTGCCACCGAAGTTGAAATCAAAGCGGCATACCGCAAACTGGCGATCAAACATCACCCGGACAAAAACCCCGGCGATCAGGAAGCTGAAGACAAATTCAAGGAATGTGCCGAAGCGTATTCGGTACTTTCCGATTCCGGTAAACGTGCCAGCTACGACCGTTTCGGACACGCCGGAGTCGGCGCGGGTGCGGGCGGAGGTGCGGGATTCGATCCCGGATTTACCAACATCGAAGACATTTTCGATCTTTTCGGATTCGGCGATATGTTCGGCGGCGGCGCACGCAGTGGCGGCGGCAGACGCACGACCGTCCAGCGGGGCGCGGATTTGCGCTACGATCTGGAAATCAGCCTGGAAGAAGCAGCGACCGGAAAGGAAGAAAAACTGAAAATTCCGCGCCTCGAAAAATGCGGCGAATGCAGCGGTAAAGGCACGGAAAAGGGAACCGAACCGGAAACCTGTATCACCTGTCAAGGGAGCGGGCAGACGCGCTTTCAGCAGGGCTTTTTCAGCGTAATGAGAACTTGCGCGAATTGCTCGGGAAAAGGGCAGATCATCAAACATCCGTGCAAGGAATGCCGCGGCGCGGGCAGAATCGAGAAAGAAAAGAAACTGGAAATAAAAATTCCGGCTGGTGTCGAGACGGGATCGCGCCTGAGAATCAACGGCGAAGGCGAAGGCGGACCAAACGGCGGACCTTCGGGCGATCTGTACGTCGTCATCCACGTTGCCGAACACGAAATTTTTGAACGCCAGGGCGCGAATCTTTACGCATCCGTGCCGATTTCATTTGCCCAAGCCGCGCTCGGCGCGGAGATCAAAGTTCCGACGCTCGAAGAAGAAGAAGAACTGAAAATTCCCGCCGGAACGCAGACCGGAACGGTTTTCCGCCTCAGAAGCAAAGGAATGCCGAGCCTCGGCGGACGCGGCAAAGGCGACCTGTTCGTCGCCGTCACGCTGATCACGCCGAAAACATTAACCAAAGAACAACGCAAACTTCTGGAACAACTCGCCGAGATCGAAGACATAGATTTTCAGGATCAATCCTTTATGGACAAGGTGAGAAACATTTTCGGTTAGAAAATCAAGAGAGTAAAAAAGATAAAAAGTGAAAAAGTTTTTTAAATTTAAACTTTTAAACTTCAGGAAAGTTTTGCTTTGACGGTTTCGCTCACCGTTTTGCCGTCGGCGGTTTTGCCTTGCAATTTGGCAAGCGCGGCTTTCATTACCAAGCCCATTTCCTTCATCGAATTTGCGCCGGTTTCATTGATCACCGCTTCGACCGCCGCTTCGATTTCTTCTTTTGAAGCGGCTTGCGGCAGGTATTCTTCGATGAAAACGATCTCGGCGGTTTCTTTGGCGGCAAGTTCGGCGCGTCCGCCTTTTTCGTATTGTTCGGCGGAATCGCGCCGTTGTTTGACCAATGTGTTTAAGGCTTTGCGGATTTCTTCGTCCGTTAATTCCGCGCCTTTTTCGATTTTTTTGTTCATCAGATTGGCTTTCACCATTCGCAGAACCGAGAGGCGATCCGCATCTTTCGCCTTCATCGCCGTTTTTATATCTTCCAAAATTCTATTATTTAAACTCATATCTTTTGTCATTTACCATTTATCATTTATCATTTATCACTTACGAAAGATTCAATAAAAATCGAAATTAAAAATCAGGAAATTTATCGTTTGATCCGAAAAGCGACAAATATAAGTATTAAATGATAAATGATAAATATTCAATGACAAATGTAAAATGGCGTTTTGGAATTTTAGCCGGATTTGTGGTGGCTTTATTCGGGTTGTATCCGCAGTTTGCGATAATCAGCGAACGCGGCGACGAGTGGAACGGCGTTTTTGCCTCGAACGATCTGGACGAAGCGGCATATGCTTCTTACTTGCAGGCTCTGATTGACGGCAGACCGCGCAAGAACGATCCATATAGCGGGCGCGACGAAACGCCCGAAAATCCGCAGTATGAATCGATTTTCTCAATCCAGTTTGCCGCGCCGTATCTGGCGGCGATTCCCGCCCGCATTCTCGGCTTAAATGCTTCGCAAACCTTTATGGCGATCTTTGCGCTGGCGAGTTTTTTTACCGCTTTGGCTCTGTTCTGGCTGATCGTCCGGATTACCGGCGATGAACGCTTTGCGGCAATCGGAACGCTTTTGATCTTGTTCGGCGGTGCGCTGGCTTCGGGAAACGGCGTGATCAATGAATTTCTCGGATACGGCGGAGCTTACCCGTTTTTGCCGTTTTTGCGAAGATATATTCCGGCGGTCGCTTTTCCGTTTTTCTTCGCAATGTTCGGCTTTGTCTGGCTGGCTCTGAAAAGCGAGATCAGATCAACAAAATATATGTCCGCCGTTCTAGCCGGATTTTCCTTTGCTTTTCTGGTGTTTTCCTACTTTTATTTATGGACGACCGCCGCCGCATTTCTGTTTGCATTAACTTTGCTCTGGGTGATTATCCGCCCCGAAAACTGGAAAAAAGATCTGCCGTTTTTACTGCTTGCCGACGCAATCGCCTTTCTGTCGCTGCTGCCTTACGCCTATTTGCTTTCAAAACGTGCGCCCGATATTGATGCGGTGCAGCTTCTGGTTTATACGCACGCGCCTGATCTGCTGCGCTTCCCGGCGATTGTCTGCTACGTTGCGCTTGTGCTGGTCGGATTGGCGGTTGTGCTCAAATTTGCCAAATTAAAAGAGCTTTCGACGATTTTTCTCATCGCTTTTTCGGTCGTTCCGTTTATGGTTTTTAACCAGCAAATTATCACCGGACGGTCTCTGCAGCCGTTTCATTATGAATTTTATGTCGTGAATTACATCACGGCTCTGGTCGCGGTTTTGACAATATTTCTCTTTTTGAATCGGCTCCCGAAATTAAAAATTTACACGGCGATTTTGCTGGTTTTAGGTTTTTCGTCAATTATCTGGGGATATTTTGAAGTTAAATACACGACGAAACTCCTGCTTTTCTGGAATATCGAACGCGATAAGGCGATGCCCGTTACCAACAGATTGGCTGAGCTTGCCGGAGAGAATGAAAGCTACGGTAAAACGGCGGTAACGCTCAATTACGACTACATTCAAGCCGACAGTCAACCGACCGTTTCCCCGCAAGCCGTACTCTGGGCGCGGCATCAGCACGTTTTTGCCGGTGTTTCGTGGAAAGAAAATAAAGAGCGGTATTATCAATTGATCTATTACGCCGGACGCGATGCCGATTGGCTCAGGGAAAACTTCCGGCGCGGCGACATTGAGGCTTTTATGGCACTTTTCGGCTGGGATCGGTTCAATGCGCGTCTTTCGGTCAATGCGCGTCCGCTGACCGCCGGTGAAATCGAAGAAGAAGTGCAGCGATACAACGCGTATTACCGGAATTTCAGGTTCAAACAGGCTTCCAGTCCGACGCTTTCATTTGTCGTCGTACCGAGCAAAACGGATATAGATTTAACAAACCTGAAATCCTGGTATGACTTGGGCGAAGGCGAAGATTTTGGGGAATATACGCTTTATAAATTGACTCTTAAATCGGAAAAATAACCTTTTTATCAAGAAAAAGAGTCTGCTGAAAACTCGGCAGGCTCTTCGGGTATTACTTAAATAAAATATAAAAACAATTTATGCGGCTAGAATATCATTTGATGTTTCGGCGAAAACGCGTCTGCCGTTTAAAGCATCATCAATGATTTCCCGCACAGCCGAAGCATCCGGGTTTACGTCCATCCGGGCGCAAGCGCGAAGATGTCGAATAATCCCTTCTGTCGCTATTTCTAAAGGCGCACCGCTCAATTTTGAAAAACGACGTGCCTGTATATGGTCTATTTGTAAAATTCTGTCCTGTATTGTCATCGGTTTAGCTGCTGCTGCCACGTTATCATTATCCTCCCAAGTTTTGGTATCTTCATACTCTTTGTGAAAATTATCGCAAGGAGTAACAGACTTTAAAGAAAACAACAAATCAATTGCATTTTCCTTTTTTAAATTAGTTGAAATTCACAACTAAAAAGTTGCTGTTTTTTATAACTCATCTGTAACTCGTCAGTCGCGTTTCAACTCAATTTAACAGAATAGTAACAAATTTTTTCGGCTTTGTCACCATTTTTTTTTTAAGTTTGTGATATTTTTCTCAAAGATGCGCTTAAAACAACTAAAAAGACCGGCAAATCCGCAGATTTACCGGTCTTTTACAGTTAAAAATTAACGTATCAATTATCCGCCGACGGCATCTTTCATAGCTTTGCCGACACGGAATTTAACGGTTGTTTTAGCAGGAATTTTAATCGGTTTGCCGGTTGCCGGATTGCGACCTTCACGCGCTTTGCGTTCTGCTTTAACCAATTTTCCAAAGCCCGGAATGGTAAATTCTCCGTTCTTTTTGACTTCATCAGTAGCGAGTTCAGCCAAAGCACCGAAAAAATCTTTTGCATCAGATTTTTTCATTCCTGTTTTATCAGCCATGTGGTTGATAATATCCGTCTGTGTCATACGATCTGCCATAATTATAATTTAACCTCCAAAAGTTATTGTGAATGTAAATACTACTTAATTGAACATATTTGCTTGCAAGAATGCAAACACATAAAAGGCAAAATTGCCAAGTTATGTAAAAAAAAGCTGGTCGGGGCGAGATGATTCGAACATCCGACCTCTCGGTCCCAAACCGAGCGCACTACCAGGCTGTGCTACGCCCCGTCCTTGATTTGTTTCATATAAGAAACATTACCAAATGCCGAATTCTACAGGCGAAAACACGATTGGTCAAGTTAGGGCGCAATAAAAGCGCGTAAAAATCGAATTATTTTCTTTGTGGCACGCGCCCGATGGCTGATGTTTTGCTTAATGTTTTCGGGCAATTCGCCGAAAGTTTCTTGGAAATCTTCGGGAATAAAAACCGGATCGTAACCGAAACCGTTTGTGCCGAAAGGCTTTGCGGCGATTTTGCCCGTGCAGAATCCTTCTTCAAAATGAATTATTTCGCCCGTCTTATCGGCAAATGCCATCACGCAGACAAATCTGGCGAGACGTTCTCCGTCTTCGGTTTTATTTAATTCATCCAGTAATTTATTGATTTTTTCTGCATTGCTCGAATTTTCTCCGGCGTAACGGGCGGAAAAAACGCCGGGCGCACCGCCGAGAGCGGCGACTTCCAAGCCGGAATCGTCCGCCAAAGCGTAAAGTCCGGTTTTTTCGGCGTAGATTTTCGCCTTCAAAAATGCGTTTTCGGCAAATGTCTCGCCGGTTTCTTCAACATCCGCGATCTGCGGAAATTCATCCAAACCGCGCCACTCAAAGGGCAGATCCGCCAATAATTCTCGTAATTCCGTTATTTTTCCCTGATTTCTGGTTGCAACAAGAAGTTCCATTTGATTTTCCTGATAATTTAGTTTAAGTTTTATCCGATAAATGTATGTTTTATCACCTGATAACTGTTATATGAAAAATAACATTTTGACATTTTTGTTGCCAAAAAGGTATATCTTGAGTTATAAAGTAAGTAGCGGAAAATTCCGCACACTCCTTTTAACCGACGAAACTTTCGTAAGGAAACTCTAATCTTGGATATTGCTATCAGTCAAACTTCAACTTTTAACCCGTCAAATTCATCGGCGACAAATGCCGGAACGAATGATAATTTTCCTGTCCAAAGTGCCGATGAATTAGTATTTCAACTCGGTTTATGGCTGTCGGGGCTGGAGAGTTTTCTCAATATCCGCAATCATTCTTTTGCCGAAGACAACCGCGCAAAAATTTCTGCCAGAGATTGGACACGGGAATTTCGCCTGACGCATTCGACATTTCTTTTATGTTCGCGGCTTGCCTTTCAGCTCGGAAATGCGATCAAGAACAAAGATCAGACGAGTGTCGAGTTTTCTTCCGAAGAAATTTTCGAGCTTTCGCAGACCTTAAAGGACGCGATTTTATTAAACGAAGGCGTGCTTCGTGCCGCGCCGCTCAAATTCGGCGAATGGACGGCTTGGAGCAATCTGCTTTCCGATAAATTCAAAACCGTCGGCGTTTTCGATAAACTCATCAAAACCGCCGAAAAAACGGGCGAAAAATCTCTGCCGGAAAGTCTCGTCAAACTGCTCGAATCAAAACCGATCGCTTTTTCCGCCAAAGCCGATCTGCAGCTCGTTTTGCCGCGGCTTGCCAAAATTCTGAAATGGCTCAGCGTCGTCGGCGAAATGCTCAAACAGGACGAACCCTTAAAGCCGACGCTTTTGATTTTCTCGCGCATTTACGAACAGGTCAATGAAATGACCGCGTTTATCAACAATCGTCTTTTGCGCTTTCCCGATGAAGAAGACGAACTTTTCGGAACTTTGGACGGTGCGGCTTACACGGCTTCGATCGAGCTTCGTAAAGTCTTTAATCACGAGCTTTCCGGTCTGGTTGATATTCGCACAACGCCTTCGGTTTATGCCAAGATCGAAACGGCTTACGCGCTTTTAAATGACAGCTTTCAATTGACTTTAATAACTTTCGGAAAACTTCTCGATCCTTCGATCGAAGCCGATCAGATTTTCCCGAATCTGAAAGTCAAGTTCGAGCATTCAATGCTTTTGCGTCAAAAAATGTGGAATATGCTGCAAGACGTGCGAAACGCCGAGCAAAATCCCGAAAGTTTTCCGCTCGAACATCTGCACGAAAAATTGATTGATTTCCGCGACCGAACCCAGCATTTTCTGTTTTATAAAGACAAGGAAACGATCGAGAGATTTATCGAAGAAGTTTTAATCACAAAAAACAAAAAAGACCTCGTGCCGATTCTGCACCGCTTCAGCGCATATATCGAAACACTTTTCGGACAAGTAAATATGCGCGTCGTTCTCGCCGACAATCCGTTTGAATATCCGCAAAATTAGAGCAAATTTCAGAAGAAACTATTAGTTATTCGCTTATAACTATTCGCTGTTTAGACGGAAAATTTGCTGAAAATCAGTGAATAACGAACAGCTAACAGCGAATAGTTTTTTCTAAATGAGTAACATTCTTCCATTTTTATTAATTCCAATTATGTCGCACCTCGGATTAATTTATTGAGAACGCAAAGTTGCCAGAGGTTTTCTGAATAAAACGTCGAAGCTCGCGATTGCGCCGATTATCATCACCAGAAAAGTCGTGATCAAAATTCCGGCAACTGTTAGAACGAAATCGAATTCCCATTCGATATTCAGAATAAATCTCGACACGCCAAACGAGAGCAGAACGGCAAAACTCGTTCCGATAATTCCGGCAAGAAGTCCTAAAAGTCCGTATTCCGTAAAGAGAATCGCGGCGAGAGTTTTGCGTTTCGCGCCGAGCGTCTTTAAAACGGCGTTTTCGTAAATTCTCTGCGATTTGGTCAGCGCGACCGAACCGATCAGAATTAAAATTCCGCTCAAGATCACAAAACCGCCGACAAACGAAATCGCCAGAACGAAATTGTTTATCAGTTTTTGAACCGCCGCGACAATATCGGCAACGTCGAAAATTTGAATATTCGGATATTGGTCAATAATCGTGCGCTGCAGGCGTGCGCGTTCGGTTTCGGGAAGTTTTTTCAGAACGGTTGCAACGAAGGTTTGCGGCGCCTGATCGAGAACGCCGGGCGCAAAGACAAACACAAAAGCCGTGCGCGTGTTCCGCAGATCAATATCGCGGATATTGGCGACGCGAGCCGTGATCTTTCTGCCCGAAATATCAAAAGTTATCGAATCGCCGATTGTTACGCCCAAATCCTTGCTCATTCCTTCTTCAATCGAAACTTCCGGTACGTCCGAAATTTCGTTCCACCAACGTCCGGCGATAACGGTTTCATTATCATCGAGATTCGGGCGATATGTTACGGCAAATTCACGCCCGATTCTGCCTTGTTCCTGCCGGACTTGCGGACTTTGAAAATCAATCGGTTCGCCGTTGATATAAGAAATTCGCGCCCTGATCGTCGGGATCGCCTGCGCCTGTTCACCCGTTTTTTCGGTGATAATTCGTTGCAATCCGTCAATCTGACTTTTTTGAATATCAATAAAAAACAAGCTCGGCAAGGTCTGGTTGCGCGTAAAATCGAATTCTCTGACCAGATTCGACTGCAAAAATTGCACGCTTAAAACGACAAACGCGCCCAGACCGACCGCCAGCAAAATAATCCGCGTCTGATTTCCCGGACGATACAGCGAATTGATCGCCTGGGCGAGCGAAAACGAGCCGAAATTTTTGACTCTTTTCAGCAAAATAGTCAAAACCCAAGCCGCAAAATAGAGGATTACGGAAGTTAGAGCCAGACCGACGAGAAAAAACGCGCCGACCAGAAGCGAACCGGCTTGCCAGACCGCCAGACCGAGAAGTCCGCCGACGGAAACAATCGTAAAGATCGTTTTCGTCCAATCGAGACGGCGCAAATTTTTATTGTTTTCATCGCGCAGAAGAAGATTCGGCTTAATGTTGCGAACCTGAAGAAGCGGCAGAGCGGAAAAAAGCAGCGAAATTAAAACGCCCAACAGAAGCCCTTGAATCGCCGTTCCGAAATGAACCGCGTAGCTCATCTCCGCCGGCAATTCCGCCCCGAATTGCGCCTGCGCTACCCAGAGGGCGAGCTGTGCCAGCAAAACGCCGAAAAGACTTCCGATAAAGCCTAAAGTAAGTATTTGCAGAAGATAGACGGTAATTATGCGCGTGCCGCTCGCGCCCAGACATTTCAAAACCGCGACGGATTTGCGCTTTTGTTCGACAAAAACCCGCGCCACATTCCAAACGCCGACACCGCCTAAAACCAGAATCAACAGACCGGTTAGAGACAGATAATTTTCCGTCCGCGCAAATTGTTCGCCCAATCTTTCCTGCGATTCGCGGTAAGAACGCACGCGGAGAGTCGTGCCTTTCAGAGCCTCGCGCAGTTCGGTCACAAGCGCGGTCGGATTATCCGAAGTTCGGTAAAGAATTCGGCGCGTAGTTCGTCCGCGATTTCCGGTCAAACCCGCTTCGTCAAAGGCTTTCTTCTCGATAAAAACGCGCGAACCGAGCCGGAAACCGCCCGAATCGCCCGGTTCGGTTTCATAAGTTCCGCGAATCTCGAATTCGACCTCGCCGATGCGGATTTTGTCGCCGACCGTCACACCCAAATCTTCCAGCAGAATCGGCGGAACAACCGCGCCGCCATTCTCTAAAAGTTTGAAATCAAAAGGTTTGCCGGAAACTATAAAATCTCCGACAAGAGGAAACGGTGGTTCGATGCCTTTTAATTCGACGAGCGAGAAATTTTCGTTTACCGGATCTGTCGGGCGCGACATCGCCGATGAATTAATCCCTTCGTTGCGCGCTTCGACGATTGATGAATTATTGATAATTTCTTCGATTTTCGAGATTTCCGCCGGCGAAAAATCATTGCTTGAAAGAATTTCAATATCAGCCGTCATCAACGCCCGTGCATCGCCGCCGACCGCGTGTCCGAGATTCTGAATCAGCGAACGAAGCGCAACCACCGAACCGACACCGATGGCAATGCACAAAAAGAAAAACAAAAGCCTGCGCCACGAAGAACGGATTTCCCGAAATGTTAGATTAAATATAAAGTTCATAATTTTTTTAAGTCTGGAGAGTTTATAGAGTCTGGAGAGTCTTTAGAGTCTCTTTCTTAAATGATTTATTAAACTCATAATCATTCTTGAGTTTTCATCACACAAGGCGTAAAGATTTTTGAAATCTTCTTGAGATAAATAATTTAAGTCAAGCGCAATATAAATATGAGATTGAGTTTCAGCCATTGAGCCGTGAGCAATATTTAAAAAATTAGCAAATTCTTTATCAGAACGTCTGCCAAAACCTTCAGCAATATTTGCCATTACGGAAACGCTCGAACGTCTGATTTGATCTCGTAAGCCAAAATCTTTAGAAAAATTACCAGTTGAAGTTATTTCATATACTAGTTTTGTCACCTGACGCGATTTCTGCCATGCTAAAATATCTTCAAATCTCTTAAATGTCGCCACTCTATTTTCTCCCCAATAATTTGTGTGCAGCCAAAATTAATAAGTGATCAAAAAACCTCTTATGACTCTCTCGACTCTCTCGACTCTCTCGACTCTCTCGACTCTCTCGACTCATCACTAATAACTTTTCCGTCCTTCAAAATCACCTGTCTTTGTGCTTTATCGGCTAAATGCTGATCGTGAGTTACTAAAATCAGCGAAACATTGTGGCGATTGTGCAGATCGGTCATCAGATCGAAAATGTGATTGCCGTTTTTGGAATCGAGATTTCCGGT